>JALYQL010000098.1 GCA_030855855.1 Bacteroidota bacterium | reverse complement strand
CCGCTTTCCTTGCACGACTGATTAATGCTGAGCTTTTGCTCGTACATATTCAGGCTCCCGATCCGTTTTACTTTGAAATTCCCGAGCCTTTGCTGGTTATACAAGATCACGCGAAGCTTGACAAGTTTATCGAAGACAAGCTTATTGAAATTGTGCGTGATGTGGAATCCGAATATGGAATTAAGCCGCGTTACACTTCTTCGACCGGGCAGATCGCTAATGAAATTATGGAGCTTGCACAAAGGGAAAAAACAAATCTCATCATCCTCGGAACGCATGGTGCGAAAGGATTTGAAGAATTGTTTATTGGCAGCAACGCACATAAGATTGTGAACCTTGCCTCCTGCCCTGTGCTCACCGTTCAGGCGCACGCGATGAAACCGGGGTTCTCCAATATTGTTCTACCGATTGACAGGAGTCTTCACTCACGCGAGAAGGTAGGATTTGCAACTGCGCTTGCAAAAGTTTACGGTGCGAAGATTCATATTCTCGGATTGCTCGATGATAATGATGTTCCTGATATCGGTGATGAAGAAAATGAATTCGGAAAGCTGCAGATCGTGCTCGACCAGGTGCAGCACGCGGTAGAACAGGCCGGCATTGCTTACACGCGTCACACCGTACAGGGTACGCATCTTGCAGCGGAAGCCTTGAAATATGGCACTACCGTAAATGCCGATCTTATCATCATTATGACGGATCATGAATCAGCGCTTACGGGAGTGTTCATGGGTCCGCTTGCAAAACAGATTGTAAATCATTCAAGAATTCCGGTGCTGAGCATTAAGCCGCATTATGGAAATTTTGAGTCATTGGATCTTACTGGCGGGTATACGGCTTATTGATGATATTCTTTGATCAATTTGTAGCTGGTATAGCGAAAAACCCGTGCTTCATCTACCGGCTCCGAACTTCTAAAACCTTTTGGAAATCCCTTCTCGTTATAAAACCTGCCCGTAAACCGGATAAGATCTCCATTGTAATCCATTGTGTCCGGAAATTCCAATGAGTCATCGGCAGCTTCCAGAAAAACACATCTCTCGGCAAGGGAATCTGCATCAGTAAACCTTTGCATATCTTCCGTAGTTGCCCAATTCGCGCAGTCGCAGGCCCAGGCGATATAGGTTAATTCGATTGTTTGTTCTTTGGATTCTAATTCATTTTCTCCCCACCTGTTTTTGGGTTTGTCTTGTGAGGAGTTAGTTTGTGAATCGGAGCATGAGGTGATGAAGCATACTATGGTGGCGCAAATGAATATTTTAAAATATGATTTCATTGAGATGTTTTTATAACTTCCTTAGATAATACCGCAATTTCGCAAAATGAGACTACACATAAAAATATATTAAACAAAAAAAGCGAAATAAGAATAGAGAATATTGATGTGCAAGTTTGTCCAAACAATAGCAATATCCCGATTTTTGGTTTCGTGTTTGTACCGGGAATTTTTAAATCATCTTATTTTATTTGTTCTAATGTGTTTTGTAATTAAGTCACAAATAGAAAAGTAATTGCTCAGTAGGTTTTTCATCCGGTTCATTATTATTGTGAGCCATCAACGGATTTTTCTTAATTTTATCTTACCAGCTGCTACCATGCATCCTACCATCACCGAAAACATCCGTCACACCAACATCGAGCACCAGCTGATCGACCAGATCCGGCAGGGTGACACGGAAGCTTTTGCGCGTTTGTATGATAAATACGCGCCTGTATTGCTTGGAGTAACGCTGAAAATTGCCGGTGATAAAAAAACGGCAGAAGAACTTTTGCAAAAAGCATTCATGCGCTTCTGGATGGAAATAAACTCCTTTGATGCAATGAAAGAATCACTGCTGATGTGGATGCTGACCATTACCAGGAGCACCGCATTTTCAGCTGTTTCACAAAAAATTTCTTTAGCGGAAATCCAGCCTGCAGGTAATTCCGTAAATACATTAAATCCTGAATTAACCCCGGAAAAATCAGGAAAAGCAGATTCCACCCATCACAGAAAGCAGTCACCCGCGCTCGAAATGGTGTACTTCAAAGGTTATAGCCTCGCACGGGCAGCCGATGAATTGAATATGTCTTTAGCTGATTTGAAAACAAAAATTCGCATGGAATTCAAAACCCACGGAGGAATGAAATCAAAATGAACACGTCCTCCTTTATCGATTCTGGAATACTTGAAGCTTATGTTTTGGGTTTTGCAACTGCAGAAGAATCCGCGGAAGTAGAAAAGCTGGCTGCAATTCATCCTGAAATAAAAAATGAACTTGAGCAGATTGAAAATTCAATTCAACAATATACTTCTGCTCACACCGTACAGCCACACGCAACGATCAAACCACTTTTACTTGCGACGATTGATTATACCGAACGTCTTAAAAACGGCGAGACTCCCGGCGCTCCCCTGCTGCTTCATGCAAATTCAAAAATTGCTGATTATGGGCAATGGCTCAACCGCCCCGACATGGTTACATCTTCGTTCGACGATGAGATTTATTTGAAGATCATCGGATATACACCACAGGTTACAACTGCAATTGTGTGGATCAAAACCATGGCGCCTGATGAAGTTCACCACAACGAGCACGAAAGTTTTTTAATCGTGGAAGGCACCTGCGACATCACCATCGGCGATAAAGTACACCAGCTTGTTCCCGGGGATTTCCTTTCTATTCCATTGCATACAGATCATTTTGTGACTGTCACTTCTGACATTCCATGCAAGGTTATTCTTGAACGGAAAGCAGCGTAGTTGGTGGAAGAAATTTTCAAGTGAAATCCAAAAATTCTGTAGAAGAAAGCGGTAGGAAAAAAGAGGCGGCGGCAGGAAATGAGCTGCTGCGGCAATCGTTAAGTAAAACAGGCATTAAAGCTTACTCTTTAATAAGACCCGTTCAGCAAAACATACCTGCTTTTACTTTCTTGCTCCTTTACATTTTTACTGCCGCTGCCGCTCCTTCGCTGCTGCTCTAATCGCGCTGATATTTTTTTCGCGACAACAAAGGCTAAATCTCAAAGAATAATTTTCCATAATCTATTTTCGAAAAATGTCTTGGGTCGCGCGGGATCATTTCGATGAAGAGAATTTTATCAAACGGAAATCTTCTTAGTGCTTTTCTTTTAACTTCTTCTTTATCGCAATCTGCTCCGGCTTGTAACACGGCGATGACCTGCTTTCCTTTTTCCAGGATCGTTCCCATCCGGATACCGGGAAGCGAGCTGAACCAACCTTCCCACAAAAATGGCGCGAGCATTTTACCATTCACATAAATAAGTGTGCTGCAACGTCCGCAAAGAAAAAGTTGTCCATGTTCATTAATAAATCCGGCATCACCTGTACGGTGCCACACTTTCTCATCAGTAAATATCTTATTTCGTTTTTCAGCTTCCGCGTTTTCAATATAATGTTGAAGTACATGCGCGCCGCTTACAGTAATCTCGCCGACATTTCCCGGCAACAATGCGAGCTTTTCTAATTCAGCATTTGAATTACTTTCAATAGGCGCATCAACGATCGGCAGTATCAACACATTCGTTCCGTGATAAATTTCACCGACAGGCAATCCTTTTTCCAGCGCGCCTTGTTCTGCTGCAAGATCTGCTGCTCCAATGCTGCTGATAGGTTCTGCTTCTGTGGAGCCATAAACAATTTCTATCGTTGATTGTGGCAAACCTTTAAGCATCGTTGCTGCCTGTGCAGGAAAAACCGGCGCACCACCAGTGAAAAAACGCATAGCTGGTTTTCCGTTAAACGTTGCTGCGGCTAATCGCTCCACTACATAAGGAGAAGCAGTGAAACGATTTACGTTATGCCGGACAATCTGATTCCAGATCGCATTTGTATCAATGGTTTCTGGTTTGCGCGAATTAAATCCTGCGATCACAGATGTAACGCCTGTTCCGAGATTCAGCAACAGCACGATCGGCAGCACGGGCATATCAACATCTGCGATGTCTGGATTTATCTTATCGACGAGCGCGTTGAATTGTGCAGTGAGAAAACCATGTGTGCGATCAGCCGCTTTCGGAATTCCAGTCGAGCCGGTCGTGAATGTGATAAGCGCTGTATCATCCGATGTAGTTTGTTCAAAATTTTGCGCAGCGGTTTTTTTGTAACCTGGTCCAAGCCAGACAGGAATCTTCCGCACTTCTTTCGAAAACAAAGCGAGTGCACGCAATTTAAAAGGCGCAATAAAAACTTTGCATTTCGCCAGGCGGCAACACACTTCCAATCGCTCTTTGCTTACCCATTCGTCAAGGAAGATCGCCACAGCGCCGATGCGGAACAAAGCAAGAATGCAGCGGTACAATGGAATTCCCATTGGCACAAAAAGTAAAACCCGATCTCCTTTTCCGATTCCCTTCGAACGGTAATAAGCAGCAGTGTCGTTTACTTGTTCTGCCAATTCACCGAAAGTAAGCACACGGTCATCAGCGCCGATAAGCGCAGGTTTTGCGGGCCACTTTTCAGCAGCTGCAAAAAAAAGCTCACTTACATTACCGGGCTTCAGCATATTTTTTTTCTGTAAGGTGTTTAATGTTCGCAAGGTTTTCGTTGAACACATTACTGATGGTGTAAGCGCCTAAATACGTTTTCAATTCATCCCACAAGCCCGGATCATGATGGAGAAAAAAAACACGGAAAATCAGCCTGCATTTATTTCCGCCATCATACGATTCATAAAACTGCTCCGTTGCCAAACCTTTCGCGCTCATTGGAAATTCATGCATATTGTAAATGGTAAGCTGCCGCAGTTTACCAGGCTCAACACTAGTAATCAGCTCGTCCCACCAGATTCCTTTCTCATCCGGATTGCGAAAACAACGTCTTCTTGCACCCACTGCTCCATCCGGAAAACTATCGTTATTAAGTGGCGTAATATGATCAACGTACACCGACCAATCCTGCGCATTATCAGAATTTCCAAGATATTTAAAAACAGAATCTGCCGGCACATCAATATCGACATACGTTTCAATAAGCTTGTAATCATAGCCCCTGTGTTTTCCATAAGGACTATACACAATTGCAAGACAAACGGTAATGCTAAGCGCAAGAATTATTCCGATAAAAATTTTAGTTCTTCGTTTCATACTTCTTTAGAATATAGCGCATAGTGTTTAAACACAGAAGAGCTGTACTGTTCTGAAAGATCACGCGAATAATTTCCGCTGTAAATTAATGCATGAATAATGGAATTAAATTTGTGGTCACGTGCATATCGTTGTGAAAGATTACCAAGCACATCACCTAACCCTTTCAGATCATTTGCCGGATCCCGCGCGAGGGTTTTTAAGATCATTCGTTTCTCTGTTTTGCAAAGATGATCGGGAAAGTTGAACGCAAATCCGGCCGGCGAGCCATCAGCCCGTTCCGCAATGAGAACCATTTCAGGAACGATATACGGACGAACAGCGAGATATTTATCACGGAATATTTCCCATGAGATCGGCGTATAAAGAAAATTTTTCGCAAACGCTTTTTCACATAAAGAAAAAAGAGAGCTCAATTCCTGTTCATACTGATTGAGATCAATACTACGGAAACGAATATCGTTTGCGATAAATTTTTGTTCCAATTCAAGCGTTGCTTTCTTATCGCAGCTTATGATTTTGTCGATAGTGGAAATATAATCAGCCATTTGTGTAAACCCGGCTTTTTCCCATTGCTGCGGGTAATACGATTGATGGATCATTTCCGAAAAGAAAGTTCCTGCTTCCGGATTTGTACAAAAGCGATACGTGTCCCATGTCGTTCCGTTCATCGGGCCAAGGATAAAATTATATCCTTCCATCCGCGCAAAATTTTCGGCAGCGTTGATCAGCTCCGCAGAAATCTTTTCATCCTTGACACATTCATAATTTCCCATCACGACAACGTTCTTTCCCGGAATAGAAATTCCGGTCTCAGCATAAAGAACCAATCGCCCGACTACTTTTCCATCCTGCAACGCGGCAATTCCGGTCGCTGCATACTGCATATTGATCGTATCAGAAGAACGTTGAAGACGAAAAACATCCGGCGCATACAACGCGGCGGGCAGTTCAGCGAAAAGCCAATGAGTTTGTGAAGGCAAAAACGTTTCGATAGAAATCATTTGGGTCAATGTTGAGGATTCCAATACAGTCCGGTAAAATGCGAAATGAAGTATAACACCAGGATTGCTGCTCCGGGAATGGTGAGGTTGTCAAATCCGTTACGACTGAACGCTTCGGCAAATGTTGTGGCAATTGCTACGCATAATGAAATGATCAACGCGTTTGAAAAAGGGTGACTCCCGGCAAAGCCGCCATACAGAAATATAAAACAAAGTAATGTTGCGGAAATAAAAAATGCCAGTGAGCCACCGAATGATTTCCTTCCTTCACCGACCTTGAATGTTTTAACAGGAAAACTTTTGCCGGTTAACGCAGCCAGCGGATCACAGATTGCAAGCGTGAGCACTGGGATGTAATAGAAAGCAGGTTGTGTTTCGTAATTTCCATTCCACGAATCTATAAAGCCATAAGTGTAAAATAAAAATGTACAATACACGGCCAGCGGAAATGAAATGCTTCCATGTGATTTTCGCTCTATGGCATTAATCGAAGGCAAAAACTTAAAACGCAGGCTCAGCAGCAGAATTATTGCAAACATTCCGCAGAGCAATAAAACATACCAATGATTTATGAGGAAGACAGGAAAAAGCAGCGTGAGCAATCCGGTGCCGACATGGATCAGCTTACGTGTATATTCTGCCTGCACTTTTGCAATGCGATATAAAAACTCGCCCAATGCAAAAAGTGCGAGAAAACATCCGCCAAGCATAAGACAATACATGAATTGCTTGTTCATATTTTGTGATCAAGAATAAATTGACGGTAAAAAAAGCCATTGTCTTTTTGCATCAGCGCATTCGATTCCGCTTCATCGTATTTCAGCTGATCCGGTAGTAGCGATGCAAGCTTCCTGGGAACCATTAAATTCCAGTAAGCAAATCTTGCATTTGGCGTAGCACCGGCACATAAATTCTGCGCGACAGCTTTGCAGGTATCCGAAGGCAGGTATTCAAAAATATTTGAAAGGTTGAAAGCTGAAAAGCTTCCATGTTCACGGATGGCATCTTCGGCGTACCCTTTGAAGACCACAAACCGATCAAGATTCCTGCGAATTATTTCAAAATGTTCTGCACGTGCATATAAAGGAAGCTGCGGTGCAAATGTCCCTGTCAGAATATGGTGCAGGTATAAATTTTTCTGCGCGTCAGCTTTCACGAGATGATTTTCAGCTTTACCGAAAATGTATTGAGAAACAGAAAGCTTTACTTCATTCATAAATTCAGGATCGCGCCCGTATTTTCCCATTACATACCTGCTAAAAAAAACACGAAAAAACAATCGCCATCTCCAGGAATTCCAGTGTTTATCATAAAACTCTTTTTGTTCTGTCGCTGTTTTAACTTCAAAAAGCTTCGCAATTGTTTTTTTGGAATGGATGAATGGAAGCAGCTTATTCCTGAAATAACCGAAGTAACGTTCAAATTTTCCTTGCGAGATAATTCCCGTGTTGATAATTTCAATATGATTATCCCACCAATTTTGCGCTTCAACAGAAAGCTGCGGGCGAAGTGTTTTATAAATATCCGTTCTGTTTTCACCGGCAGCAAAACCAAGAAAGCTTAAAAATGCTGCGTGATTTTTTAATGTAAACGCAGCTTTTTTCAGTTCACAGAGATAGAGCTGGACCGGATTTATATCTGCCGCAACGACCAGCGCGGGCTCTTGTGCAAGCAAAGCAAAGCTATTATCGCCTGCAGAAGCAATAGATAATACACGATCGCCGGGTTGCAGCTTCAGTGCTTCAACAAGCAGATCTGCATCCTCCCAGCAATTTGCATAGCGGATAAAATCAAACTCAACACGATCTGTTAATTGTTTGCTCATGTATTCAGAATATGAATTTCGCCGGTGCTGCCGTTCATCTCGACAAGATCGCCTGTTTTTACTTTTTTTAATAATCCGGTAATGCCGACAATACAAGGAATTCCCATCTCACGCGAAACGATTGCTGAATGACTGAGCAAACTTCCACGCTCAACAAGAATTGCGGAAGCGGAAGGAAACAAAGTGACCCAACCCGGATCAGTGCTGGCAGTAACAAGAATATCTCCGTCGAGCGAACTGAGGCTATGCGGATCATGCACCACACGGATGCGCGCTTTCACAATACCGGGACAACAGGCAATTCCTTTCAGTGAAGCATTGTCGGTGTTCGTCATCATTGGTGGAACAGAAAAATCATTTCCAACATACACGATTCCTTTTGTCGGAATGCGCTCTGCTGTTTCTTTTTTGCTGAAATCTGCATATTCGTTTTTACGCAATGCGATCAGCGGACGAAAACTTCTTGTTTCACTTGTTCCCTGGATAAAATCAAAGATCTCTTCCAGCTTCAGCCAGAAAATATCACGAGGATCATCCAGCACATTTTCACTGTAAAGATTTTGACCGATCGCGATAAACATCCTGCGCACCATTCCGAAACCACGTGTCCGCGCATAACGTAAATTTTCACGGCTGCTTACCAGGTCACGCGACTTGCGAAGAAAATAGCCAAACATTACTTTTTTAAACGGTTTACCTGAAAGCTTTTTCCTTACAACTTCTTCAGCTGCATCACGCATTTTCAGATCAAAATCTTTTTGCGCCGATTCTCGTTGCAGCAGAAATCCTTTCAGCACACGCACAAGCAGCTTCGGATCCTGACGATAAGTAATGGTCTCCAGCTTCAGCTCACCAACGGTCCGGTCGCCCCAATCGCTGATGTATTGATCCATTTGTTTTTTAACACCGGGAAATTTTCCACCCGATAATTCTTTCCATATAAATGCATCATCTGTATTGTTGAATAATTGTTCCGCATTTTTATCGGACATTATTTCAGCTGCAATTTTACGGCAACGATGAATTGGTTCCGTGCTGATGATATCGCGTGCGCCGCAAAGCAGATCATTATGCAGCGTGCCTGCTTCGTCAAGTCCGTATTTCACTACCAGTTTTTGCAGCGTGCCGTAATAGATCATGGCAAAAAAATCATTGACCAGCGGTGCTTTCCATTTCTTGAGCAGCGTTTGCTCAAAATCTTTATAAAAACGCATCAGCTCCCATGAAGTGCAGGTAGAAAAATCCATTGCATCATAATGGTTCATTACATTATTAAACTCCAAGGTGAACGACTTACGCATCTTCGGTAATTTCCGGAGATTTGAAAGTGTCAGCCGCACCATATTCAGTACACGCATACGCTCACGGAATTTTGTGCGCGGAACATAATCGCTGAGCTCAAATTTTTCTTTCACGCCCATCATCTTCTCCATGAATCCTGCGTTCAACGAATATCCCGGCAGCAGCGACAATAATTTGTACCAGCTGCGCAGGTTGTAATACACGCGGCCATCCAGCAGTCCAAGCATATTCGCATAAACAGCAGATTGTTCAGCAATTTCCTTTTTATCAATTCCCATAATAGCGGAAAACTGAATGTAGACTGCTTCATACATTTTACGGATGAACGAAAATGTAAGCGGCGAAGAAAGTCCGGGATACGATTCGATGATGTTGCTGTTGTCCCACACAATATATTCTCCATCCGGATCTGCCGATCTGCCGACAGTTGTTACAGGACGCGTTTGCAAAAGATAAACGGTATTTCCAACGCACGCGAATTCAATATCCTGCGGACGACCGTAAATGGCTTTTAGCTTATCAAGAATTTCTGAAATCTCATGAACCTGGCTTTCAACAAGCGTTTGCCTGTTCCGAAACATTTCCGGCAATGCAACTTTGACAATTCCATGACCGGCATTTTGATCTGCAATTATTTTTTCTGTTTTTTCTGCCAGCTCAACTGTGATTTTTTCGCCGCGAATAAAAAAATTATCCGCATTTAATTCGCCCGAAACAATTCCTTCACCCAGTCCGAATACCGCGCTGATCACTTTTGTTTTACGATCGCCCGTTGCAGGATGAATACCAAAAGCAACACCTGAAACATCAGGATCGATCATGCGCTGAATAATTACAGCGATACCATGCTTCGATTGAATTCCATTTGTTTTCCGGTACTGGCTCACGCGTTCTGAATATGCGGATAGCCAAACTTCTTTAATGCTCGCAGCCATCGTTTCTTTTGTCACGAAAAGTTTCGTTTCAAACTGGCCCGCAAATGAATGCTGTCCGCCATCTTCATCAGCGGCAGAAGAGCGCACAGAATAATGCGGACTGATCAATGACGCAGTAACACCAGCAATAAACGTTTCAGGAATAACATATTCATGAATGCATTTACGAATGACATCAAAATCATTTTGCAATAAAGCAGCTTCAGGAAAAACAGAAAGTCCTTCTTCCTGCGGAAGAACAACAAATTCAGGAACTATAAAATGTTCGTCTGTCAACCGGAAAAGGTTGTCTGCTTTACCACCGAATGTTCCGTGGCGTTGTGAAGCCGGTGTGCGTGACGAGACGAATTTCATATTTAATTTCTATGCATTAATGCTGTGATCATTGGTATGCCGCCAAGTGAAAGATACATTGCGATTGTCCATAAGGCCGACGCATATTCAATAAGTTTTGCACGTTTGGCGGTCATCTTGCGCAGAAATAAAACTGCAGGCAACGCACAGACCAGGAAAACGATTCCCATAACGAGGAAACCTGTTTGTCCGTAACCTGCAAACCAGGAAGCAGTAACTGCCCAGCCGAGCGTAACTAATAAAATTCCCAGCCACATCCATGTTGCTTTTACTGGTCCGTGCATGGATGAATACGTGACAACACCTTCTGCTTCTTTTTCCGGTGCGCGTATTTTTCTACCAATCTCCAGCACGATGCCGTTGAAAAAAGAAACGATAAAAAAGAAAATCAATCCTTTCGGTGCTGCCGCGCCTTCAACGAGCCAGTCGAGACCGCTTGCATAAATATCCACAAGCGGAATGATGAGCATGTGTGAAGTGACATACCAGAACTGGTGTTTCTTGAGCCATTTTGAAACGAAAAATTCTTTTCCCATCAACAGCAGGTAACCGATTACGATGCAATAGATGAGAAACATTTTCGGAAAGAAAACTGCATTGAGAACGATCTGTATTACTGCAACAACAATTCCGACAACAGCCAGCTCACGTAGTGTGACCAATCCGCGCGGAACAGGAAGCTCAGGACGGAATTGCGCATCCTCTTCCCTGTCTTTAAATTCATCGAAGATGCGTACAAGCAAAAACAACGTGATCGTCGTAATAATTCCGATGACGTAGCGATCCCACGGAACAAAGCCTTCCGCACCACGGCAGATACGTGAATACGCGATTGCTGAAAAGCTGAATGCTGCTACTAATGGTCCGTGCCCGAAAACAGGGAAACGTTCGCGTTGATAGATCCAAAAACGTTTCAGGAAGGACGCGCTGTTTTCTGCAGGCTTTGAAAATGCGTTGCTCATTATTTTAATGCTTGCGTCCTAATTTTTCATGAGCGCCGGTGAAATGTCCTGCAGCAAGCGCAGCTGCAATTGAAATTTCACCCGACAATGCAACTGCACCGCAAATCTCGGCGAACTTTTGAGAATTGCCTGCGCCATAACAATCCATCAGTCCAAGGCATTCGCGCTGTGTAGGAAGTCCGGTTCCTCCACCAACAGTTCCCACGATTAGATTCGGAAGAGTTACACTGGTGTACAAATCTCCGTTTGGTGTAAGTTGCATGCGTGTAATTCCCATTGCTGCTTCCGCAACACAAGCCACATCTTGTCCTGTAGCGAGAAATAACGCTGCAAGTCCGTTGGCCACATGGCCCTGCGCACCGATCGCGCCGCTCTGAATTACACCGATCGTGGAAGCCTGCCAGTAATCCGCCATTGCTTCCGGCGTTGTTTTCAAAACTTTTTCTACGATCAAACGAGGCAGCAAACATTCGGCGCTCACTTTTTTTCCGCGCACGGTGGTGAATGAAAGTGCTGTTGCTTTTTTATCGCCGGAATAATTGCTTTCGATGTACCATGCTTCCGGTTTCACGGGCGCATTTTCTACGAGGTAACGGCAGATCGCATCCGTGCAGATCGTCACCATGTTTTGTCCGGATGCATCGCCGGTATGATATTCGAAAGTAAGTATGAGCTGATTTCCTTCGATGTTGGAACGTATTTCCTGCAGCTTTGCATGACGGCTATGTTTTGCAACCAATTCATTTGCTTTTTCCTGCTGCGAATATGCCCAGCCGAGAAAAGTTACCGCCGCACCGATATCGGAAAAACGAAATGCGGGACTACGCTGCACACCTTCCACAAGACAAACCGAGGTAACGCCACCACTCAACCGCGTAGCTTTCGCACCACGATGATAAGACGCGACGAGGGCACCTTCACTTGTAGCAAGCGGAACATAATAATCGTCATTGGCAACAGTTCCCAAAACACGCAGCGGTCCTATGATGCCTGTCGGAACCTGTGTCATGCCAATGAAATTTTCGATGTTGCCCGCGAGCTGGTTGAAGGAAGTAAATTGTTTCTTCGCGTTAAGGAATTCAAATTCATGACCGGTAACTTCGGCGAGGTAGTTCAACCGTTTTTCTTTTCCTTCAGGAGAAGCCATTACTTCTGTAGGAAAATTATCGCGTGGCGGAATGTTTTCTGTTTTTCTGCGCAATTGTTCAGCAAGCGCTTTGATGCCGTGAACCGATTCGATTAATGTGAGCGCCTTTTGTGCTTTTTCATTTGAGGATGCCATGAGTTGCGTATTATGTATTGCTGTTAATGGGTCGCGATGAAATACAGATTTGATCAGACAAATTTAGGGCCATACCGGCAGCCGGGAAAACGGCACAATGCAACGACCAGGTCTGCTTTTGCATTATTCACGGTTTTGACTTCACCACAAGATCGGGGAAAAGTATGGATTTGTGGAATTTGCAAATCCGACCGGCATTTCAGGAAAAAATGCGGTAATTAAGTACTCATTTCATTAGTAGAAAAGCGGCAGTCTTTCGCATCAATCAACGCAATGTATCGCGTCGCAACAGATTTACTTTTTTTCCTGCCGCTGCCACTACTTTACTGCTGCTCTGATCGCACTGAAATCCCCGATCATGCGGAAAAGTTTGTCTCAAAATCATTTCACCCGCTCCCCGATCTGCTGCCTCCACATGGCATAATACAAACCTTTCTCGCTCAGCAAATCTTCGTGCTTGCCCGATTCGATAATTGTGCCTTTTTCAAGCACAAAAATCCTATCTGCATGCATGATGGTGGAAAGCCTGTGCGCGACAAGTATCGTGATGTGTTTTTTGCTGTGAGAAACATCACGCACGGTTTTGCTGATCTCTTCTTCGGTAATGGAATCGAGCGAAGAAGTTGCTTCGTCGAACACGAGCAAAGATGGACGGCGCAATAAAGCTCTTGCAATAGAAAGGCGTTGTTTTTCGCCACCGGAAACTTTTACGCCACCTTCACCGATCACAGAATCCAATCCTTTGTCAGCACGTGCGAGCAGGCTCTGGCAGGCTGCTTTGTGCAATACTTCTATACATTCTTCATCAGTTGCTTTCGGCGCAACGAATAAAAGATTTTCGCGTATCGTTCCCGAAAATAATTGCGTGTCTTGTGTGACAAGTCCGATTTGTTCGCGCAGCTTGTCGAGATCAATTGATGTGGCGGGATTATCATTGTAGAATATCTGTCCTGAAAGCGGATTGTACAATCCGACAAGTAATTTCACCAGGGTAGATTTCCCTGAGCCGGATGGCCCGACAAAAGCGATGGTCTCACCGAGATTAACGCTGAAAGAAATTTTTTCGATCGCGTTGTGTTTTGCTGTGAGATGTTTGAAGCTTACATCCTTAAATTCAAGCTTGCTGATCTCGCGAATAGTTACGGGATTTACTGGCTTAGGATCTTTTGGTGTATCGAGAATGGCCTGGAAATTATCGAGCGATACTTCTGCTTCACGGTAAATATTAATGATGCTTCCTAATTCCTGCAACGGTCCGAAAATGAAGAAGGAGAAAATGAAGAACATAAAATAATTTCCGACAGTTAACTTGCCGGTGAAAACAAGGTAAAGCAGGATAAATAAAATACAATTCCGCAGAAGGTTTACAAAAGTGCCTTGTATAAAGCTCAGGCTACGCAGGTAACGTACTTTTTTCAATTCAAGTTTCAGTATCTTACCAGTTGTTGCGTTCAACCGCTCTGTTTCCTGCTGTGCCAGGCCAAGACTTTTGACCAATTCAATATTCCGAAGCGATTCGGTTGTTGAACCGGCAAGAGCGACAGTTTCAGCAACAATTTTCTTTTGCATCACTTTGATCTTTCTGCTTAGAAAATAGCTGAGAAATGCAAGCACCGGAATTGTACAGAGATAAATCGGCGCTAATACCCAATACACCTGGACAGCCATTATCACAACGAAAATAATACCAACAAGCGAAGTAAAAATGATATTGACAAATGAAGTGATCAATCGCTCCACATCTTCACGCACCTTTTGCAGCTTCCCAAGCGTTTCCCCACTGCGCTGATCTTCGAAAACGGAATAAGGCAGCTCAAGCGAATGCCGCAATCCATCGGAGTAGATCTGTGCGCCGATGCGTTTTACAATCACATTCACATAATAATCCTGGAAGGCTTTTGCAATACGTGAAATCATTGCTACGCCGATTGCGAGAAGAATAAATGATCCTACACCACGAATAAACTCTTCTCTTGAAATGTCGCTGCGCACAGTTCCATCTGGTGCTACGACATATTGATCGATCATCAATTTTCCCACCACAGGATCAAGAAGAGAAAAACACTGGTTGATTGCAGCCAGCAATAAAGCAAGAAAAGCAAGAAGCTTATATTGTTTGAGATAAGTAAAGAGCAATTTCATAGACCGCAAAGGTATATACTCCTTGCATCACACGCTCCGGCTTATCATTGATTTTCTCTATTCGGGATGAGAGGAATTCTATACCACAGTTGTCAGTAGTCAGTGGTTCACTGGTTTAATACTACTGGCCACTGACTACTGACCACTGACTACTTTTTTCAATCAGCAAGCACTGCAATACGCGACTGAATATCGTTGAGAATCTTTTGTTCTTCCGCGCTTATATTTCCGTCCGCGCTGGCGGCTTTCAGCATCATCTCATACACTTTGAGCGCGCCTTTTCGGTTTTCTGGTAAACGAATCGTCAGCTGATTATTCTTCGCGAGATCGTACATACCGGCAAGCTTGTCATTATCATAACCCAGCTTTTTAGCAAGACGTTTGGTGAAATCCACTTCTTCCTGGTTAAAAACACCGTCAGCTGCAACGATCAGCATTACATTATTCAACGCATAATCACGCACCTTGAATAACGGATCCAGATCATTCACACCGGCATTTGTAACTAATGGTAATTCCTGGCTGCTGATCATCGAGGCATACGCGCCTGCAGGCAAAAGCTGGGTAATAATCCATTCATTTTTGGTGCTGTTGAGCGCAGCGCCGCAATACTGGCAGTTCAGATCCAATGTATCGCCGACAGGTCCCGCGCAATTCGGGCAGCTGTGTGCGTAAAGCGAGCCTTTCGGAATTCCCGCGCCTGTATCACGCGACATGACCATTATTTCATTCGTAGTAAACGGAGCGTAATCCAGCAGCTGAAGCGTGCCTGAAGCAATACTTACTTTCTGCGCGGTGCGTTTGAAGGCAATCACCATATTATCTTTTCCTTTATCCTGGTAATAATCCATCAACGTGACATTATTCAGGTAAAGACGATTGAAAGAAAATGCCGGCTCGTTTTTAATTTGCACACTGAGATTTTCAAACAAGGTGTTGTCTGCAAACCTGCGCATGCGTTCCGGCTTTTTTGTCACCAGCGCCGACATGATCTGCATGTAGCCATTCGAAGCTTTGTCTTCCATCAGCTGAACAGAGAAATCAGCATCACGCTGCATTGCGGCACGGATCTTCTGCGTCAGCTTTCCGTTCTTGTCGAGCTTGACATTATCATTTACATAATCGGCGGCCTGTGTAATTTCAGAAAGCACCCAATCATAATCTCCAAGCGTTGTGATCACGCCGCAGCTTTCACACTTCCCTACTTCGCCCATGTTGGAAGGCAGCTGCGCACCACATGAAGGACAATTCTGCGAATGAAAAATGTCATTTTCAGGAACGCCGCTTTTACGGATGAAGGTCCAGTATTCGACATTCTCAAGATATCCTTCAGTGCTCAGCTGCGGATGGTTTTCGGTGATGAAATTATCCATCATCGTAAAATGGATGCCTACATCGATGATGTCATAATTTCCGTCCTGCTGCACATCGGAAATCACTGTCGTTTTAACCTGGATATCGCTCATGCTATTTTTTTGCCCGAGCGACTGCATGGTGATGAATTGTGTATTGAAACGCTGCCATACACCATCAGATATCCATTTGCGCACACCGGACAAGTCCTGTTTCATCCATGCATCCTGAATTTCCATGAACGCAGTGTTTGCCTTCGCATAAAATTTCTGTTCGTTGAATTCAGGATTACGTTGTAAAAATTCCATTGGAAGAGCAACCGGTTGCTGTCCTATATCATCAAAAGAAGCGATCTTATTTAATCCTGAAAATGTTTTTACTTTTTTCTTCGCGAAATAATAAATCACCAGGATAACTGCAATTGTGACAAAATTCCAGGGAAAAGGAATGAGGTAAAGAATGTACCAGAGCAATACCAGGATACCGCCATCATCACTGTCACTACTCCCACCTCCGCCACCGCCACCTGCGCTTGCAAATACAGTTGAAACGATAAGAAGAGCAAATACGAGAAGTATCCAGCGGCGGTTTTTGTACGAAGTGCCGAAAGGGGGTTGTATAGAATGCATAAAAGGGAGATTTTAATTTAGCTGCAGCAACAGCGAAATGGGGAGATTTGTGCAATATAGCCAGAAAAAGTGCGATCCGGAAAACACCTGAAAACTTACAAAAACAGCGAAAATCTTACATCTGTATGATTTCCCGTAAACTCAACAGTGCCTTTCGGAAGGTTTAAGGTATTATTGTATAGGGCAAGTTTTATGTATGTGATCGCCCCCGGTACTATACAGAATAATATCCTGCTTACGTTTAGACCCAATAAAATGAAGATCCAACAAAAACGATTTTCCCATTCGAAAGGATGGGAGATGCTGCGGAATGATTTTTCACAAGATGAAAAATGTCATTTCGTGCTCGCGTTCGGAAGCACCGGAATTTTTTCTGATCCTGCGGTGTATGCTTCCTTAAAAGCGGAATATCCATTTGCCGAAATTCTGCTCAATTCAACGGCTGGAGAAATATGCGACACCCAGGTAACAGATGATACAATCTCTGTTTCAGCAATACATTTTGAAAAAACGCTCGTTAAAACAGCGACAGTTCACATTGATGAAGTTGAAAACAGCTTCGTTGCAGGAACAAAGCTTTGCCAGAAGCTCGACACAACGGACCTGAAATATGTTCTTATCATTTCGGACGGAAGCAAGGTAAATGGAAGCGAGCTTGTGCTGGGGCTGCAGAGCTGCCTGCCAAAAACGACTTTCATTACAGGCGGGCTTGCAGGTGATGGCGCGCGGTTTGAAAAAACGCTTGTGGGTTTAAATGAATCGCCCATACAGGGAAGAATTGTTGCAGTCGGACTGTATGGATCTTCACTTGAAATCACTTATGGAAGTGTCGGTGGCTGGGATCCCTTTGGACCTGAGCGGCTGATCACCCGTTCTGAAAAGAATGTATTGTTTGAGCTGGATGGAAAGCCGGCGCTTGATATTTACAAATTGTATCTCGGCGAATATGCAAAAGAGCTTCCCGGCTCCGGTTTGTTGTTTCCCTTAAGTATACGGGACCATGAACAACCCAATTCTTCCCTGGTCAGAACTATTTTATCGGTGAATGAAGCCGACAAAAGTCTCACGTTCGCAGGAAATATGCCTGAAGGTGCTTATTCCCGTTTAATGAAAGCAAATTTTGACCGCCTCATCGAAGGAGCGTCCAGCGCGGCGCAAAACAGCATTGCTGATAAAGTAACATCACCCGACTTTGCCTTGCTGATCAGCTGTGTCGGAAGAAAGCTTGTGCTGGATCAAAGGATCGAAGAAGAAGTGGAAGTCGTAAGGGCAGTGTATGGGGATAAAACCGCGATAGCCGGATTTTATTCTTACGGGGAAATCTCTCCTTCGTTCAATTTTTCGAAATGCGAGCTGCATAACCAGACCATGACTATCACTACGCTGACAGAAAAATAAATTATGCGGAACAAACTTTTGCAGCGACAGGTACAGAAACATTTTGGCAGCCTGGAAAACATTCCTCCAGAGTTCTCCGCTTTCCTTAAAGTGATCTGCGAATCGTATGAACACTATGAGAAGGACCGGAATATGCTTGAGCGTTCGATTGATCTCACCTCGGCAGAGATGATCGAATTGAATGACAAGCTGAGAAAAGAATCTGCGGAAGTTAAGGCTGCGCATTATAATCTCAGAACATTGTTTGAGAACGTCAAGGATTTCTTCTTTTCTTTAAAAATAACATTTGAAAACGGGAAGCCGCAGTTCACACCATTACAAATGTCGCCCGCATGCCAGGATATTTATGGTTATCCGAGTGAAGTTTTTTTTACCAATCCTACTCTCTGGCTCGATGTTACAATTGAAGAAGATAAAGCTATTCTCGGTCATCATTTTCCTTTATTAACTAAAGGCGAATCTATTGCACATGACTACCGTATTTATCACAAAGACGGATCGGTACGCTGGATCACTACCAAAATAACTCCCACTCTTGATTCATCGGGAAAGCTTGTGCGTATTGATGGAGTTACGCATGATATCAATGACAAAAAATTATCTGAGCAGAAGCTTGAGCAAGCGCTCCGGCAGCTCCATGCGGTATTCAATAATATTGATGATGTATTGTACTCCGTGGATATGGTTACTTATAACCTGATCCAGATGTCGGCAGCCTGCGAAAGAGTGTTCGGTTATTCGTCCGAAGAATTTCTGACGCAGCCTGATTTGTGGCAGAGGATTATTCACCCTGATGATTTACACATTTCGCAGGAGCAGGTTAAAATGCTGTACAAAGGCCATCAGGTGTTCAATCAATACCGGATCATTCACAGAGACGGAAAAATACGCTGGATAGAAAACAAAATCATCCCTACGCTGGATGCTACAGGAAATCTTATACGGCTGGATGGTCTGTCAAATGACATTACTTCCAAAAGGGATAATGCACAGAAATTACAGGAAAGTGAAGTGCGTTTCCGATCGCTTATTGAAAACAGCGCGGACATGCTTACGATGCTCAGCGCGGAAGGAATTGTGCTTTACGAAAGCCCTGCTGTTATCAAAACCCTGGGCTATTTGCCGCAAGAAAACGCAGGCCGTTCAGGTTATGAACTGATCCATCCCGATGACCGTAATATGGCAGCTGAAGCACATATAAAAGTTTTAAAGCAAGAAGGGAAACCTGTCCATCTTGCTTTGCGCACGAAAACAAAAAGCGGCAAGTATATTTTTGTTGAAGGAAACGTGACTAATTTATTGAATATATCGGGAGTGAATGCTATCGTTTCAAATTTCAGGGATGTAACGAAGCGTGTAGAGGCCGAACAAAATCTGAGTGAAAGTCAAAACAGGTATCGTATGGTTTATGAGAATCCTTTCCTTGGGATTGCGATAGGCACAATTGACGGGATACTCCAAAATGTAAATCATGCGTTTTGCAAAATGCTCGGCTATACCCAGGCCGAGCTTTGTAACCAGCATTTTTCCATGTTCACGCCACCGGACGATACCGAAAAGGAACTTCCGTACATCGTTAAAATGGCTAAAGGGGAAATTGATACTTACCAGATAGAAAAGCGGTATGTAAAAAAGTCCGGTGAATTTATCTGGGTAGAGCTGAGCATCAGCTGTGTAAAAAATCCCGAAGGGGAAATACAATACGTCGTTGCCGTTGTGCAGGATATCACGCCAAAAAGAACAGCTGAAGAATCTCTCCTGAAATCAGAAGCAAACCTGCGAAATATTCTTGAAAATACAGATACATCGTATGTGCTGCTGAATAAAAATAAAATTATCCTCTCTTATAATCACAATTCCCAGGAACAAGCGATTCAATCCATTGGCCACCCTTTGGTTGAGGGAAAGAATTATGTGGACCTGATGCGCAAAGAAAGACAGAAGGACGTAAACGAAAAAATAAACAAGGTCATTGAAAATGGTGAGAAGATAAACTATGAAGTAAAATATTCTAAAGATGGATTAAGTGACACCTGGATATCAGTGAGCATGCATCCCATACTCGCCAATAATAAAAAAGTACTCGGATTAAGCATAGCATCCACAGATATTACAGGAAGAAAAAATGCCGAACAAATCATCAGGCAAAGTAATGAACGTTACGGATTGGTAACTAAAGCGACAAATGATGTGATCTGGGACTGGGATATCGTCAACAATAAAATTTATCGTTCCGAAAACTATAAACAAGTATTTGGTCATCATGAAGCTGATGACAATTTCTATATACACTCAACAGGCACACATACCCACCCTGATGATATTGAACGGATACTGAACAGCATTTCCGAAAAAATAGAAGACCCCAATAGCTCACTTTGGGAAGGCGAATACCGTTATTACAGGAGCAACGGCGAAATGGCGTACGTACAGGATCGCGGGTATATTATTCATGATGAAAACCAAAAGCCTGTCCGTATGGTAGGTGCAATGCGTGACATTACCGCTGAAAAAGTATTTGCAATCGAACGTGACAAGATCACTTCAGATCTTATCCGCCAGAATAAAAACCTGGAGCAGTTCGCCTATATCGTTTCGCATAATTTACGTGCGCCGCTTGCGAATATCACCGGCCTGTCACGCATCATCCAGACTCCGAAGCTGGATATAAAAGCGAGGAAGATCAGCATGGAAGGCCTTGTCACTTCCGTAAAACGCCTTGACGATGTGATCATCGACCTTACCAATATTCTGCAGGTCAAAAGGGAAATTGACGAAAAACGGGAATCCATCAGCTTTCCTGTATTGCTGAAAGACATCAGGCAAAGCGTGCATAATCTCATCAAAGAAGAAAATGTCACGATCATTTCCGACTTCTCAGTGGTGGATCATGTGTTCAGTGTAAAAAGCTACATGTACAGCATTTTTTACAACCTGATCCTGAACAGCATTAAGTACAAAATGCCTGCACGCAGGCCCGTTATTGAGATCTCCGGCAGAAAAACAGAAAGCAAAGTCATCCTCAGCTTCAAAGACAATGGCAGCGGTATTGACCTCGAACGGTATGGCGATAAAATTTTCGGACTTTACAAACGTTTCCATTATGATGTGGAAGGAAAAGGCATGGGATTATTTATGGTAAAAACCCAGGTGGAATCGCTCGAAGGAAGCATTTCTGTAAAGAGCAGGCTCAACGAAGGCACAGAATTCATCATTGAATTTGACAAAACGCTTATGGTTACAGAATTCAAGGCGGGGCGGAATGAACAACACACATCTCTTACAACAAACTTGAGTAAAGCATCCTGAGAACCAGCCGCCAACACTTGTTTTTTTGCAGGGCTTTAAAAGCCGGTTTCCCCCGGATACCTGCTACAGAAAAACAGGAAAACTTACATACGTATGAATAAAAACCAGATTCACCTAACCTCTTGAAGTGAAAGACGTAAAATTACTGAGCGTATCAACGCGCACGATGCCCGCCCATCTTAAATGAATAGTAAGTTAACTTCAATTACCCCCTAAATGAAAGATATTCTATCCGACCTCAGCCTCACACATTGGCCGGCGATCTTGTTATCAGCGGTGCCATGTCTTCTCAATATTTTTATTTTCATTTATGTGAGAATAAAATTTCCGTCCGACAAAATTTCAAAAGTATTCTCCTTCTATCTTATCGCATTGATGTCCTTCCAGCTCAGCAATACATTTATGCGCATGAGCAATACTGTAGAAACCGCCACCATGTGGAGCTCTATATTTATGTTTGGCGTTCTTTTTATGACTCCGCTGGGACTCCATTTCACCCTGTTTTTTACCGGGCTGAAAAAACAGGCGGACTCCTTTGCCTTCCAGATTTTACTTTATGGCCCGGGTGCCCTTTTGCTCATCCTGATGCTTTTGGATAAAGACGCATCTCAATTTTATCCATCGGATTTCTGGGGATGGGTTTATAATGATAGCGGCTCAATTACAGGAAAATTGATAGGTTATCTTGCAGGATCTCAGGGCATAATAATGCTGGGACTTTTGCTTGCTCACATAGTAAAATCGACAGCCGGAAGTATTAAAAGAAAACAGACAATACTTATAGCCACAGGCTATTCAATTCCTTTGGTGCTGGCCATCTGTACAGAGGTGATTATCCCGTTTTCGACCGGGCAAGAATCCATCCCTCTGTCTTCAGCTTTTATGACTTGCTTTTCTGTATCCATACTTATTGCATTGAGAAAGCTCGGACTTTTCAGCGTAAGCTCTTTGCAGACGGAAACCATTCTCCAGGCCATGAAAGATATGATCATCATTATCTCTCCTGATAAAAAAATACAATATGTAAACAAACAAGGTGAAATTACGCTTGGAATAAAAGACGTGGATAAAAATGAACAGAACGTGGTAGATTTCTTTGCCGGCAAAAGTGAAGAAGCAGCTAAAATTGAAGAGCAGCTGATACTACCGGTTTTAGAAGGAGAAAAGAGTGTCAGTTACGCTACCGAGTTCATTTCAAAAGGAGGCAGGACGATCCCTGTTTTAATTTCAGCAACATCTTTCCGTGTATCAATAGGAAAACCTTTGATTTTGTTATTGATCCATGACAGGACGGAATTAATTCAGGCTGAACAACAGCTTGCAATTCATGAAGAGGAATTGAAAGACAAAACCGAAGAGCTGAACACGTTCTTCTACCGTACAACACATGACCTTAAAGGACCTGTTGCTTCAATTATCGGACTTGCAAACATTGCCAAAAAAGAACCTGACCAGGCAATGCTCGTAAAATGTATGGGCAACATAGAAACCAGCGCCCTGCGGTTGAATAACATCCTGCTTGATTTTATCAAGGTGATGCAGATCAAAGAAAAAGTAACGGAAGTCGGCCTGATTAATTTTTATAAAATAACAGATAATATTATCCAGGCGATAAAATATTCCACCGAACGGGATATTGTAGGCTTCAAAGTATTTATAGAGCCTAATATTATTTTCCATTCGGATGAAACCCTCATTGATTCCATCCTGTACAACCTTATAATTAATGGAGTCAATTACCGGAAGCTACATGGTGAAGAAGATCCGTATGTATTTGTCCAGGTAAGGAATTTCGGAAACGGTGTTATTATCAAAGTCATTGACAACGGCATTGGCATGAAAAAAGATATCCACAGCAAAATCTTCAATCTCTTTTACAGGGGCAATGAATACTCCAAGGGAACGGGGCTTGGATTATATATTCTGAAAAACGCAACTAACAAATTGCACGGGCATGTACAAGTGGAAAGCGAAAGCAATGAAGGCACAACTTTTACAGTTTACCTCCCCGACTTAAAATCGGCGATGATAACAGAAGAGATTCCGGAAACGCTGGCCTTAAATGCAGCCTGCTAAACAGTATTATCCTTCCATTGCATGAATAGACCTTCCGGTATGACCAGTCGAAACCGGTCGCATAAGATGCACCACGTAAATTACAAGCACACTTATGATTGCCGAGAAAAAACACCACATTGAAAGGGAATACTCGCTGAAAAATATTCTGGCAATAATGTAGGAGGAGAAAATAACAAGCCCGAGCGTTGTCATCCTCTTTTTCGTTGAAACCACACATGAAAGCACGGTAGGAACAAAATAAAACAACGCGGCGATCAGCGAATGAGCAAGCGGAAAGCCAAGTTCGTACTTCAGGTGATGTGCATCGGGATAAGCATTGAAAGGATAAACGAACAGACAGTAAGAAACATACACGGAAAGTGTTACACCGACCAGCAGAAAATATTTAAGTATAAGCCTGCGCTTGGGATTCTCTTCCACCATAAGCACGGAAAAAGGCACCCAGAAGGGCCAGATCACCTGTGCAAAAATGAGAAATGTGGCCGTGGAAAGCGTCCGGAAATCAGCAAAACCATCATGCGAATAACTATACCATAAAACTCCTTCTGCCAATTGCTGAATAGCGAAAATAAACGGAATGCATGCAAACCATATCTGTTTTGGAGAAGTGGCTTTTTTCACTGCGACAATTCCACTTACGGTGAGTACTGCGCTTGCGGTAAAGCTTACCTCTGCTGAAAAACACATAAATTATTTTTATTAGTTAGCGGGCGCAGTTTAATTATCAGCCTTGCTGTAATAATTATTTTCTTCGTCTTCACTACCAATCTCCTCTTGTGCATCATCCAGCTCAGCACCGGGAATAATCAGCGCTTCCCCCCTATCCAGGCCCGTAGGATCGGCACCTAACGCTTCAAGATCATCTGCATTGACATCTGCATCTGTTCCTTCTTCGAATTCTTCATCCTGTATCTGCGGCGCTGTATCCGTAACCAAAGGCGCTTCCGGGTTTTCAATATCGATGCTCAGTGTCGCCTTCGAAGTGTTCATGATATCTTCATTATCCGGGTAATGCGGGTAGCCAGGAAGATTTTCCTCTCCGTTCAATTTATTTCCGCCATCCGGAATTTTATTGCCTTGCTTTTTCATAACTGTATGTTTTTAATAAACGGTCAAATAAAGTGCCGCTATACTTATATGTGGCTTTTGATCTGTTTCATGACTGACTTCTAAAAATATACCCCTGACATTGGAATGCCAGGGGTACTATTTTCCACATTTAGTTATGTTTTACTGACGTAAACGGGAAATTATTTCTACACAAATTATAAAAGAATGATCAAAAGGATAATGATCAAAAGCAATACGCCACCTGAAATATAAACTGCTCCACCGCCATGTTTTGAGCCGGATGATGTGTTTTCAGCTTCTTTGTTCTCCTTTTGAGAGAACATTCCAGGATGGTTCTTTTTGAACTGTTCTGCTTTTTTCTCCAATGCAGGAGGCACTATCGGAAGCTCTGTTGCTGACTGGCTGTTATTAATTGTGCCTGCAGTTGCGATACCGGGATAAGCGAATAATGAAAGACATGCGATCATTAAACAAAGGAATGACTTTTTCATATTAAAGTGGTTTATGCGTTTTAGTTAATAATTTATTAGTTGCAATTGCGATGCCATCAAAGCTTTTAAAGGAAAACAATCAAAAGAATAATAATGATCGCGAGAAGGCTGAGAGAAATAGCAAACCCGATAAGCCCTGCTGCTTTTTGCTTGCTTTCTTCACCAGCATTTTCTGTTGACTGATCCTGCTTTTTTGAAAACATCTCCGGATGCTTCTTTTTAAACTGCTCCGCTTTTTTCTCCAATGCCGGAGGAAGAACAGGTAATTCTGTTTTTACTTTCGGTGCGGTAAGCATTTCCGCTTTCAGATTATAAGGTATAAATAATGACAGGCATACTATCACTATTAAAAGAAATTTCGTTTTCATTGTACTTCGTGTTTATACAAAACACAGAAACAATTGCAATGCCACGCGAATCAGCGCACATTTCACTGTGAAACAAAAAATTCATGAAAAATATCTGTGGATTTATTTGCTCGTTGTGGATTCTTTAAACCGCGAAAATACAAGTGCAGCACATATACATAAGCCGGCAACAACAAATCCTGACAAACGCAATCCTTCGTCATCACCAGGATCTTTTCCAAGCACAGTCAGCATCGCAAAAACCGCTATGCCGAATGTCTGACCGAGCTTCACGACAAAATATTTTACCGCGAAAAATAATCCTTCGCGGTTCTCTCCTGTTTTTAACGCGTCTTCACTGGCGATATCACCTAAAATGGCAGGTGGCAAAATACCAAGCGCGGCAAGCGGAAAAGCGGCAAGCCCTACAAATAAAAAAAGCTGCAGCTTATTAGAAACCGGATATTTGCCGAGGCCATATACACTTGCGCAAACAACAGCCAGCACTGCAAACGCGATCAGCACTAATTTTTTCTTGCCGAATTTATTCGCCCATGAAATGATCAGCGGATAAAACACGAGCGACCCGACAACCATCGTTCCCATCAGGATCACACCAAGCGATTCTTTTTCGCCTGCGAGCACAGTTACGTAATACAATAATCCGCTGGTGATAATGTAGAGCGCCATGTACCAGGAAAAATCAGCGGCCGCGTATAACAGAAAATTTTTATTTTTCAGTGTCGCACGGATAGCACCGGCTAAGGGAAGGTGAGATGGTTTTGCCTTGCAGTATTTTTTTTCGTCGATGATGAGCACCGGAACAAAAAGAAATGCTCCGCCGACAATACAAAGTATTTCAATGGCGATGCGGACCGCGTCAATCCGGTGTGCCGCGTCGATATGCAAAAGATATTGCACCAGGTCGGCAAGGTTATTTGTGGAAGAGGCGATCACAATACCGACAACAAACCCGACCTGCTGCAATGTCGCTAAACGTACGCGCGCCTCTGGCGTATGCGCAAGCTCCGGCAAAAGTGCGTTGCAGGGAATAATGTAAGTGGTAGCGGTGATAAAAAATAAAGTAAGTGTGATTGCCAGCCACCAGGCATTTGCTGCGGACGACATCGCATCGGGCGGCGAAAAAACAAGCGCGCAGCAAATCACAGCCGGTATAAAACTCCACATCATGAACGGAATGCGTCTTCCTCTTTTATGCTTGCTGCTGTCGCTTTTCTGTCCGATGAACGGATCATATATTGCGTCTGTTAATCTTCCGGCTGTGGCGAGGATAGCAAGTAAATTAAAAATTCCGAAAACTGTTACCTGCGAGATCAATGGCGACCATCCCGCAGAGCCGGGCGGCAGATAATAATACGGAAGCATTACGCCGATAATATTGACGAGGATGCTCCACCCGGCCATTCCGGAAGCGTATGCTAATCTTACTTTGAGAGGGATTTCAGGCAATGAAATTTATTTTTTCAACTACCATAAGCGCAGACTTAAAGTCCGCGCTTATGGTAGTGAGTTTATACTCTTATTCCCATCACGAGAATACCATCCACCTGCTCCAGGTTTCCTTTCCATGATTCAAATTCCTTTTCAATACGCGCCTGCTGCTCGTTCAGTGGTAAAGCAGAAACAGCGCCCAGCAATTTCTGGAAACGTTTGGAAAGAAACTTCTTCCCTGTCTTTTCACCGAACTGGTCAACAAATCCATCTGAGCTGAGGTAAAAATTAACCGGCCCCGACAAATTAATTACCTGCTCGGTAAAAGGAGCATCGCCTTCCTTTTTCTCGCCTGCAATAGAATAACGATTGCCTTTGAAATAATTCAGCCCGTTTTTATCCGCGTAATGTTTTAGGATGAACCAAATGTAATTTATTTTCCTTTTAATTGAGCTAACCCTATCCAATCCTTCACAAGTGCCTCTTGGGAGCTGCATGGTTAATTGGAAAAATACAATCGAAAATCGGCAATCCCTCATTACCTTTACCCAATGGCTTACAGCAGTCTGGAAGAATGCCTGAATGATCTCGAACAGCATGGACATCTTATCCGTGTAAAAGAGGAAGTCGATCCTGATCTTGAAATGGCCGCCATTCATTTACGCGTGTATGAAGCAGGAGGTCCGGCGCTGCTTTTTGAAAATGTAAAAGGCTGTAAGTTCAGGGCTGCGTCAAATATTTTCGGAACAAAAGAACGTTCGCAGTTTATTTTCCGCGACGCTATCGAAAATGTAAAAAAACTCATCGCGATCAAATCAGACCCGATGAATGCGATACGGCATCCGTTCAAAAATGCGGATGCTTTGTTTGCCGGATTAAAATCTATTCCGAAAAAAGTAAATTTTAATGCCGCAGTTTTGGAATTTGAAACGAAAATTTCAGAGCTTCCGCAGATTAAACACTGGCCGCAGGATGGCGGCGCGTTTGTAACTTTACCTGCCGTTTACACAGAAGATATTGATCAGCCGGGCATCATGCATTCTAATCTCGGAATGTACAGGATCCAGCTCAGCGGAAATGATTATGTGACCGATAAAGAAATCGGATTGCATTATCAATTGCACCGCGGAATCGGCGTTCATCAGACGAAAGCGAATGCAAAAAACCAGCCGTTGAAAGTTTCCATATTCGTCGGCGGGCCTCCCTCGCTCCCATTCAGCGCAGTGATGCCATTACCGGAAGGATTAGCGGAGCTCACGTTCGCCGGCGTTCTGGGAAATAGAAAGATCAGGTATGGTTATGAAAATGGTTTTTGCATAGCGTCAGATGCCGATTTTGTGATCACCGGCGAAGTTCATCCGGGGGAAAACAAAACCGAAGGCCCGTTCGGCGATCACCTTGGTTATTACAGCCTGAAGCATAATTTTCCGTTGATGCGCGTGCATAAAGTGTGGCACCGTGAAAATGCGATCTGGCCTTTTACAGTTGTCGGTCGCCCGCCACAGGAAGACACAAGTTTCGGCTGGCTGATTCATGATCTTGCAGGCAAAGGCATACAGGCAGAAATTCCGGGATTAAAAGCGGTGAATGCTGTTGATGCTGCGGGTGTTCATCCGTTGCTGCTGGCCATCGGAAGCGAACGTTACACGCCGTATCTCGAAGACAAACGTCCGTCGGAATTACTGACTATTGCAAATCACATTCTCGGCTCCGGGCAATTATCATTGGCGAAATATCTTTTTATCAGCGCCGAAAATGATAATCCGCAGCTTGACGCAAATAATATTCCGGCATTTTTCAATCATATGCTCGAGCGCATCGACATGTCGCACGATGTACATTTTCACACCAACACAAGCATCGACACGCTCGATTACAGCGGAGATGGTTTGAACACCGGATCGAAAGTGGTATTTGCCGCAACGGGAAATAAACGCCGTGAATTGAAAAAAGAAATTTCATCGTTAAATCTTCCCGAAGGTTTTGAAAACGCACGTGTAGCGCTTCCTGGAATTCTCGCGATGAAAGCAAAAAAATATTCTTCTGCGGAATCTGCGGAAAAAGAAATGCAGCAATTATCAGATGCGCTTTCGCAGCAGGAGCTTTCCGGTTTCCCGATGATCGTTGTTTGTGATGATGCTGAATTTGTTTCGCAGACGCTGAATAATTTTTTGTGGGTGACATTTACAAGAAGTAATCCTGCCAATGATATTCATGGCGTGAATGCATTTACCAGGAATAAACACTGGGGCTGCAAAGGTTCGCTTATTATTGATGCGCGTATAAAGCCACATCATGCGCCGGTGCTGGAGAAAGATGCGGCGGTGGAGAAAAGGATTGAGCGGTTGTTTGTGGGGGATGGGTCGTTGGCAGGGGTGAAGAATGTTTAGGTTACGACAATAGTGCATTGCATCATACGAATACACAGTTAACCCCAATCTGACGCATGCGTTTTTTCTTCCTCATCCTATTGCTGGCAATAACATTTACTTCATTTGGTCAAAACGATCCCCGACTACGATCCAGGGGATTACTACCTTCCTACATTACAGAGACGCCCCGGAATCTTTTAATGGAAAGAGAAAAACAACTTGTGGAGGATGGAAAGATCGTTACCACGCAAGAACACTTGTTGTTATTAAAAACCTATAACATCACGCAGTCCATCGTGTTCACCGGTCGTCTCCTGGTAAATGACAGTATAAGCAATTACGCGAATAAAATTCTGGACCTCATACTTCGCGATGACCCAAAACTTCGAAACCAACTGAACATCGCAGTTTATTACTCTGACGGGTGTAATGTAATCACACTTGCAAACGGGATGATCATTATTGAAATGGGATTGATGGCGAGATTGCAAAACGAAGGGCAGCTTGCTTATATTCTCTGTCACGAAATCTCACATTACAAATACAATCATATATTCCGGGACTTTAAATACATCAAAACAAGTGATAGCCAACGCAACTTTGAAATGGATAAATATTTATCTTTTTCGAGAACGCTTGAGCACGAAGCAGATAGTCTTGGCTTTATCTTATTCAAAAAAACAGGATATGCATTTGATGATGCAATTACTGTATTTGACATTCTTGATAAAAGCGAACAAGCCATATACCAGGATCGCTTTTCACCTTTCTACTTTGCGCATGATAATTATATTTTCCCACAAACACTTACTTTAGACAGCCTCGTAATTGTAGCCACCGATTCTTCGGACGTAGCAAGCACACATCCACTTGCATTAAAAAGAAAAGCGGCGATCATAAAAATGGTGCCTGACTCCGGCAAAAACGAAACGCATTTTATTATCAGCAAAGAGAGCTTCCGTTACCTGAAACAGCTGGTCATTATAGAAATGTGTACGCTATATATGGAAAGCCAGAATTTTGTCGGCACAATCTATCATGCCCAATGCGTGGCAAACCGCGACAGCAGCCAAAGAGAACAAATGCAGCAAGTGATCGGAGAAGCGTTGTATAACATGAGCATACTCGGGAATAAGGTACGACCGGCTTATAAGCCTGAAATATGCATTATGCAGGTTGATCGTGATGGAGATTTCCGGTCGAGAGACCCTGAAGATGATGAAGACATTGCGTATGACAAAATAAGCGGTGAAAGTCAAAGAGCTTATTATTTTTTCCAAAATTTATCCCCGCAGGAACTGGCCATTCTTACATTCGACTGGAACTGGAAAATTTACCGTCAGAATGGTTTTAAGGATTCGCTCCAGGGAAAGATATGTGACAACCTGCTTTTATTGATACGAGCTTATACGCCTTTCGATACTACAAAGATCCAAGCCGCTTTCTTTGAAAGCGCTTATGTCATAATAAAAGAACCTGAAAAGAAGGGCGAGTCGTTATATATAAAACTGCGAGATGAAAAAAAAGATGTTCACGCTCAGCTTCATACCTCAGACCCATTTAAAAAACAGCTTAACATAGCGATTGCCGGTAACAAAAAGATGTTTTCAGATATCCTTCCCGAATATATTTATTATGCATTTGAAAAATATTACGAGGATAGTGTTTTCAGAGCACATTTTTCCGCTGCCTCTACTATCCCTCTGCCCACTGAACTTCCTCACGACATACTCGAAACGTCGGCAAAGGAAAAAGCAAGCAGCAGGGGCATGGATATTCATAAGACTTATTTCACAGAAGCAACTTACGTGCGCTTAAGGGAAATAAAAAGAACCGAAACCTATAGGTATGATGATAAGAATTCAGAATTACGTCAAACCATGATGAATTCGGCGCTTACCACCGCAGCGGCCCGCGCAAAAATCGATATTGTAAATATGGATCCATCAAGCATGGATTCATCCCGGATAGAAGACTATATCACATTCTGTATGATGAAGCAATGGTATGACGAATTTATCGCGTACCAACTCAACCCGATGGCAATAAATTTTGCCCACAAGAAGTTAAGCGATTCGCTGGCATTACGATTAGGTACTCCTTATTTATTTTCTACCAATATAATTTCAAAACACAAAAAACGGATACGAGACATGTTCAATATGATTTCCCTGATGATAATTCCCATTTCGGCCCCAATTGCAATTCCTTATGCCCTGATCCCGCGCGAAAGGAGCCGTTGCCAGTCTGTTTTATTTGATGTGAGAACAGGGATGCCGGTTCTCTATTATGAGACCTTTACAAAAAACGGCGAGAATACAGCTCAGATGTGTGCTTATTATTCCGCTGTTTTTCAAAAGATTTCTAGTAAGAAGGGATCTTGATAATGCGTCCTATTGTGGGGAAGTGAGTCGAAAGCGAAGTTCAGTCTTGCAATAGAAAAGCAACTTATCCGTTTTATTTGCGTCATGAGTTTTGAAAGGTAAAGTTGCGCCTTTGCGCTCAGACCCGTGCTTTTGGGGTAAAATGTCCAAAGGAAAACTTCCATAGCAGGCTTTTACCACAATGGCGCAGGGAGCGCAAAGAAAAGCAATAGCTATCGCTAAAATTTAACATTCTTTCATTCTAATCAACCCGTAGCACCTTCCAAAATCGACCTCCTCTCCGTAACTTAGAGGAAACATTATTTACAAGCGAAATTCAGCCTATGCGCCTCCTCCTTTCTTCCTGCCTCCTCCTGATTTTTATTGGTTCTTCCTCCGCGCAATCGCATGCGCCGCTGGAACCGAACGGAAAAGTTCCTTCTTTTTTTTATAATCCAAGTCATGTGCTCGTTAACCAGGAGATCGGAAAACGGAATGCTTCAGGCGACATCGTGGATGCGAAAGAAGAAGCTTTCATTCGCGAGATGAGCTATTTTGCACAGCAGCGAATGATCAGCGGAATTGTGCTTTTTAATGATTCGCTCAGCGCGTATGTCAGCAAAGTGGCGAAAGTGCTGCTGAAAGATGATACCGCAACATTCAACAAACTTCATTTTTACGTTTATAAATCGCCTGATCCGAATGCTTATACTTCGGCGACGGGAAATATCCTCATCACGGTTGGTTTGCTCGCACAGCTCGACAATGAAGCGCAGCTGGCGTTTATCCTCGCACATGAGATTACGCATTACCGCCAGGGACATATGCTTAAAGGTTATCTCAACCGCGAAGAGCTGAAAGAGCAAAGTGGCTCCACTCCTTCTTACCTGCTTTTATCTTCTTATTATTCCTATAACCAGGAGCAAGAGCTTGAAGCAGATAAATTAGGATTCGAGCTGTACAAAAAATCTTCTTACAGCGTGCGTGAAGCATTACGTTCTTTTGACGTGCTGGATTATTCCGATCTGCCATTCGATGATGTGACGTTTGATACAACATTCTTCAATAAAGATTACCTGACTATCCCGGCAGGATATTTCATGAAGGAAGTTGACCCGATTTATTCTGATGATAATTATGAAGACCGTAATTCCACTCACCCGAATGTGCGCAAGCGCCGAATGGCATTAATGACAGAAGTAGATACTGTAAAAAATCCGGGCACACATTTATACGTGGTTTCTAAAACTGATTTCCTTTACGTGCGGGAAACTTCACGCTACGAGATCTGCCGTCTTTATCTTATCGAACGCAATTATCCCGGCGCGATTTATTCTGCTTATATGTTGCTGCAGCGCCACCCGGATGATATTTACCTGAAAAAAATCATTGGCCATTCGTTGTATGAAATTGCCGCTTACAACCAGGTATCCGCCGGAAGCGGGTATTACAATCCTTACCTGATGTATGATTATGCGGGCAACGTGGGTCGTTATTCTTCATTGAAACGCAACGGCTATTACCGCATTCCTGATTTCAAGGACTACCCCGGACAGCAGCAGCAATTGTATCACCTTTTTCATGAAATGGAACCTGATGAATTAACCGTGCTTGCGCTTTCGTATAATTGGGGAATTCACAAAGCTGATCCGGCAGATAAATTCCAGGCTTCTCTTTGCGACAGCTTGTTTATTATGCTCGTGAATAAACAGAATCTTCACCTGAGCTATTTCTCGACCGGTACTCCTGATGAAGCGAAGGAGCAATTCCGTAAAGATTCGCTGCAGCGGGTTGCAGAAACAGGTGAAACGGGAGAGTCGAAATATTCGCGTATGGATAAATTCCGCCTCAATTCGCAGAAGGAACGTTTTACAAAATTCGCTTTTGTTGAAATGCTGAAGGATACCGCGTTTGTTAGCCGCTTCAAATATTACACCGATCATCGCGCAAGCCTTGTATCCACAGGCGATGTTTCGTGGTATTCAAACAGAACCAAAAAAGAACGCGCGCTTGAAGAAAAAGAAAACGAATCCTACGGCGAAGGCATTCAGAAAATAATTGTGGTGGGCCCTGATTATGAAATGTACCAGCAGCTCGAAAGAAAGCAGCAATCAGAGCAGAATTTTATGATCAGCGAAACAGGCCAGGAAAACTTAGGCAATACGATCAAGGCAGAAGCAACAGGCGTAGGAATGGATTGCATTTTATTATCTGCCTTTTCCATGGACAGTCTTGATGGTGATTCATACGCTGATCTTGCTACGCTGAATGAATGGTTTTACGAACGCATTCAGCACGGATCGGGTGGCTATGCTACGACGATGAATAACCAGGCACAGGTAGATTCATTGATCGCGAAATACGGTACGCGTTACGTCATGTTTACCGGAGTGCAGGTAGAATACCGTAAGCGGATCCAGCATCCGTTCTGGTTTGGTGTTTCCTGCTTAGTGGTTGTTCCTGTTATCCGAGCATTTATTCCACGCAATAACATGAGCTACGATGCTGTAGTGATGGATCTCAAAACAGGCGAAGTTATTTCCCTCAATCACCGCACATTCCTCAAAGGAAAAGAAGCAGAGAATACATCTGAATTCTACAAGAATCTTTTCGACAAGATGCACAAAGTGAAGAAGCCAAAAGCCGACGGAAAGCCGGTGACGGAATTAGAAAGAGGCATGTGATTTCGATACATTTTTCGCTGTGGAAAACTTTGTTCTCAGTGAACATTGTTTAGCGAAAAACAGCTCTTCTTTTGTCAGGCTTCGATACATTTTTCGCTGTGAAAAACTT
>JALYQL010000376.1 GCA_030855855.1 Bacteroidota bacterium | reverse complement strand
TGCGATGGCGGGTTCAGCTTTTTTGGTTTCAATGTTGCGGACTTTTACGATCTGCGCGAGCATTTCGGCTTCAGCTACAACTTTATTATTGACATACGTGATGCCTTTCATGTGGCAAAGTCCGCGGCGGATCGGCGTGATGAATTCGAGCTTGAAAATGCAGGAATCTCCGGGAACAACTTTCTGCTTGAATTTTACACCATCCATTTTCAGGAAGTAGGTCTGGTAATTTTCAGGATCAGGAACAGACTTCAGGCATAATACACCACCGGTCTGCGCCATCGCTTCAACAATTAAAACGCCGGGCATAATCGGCTCGTCAGGAAAATGTCCGACGGTCCAGAATTCATTCATCGTCACATTTTTCACCCCTACAACATGCGTAGAAGAAAGTTCGATGATCTTATCCACGAGCAGGAACGGCTGACGATGCGGCAAAATTCCCATGATCTGGCGAACATCAAGCAAGGCAGGAGTTTCGGCGCTGTAATTTACTTCCGGTCCTTTGCGCGCTTTTTTCACGAGCGCTTTTAGTTTTTTTGCGAACTCAACATTTCCCGCATGTCCCGGACGAGCCGCAAGAATGTGAATTTTCATATGCACACCAACAAGCGCAAGATCACCGACAATATCAAGCAGCTTGTGACGCGCAGGCTCGTTGTAATAATGAAGCTTTGTATTATTTAATACGCCGCCATCTTTCACTTCAACATCCGGCTTATTAAAAACTTTGCGGAGATGCGCGGTCTGCTCAGCTGAAATAGGTTTGTCGACAAGCACAATTGCATTGTTCAGATCGCCGCCTTTGATGAGATTATGCTGCAGCAATGCTTCCAGCTCATGAAGGAAAACAAATGTGCGGCAACGTGAAATATTGTCTTTAAATTCCTCCAGCCTGTACATCGATGCATGCTGTGTGCCGAGCACTTCAGAATTATAATCTACCATTACCGTTACACGAAACTCATCCTGCGGCACAGCAAGCATCTCTACTTTTTTGATCGGATCTTCGTACGAAAGATTTTCTTTCAGCTCGAAATATTCGCGGTCGGTGCTTTGTTCAACATTACCAACAGATTCCAATGCAATCACAAACGGGTAAGAACTTCCGTCCATGATCGGAACTTCAGGCGCATCAAGATCGATCAGCACATTGTCAAGATCACAACCCATACACGCGGCAAGTACATGCTCGCAGGTATAAATCCGGCCACCGTTTTGTTCGAGCGTTGTGCCGCGCGCAGTATCCACTACATTGTCACAATCCGCATCAATGATCGGCTGGCCATCAAGATCTACTCGACGGAATTTAAATCCGTGATTATCCGGCGCAGGATGAAATGTAAGGTTCGCGAGTTTCCCGGTATGGAGACCAACACCAGAAACAGTAACGGAAGATTTGATAGTTTTTTGCTTGATGCTCATCTTGTTTTGATCTAAGAATTCAAACTATTGAGGGGATTTCGGGTCGAATTTTTTTTCGAGATCTTTTACTTTGTTGTGCAATGCAGGAAGCGAACGGAATACAACATACGAACGTTTGTAATCGCCGATACCGAATGCCGGTGAACCCTGGATAATTTCGTCATCAGGAACGCTATTCCCGACTCCTGATTGTGCCGCGATCTTAACACGATTACCGATCGACAAGTGGCCGATAATTCCAACCTGCCCGCCGATCATACAATCGCGGCCGATCTTCGTACTTCCTGCGATTCCGGTCTGTGAAGCGATCACCGTATTTTCGCCGATCTCAACATTGTGCGCTACCTGGATGAGATTATCCAGCTTTACACCTTTGCGGATGATCGTCGAACCTAATGTTGCGCGGTCTATAGCTGTGTTCGCGCCAATCTCTACGTGATCTTCGATGATCACATTTCCGATATGCGGAACTTTCTGGTAATTGTTTTCACTGTTCGGCTGAAAACCGAATCCATCGCCGCCGATAATTGCACCGGCCTGCAAAATGCAATCGTTTCCGATCACACAATCGTGATAGATTTTAACACCGGAATAAAAAATAGTATTGTCGCCCGCTTTTGAATTATCGCCGAGATAGCAATGCGGGTAAATTTTTGTGTTATCGCCCACAACAACATGTTCGCCCACAAAAGCAAAAGCGCCGATGTAAACGTTCTTCCCGATCTTAGCAGTTGCTGCGACAGAAGACATCGGATCAATTCCTGTTTTATTAAGACGGTATTGACTGTAAGCGCCGAGCAATTTTGCAAATGCAGCACGCGCATCATCAACACGGATAAGCGTAAGCGCGGGATTTAATTTTTCCTCAGGAGCAAAATCACTGTTGACAATGACGATGCTCGCTTTGGTAGAATAAACAAATGAAGCATAAGCAGGATTGGAAAGAAAAGACAAGGAACCCTCGGCACCCTCCTCGATCTTTGCCAGCTTTGACACTGTTGCATCCGGATTGCCCTCTACCTTACCGCCAACTAACGCGGCGATTTCTTTGGCCGAAAATTTCATCGCGTAAATTTAGCTAAAATTCGAATGTAGAGAGGGTTAATTTGCGATAGTATAGACAGCAGAAAAAAAAACGATTTTTCGCGTCAACCGGCACATTCCCCACAAATCAGACGCACGGAAGAGTAAAAGGTTTACCTGAAATTTTAATAAATCCGGGGCAGTAATCGTAAAAAACGGGGAGGTGTCATCCCTTGGCAGGATATTTGATCTTTCTATCGTCTCAAAAAAACGACCATGAAAAAACAAGTACTCCTTCAGCTATTTATCGGCCTGCTGTTTTTCTTCACATCCTCAAACGGAAAAGCACAAGTAGCCACGCGCATCTCCATTGCCAATGGTAACTGGAATAATCCCGCGATCTGGAATCCGGCCGGTGTTCCGATGCCCGGCGACGACTCGATCATTATCAATACGGCTGTCACTTATAACCAGAATATCGTGGACGGCCAGGCGATGTTCAGGGTGAATTCAGGCGCATCTTTAACCGACACCGGCAACGATACCGCCACTTTCGGTGGTGACCGTTTTGTGATCAATGGCTATTTTTCCTGCTATGTGCTTGCAATCGGAATGGGCGACAGCGCAACAGTCAATGGAATTATGTACGTCACATCAGACGTTGCACAATCCGGAACGTTCATTGTGCAACCCGCAGGACAGATCTGCGTAGCACAGCAACTGGCCACCAGCGACGATTTTATAAATAATGGAAGTGTAAGCACTGCCAACTGGCTTAACGGCGCAGCAGTTACAGGGAATCAGGGCAAATTCTGCGTTGCAAATTATTTCATTAACAGCGATAATATTTCAGGCAATATTGACATCTGCGATGCAACACCGAACACAATATATGATGTGAATGCCGGAACGATCAGCGGTTCTGTGACCTATTGTGCGGCTGGTCCGTGCGGGACATGTCCTTCCCCGAACGGAATTGCGCAAGCGGATCTGAATGAAAATTCCATTAAAGTTTTTCCGAATCCTTTTTCTTCCTTCACACAAATTGAGACCGATCCTGCTTTGCTGCACATTTATAACGACCTGCAATTTGTTTTGTATGATGTGAACGGAAAAATTGTTCGCAAAGAAAAGATGACTAATACAGTAATGCGGGTAGAGCGCGGTGATCTTCCGGATGGAATTTATTTTTACCGTGTTTTTGCAGGTGAAAATGCATTAGCCACTGGAAAACTCTGCGTGCTGCAGGCGAATTAAACGCAGGCTGTCTGGCCCATTTAGAAGAATTGGAGTAAATTGTCCTTTATTCCCCTCCTTAAAAATGTCAGACCAGCCAAAAACACTGTTTTTACAATTGCTTTCGCGGATTCGTTTTCCGGCCTGTGTTGTAAAAGTCATGGTTCTGCTGGCATTCCTTTTCCTCCCTTTTTCAAAAGCCGCTGCCCAGAACATTTACGTTACCGACGCGAGCGGAAATGTGTTCATGGTAAATCTTGCCAATTGCACTTCCACGCTTGTCGCCCCGACTACCGGAATTACCTGGTACGACATGGCGATCTGTTCCAATAATCCGAATATCATGTACGCGATTGACGGTAACAATACGCTTTACATGATCAACCTGGTGACCGGCGTTACCACTTTCCTGAATGGCAGCTTTAATTCGACATTTCCTAACTTTTCGCTGCTGAACTCGCTGGTTTGCGATGGAAACGGAAATTTATACGCCGCCGATGCTTTTAACAGCGGGCTATATTCTTACAACATCGCTACAGGCACATGGACTTTTACAGGGCTGCTCGGCGGTTATGGCTCGGGGGGCGACCTGACTTTTTATAACGGCAATTTATATCTCGCCACCGGCACAAACGACCTCCTGGAAATCAGCCTGAGTCCTTTTGGCGTTGTGAGTACCAATCTGTTAAGCGCCGCCGGCGTATACGGAATTCTTACCACATCTACTTCGAGTCTATGCACAACAGGCGTGACCTCCATGCTGGCCATGTCGGGAAGTGACGTGTATACTGTCAATCCTGCAACCGGAACCTGTGTGATACAGTGCCCGGCTGTAATTCCGGGCGTGATCTATGGCGCTGCATCAATTTTCGAAGGAACAATTCCGCCCAATGTCACACTTACAGTTGCTGCCAGCGACACTACATTATGCGCCGGGCAAACCGCAACACTCACGGCCACTGGTGCAGGAAATACAGGAACATACGACTGGCAACCCGGAAATCTTTCAGGAAGCAGTGTAATTGTGTCTCCTGCGGTAAGCACAACATATTCGGTGATCGCAACAGACACCTCAGGATGTTCTGACACCGGTTATGTAACGATCAATGTAAGTCCGGGTCTGCAGCTTGGCGGAACTTCACAAAATGCAACCTGCTTCGGCGCTTGTGATGGAACAGCATCGGCAACTATTGTCAGTGGAAATGGTCCTTATGTTTATGCGTGGTCGCCTTCCGGAGCTACAACCGCTTCGGATACTTTATTGTGCGCGGGAGCTGTTTCTGTTTTTGTAACCGATGCGGGAGGATGTACGGATACGCAGACATTTACCATTACTGAGCCGGCCGGCATGACGAGCACGACAACAATTGTACATGATAGTTGTTTCGGAAATTGTAATGGTGCTGCAACTTTAGCTATTGCAGGCGGAAGCGGTGTTTATACGTATGCATGGTCGCCTTCGGGTGGAAATGCGTCTGCAGCAACTAATTTATGTGCCGGAAATTATGTTGCACTTGTTACAGACAGTGCAGGATGCGCTATGAATTTTTCCATCACCATAACACAACCTGCTTTGCTTACCTTAACAATGGGAAATACATTGAACTCCTGCATCGGAAGCAGCGCAACACTTTCCGCAACGCCAAATGGCGGAACAGGGCAGTATGTTTACGCGTGGCAACCCGGTAATCTTTCAGCTGCATCTCCGTTGGTAACGCCTGCGACAACGACAATTTATTCGCTTACAATCACGGATGCAAACGGATGCACAACAACAGGAACACAAACGGTAAATGCAAATCCTGTTCCGGTTGTTTCTTTCATCGCTTCTGATTCTTCCGGTTGCGCGCCTTTATGTGTAACATTTACAAGTCCGACGCAGGCAGGCGATGTTTGTCAATGGAATTTCGGTGATGGAAATAATTCTTCGGGAAATTCTCCTCAGAATCATTGCTACAATTTGCCCGGAACGTACGATGTTACATTGACAGTTACCGACAACAACGGATGTTCCGCAACGATCACCGAGCCTGATCTCATAAATGTTTTTGCAATTCCTTTTGCTTCTTTTAATTTTTCACCCGATTTCATCACGATCTACGATCCGAGTGTTTCATTCATTGATAATTCCATAGGCGCTGCGCAATGGTCTTGGAATTTCGGTGATGTGGCAAATTCAGTTTCAACATTACAAAATCCCAATTTCGCGTACGGAGATACGGGGTGTTTTGCAGTAACGCTTACTGTTACCAATCCGGATGGATGCACCGACGATTCAACGCAGGATGTGTGTATTGTTTCTGAATTTATTTTTTACGCACCGAACACCTTTACACCAAACGGCAACGGACTTAATGATGTTTTTCTTCCGGTGGTTAATGGTTACGAGCAAGGATCATTTCACATGATGATCTTCGACCGCTGGGGAAATTTAATTTTCGAAAGCGACGATGTGCTGACAGGGTGGAACGGAAAAGTGCAATATGGAAAAAGCGATGCGATCTGCCAGGTGGATACGTATGTGTGGGTGGTGAATGTTGATGAATGGAACGGAGTAAAACATCAGTATAGGGGGCATGTAAACCTGATCAGGTAGCTTGTGTGTTCTCGTCTTCGCTCGAACAAACAAGACAGGCACCTACTTAAACGAAGTCGGACTTTTCAGTTCAGGCAGCACGGATTATTCCGCTTAAACGAAATCAGAATTGTTTGTTCGGGCAGTACGGATTATTCCGCTTAAACGAAATCAGAATTGTTTGTTCGGGCAGTACGGATTTTCTCACTCGAACGAAATCACACTTGTCAGTTCGGGCAGCACGGACTTCTCTTTAAACGAAATCAGAATTGTTTGTTCATGCAGCACGCATTTTCCCGCTAAACGAAATCAGAATTGTTTGTTCATGCAGCAATCAGAATTGTTTGTTCGAGCGAAGACGAGAACACACAATTCTAATTTCCCACTCCCGCAAACGCTTTTTTTCTGAATACAACCACACACGTCACCAATGCAGCAAGCGTGAGGATAGCTGAACAATATAACGCGGCGCCCGGAACCTGTACAGGTGCTTTTTCAGAGGTGAAATAATTAAACAGAAAAGGAAAAAGCAGCGGACCGATTATTGCCGTGATGCTGATGAGACTCGTGAGCGTTCCCTGCAATTCTCCCTGCGCATTTGCCGGAACCTGCGAAGACATTAAGGATTGTGTCGAAGGTCCTGCAAGTCCGCCTAACGCAAGAGGAATTACTCCCACAAAAACCATCCACGAACTTGTTGCAGAAGCACACACGGCCATTCCTATTGCATAAAAAATAAAACCAATATAGATCGAACGCTTTTCGCCAAGCTTTGGAACAAGCACACGATTCAGTCCGCCCTGAACAGCAGCGATTCCTACTCCTACAATAGCAAGCGAAACACCGATCATTCCTTCACTCCAATTAAACCGATACTTGCCGAAAAAAGACCATGTCGTCGGCAACGATTGTCCGGCGAGGTTGATAAGAATAAATGCAAGTGAAAGGCCGACAAGCATCGGGTAACGGCGGAGTTGCGCCAGACCTCCGAGTGGGTTCGCGCGTTTCCATTCGAATTTACGGCGGTTCTCCGGTTTCAAAGATTCAGGAAGGACAAAATAACCATAGATCACATTCAGCAGAGACAATCCCGCCGCCACAAAAAACGGCACACGTAATCCGACAGAGCCAAGCATTCCACCAATAGCGGGCCCGACAATAAAACCTAACCCGAAAGCCGCGCCTACGATTCCGAAATTTTTCGCGCGTGTTTCCGGTGTGCTGATGTCGGCGATGTATGCAGTTGCTGTTGTAAAGCTTGCGCCTGTAATTCCGGCAATGAAACGCCCGATAAAAAGAAAGGCGATGCTGTTTGCAAAGCCGAGAATGAAATAATCAATTCCGAAAGCAAGCAGCGAACACAGCAAAATCGGACGGCGTCCGTAACGATCGCTTAATCCGCCAAGCACAGGTGAAAACAAAAACTGCATTCCTGAATATGCAAGCATCATCCAGCCACTGACAACAGCAGCGCGGGGCACATCACAATGAATGATCGAAATGATCAGATCCGGCATCACAGGAATAATAATTCCCAATCCCGTCACATCAATAAGAAGCGTCAGAAAAATAAAAAGAAGCGCTTTGTTTTGTGGTTGTTTATCCGCCATAGCCGCAAAAGTAAGGGAAATGGGAAAATAGGAAACTGGGAAATTGGGGACAGGAAAATGAGGAATGGGGAAAATAGGAATGGGAAACACAATCCGGTAACAGGAAACTAAATAATTACAAACCTTCCGCACCGGCCTTTTACCCCAATTTCCTAATTTCCCATTTCTCTTTTTCCATTGGTAATTGGTAATCCGGCACCGAAGGCGTCCCCTTGGGATAATTGGTAATTATTTTTTTTACCTCAATTCCTTCGGATAGCAAAGAAAATATTTCTTCACCGGATGAGCCAAAACCGAAATATTAAAAAGATCCGCAGCTTCGGCGATGTCAATTACATTTCCATTCTTAAAAAGGATATTGATCCGGATATTGTCGCTTGAATACGCTTTGTTCTGGACTGCGCCGGTGAAAACGTAATAAGGAACTTCTTCCTTTTTCAGCCCGTATTTCTTTTCAGCTTTTTTCTGCAATTGTGCTACGTAATTTCCTGCAAATGGCTTTTGCTGCAGCTCTACTGCAAACAATTCACGATCTACCAAACGTTTGCATAAATATGCAAGAATTTTATCCGAATGTTCCGACCAGACTTTTACGCTTGTCATTATATCGTAATCATCCAGCTTCGCAAAAGCCTCCAGCACTTCCGGCTTATTGAGAAAAGCGCTTTTCGTAAAACGATTGTAAAGAAATAACCGCAGGAAAGGCGTGCAGAAAAGATCAATACCCTCATCTGCCAGCTCCTTCGCACGTTTTAAAATATTTACCAGCAAATGTTCCGCGCTCAAAACCGTTTTATGCAGGTAAACCTGCCAGTACATCAGGCGTCGTGCAACAATAAATTTTTCAATCGAATAAATTCCTTTGTCTTCCACCACCAGCTCATCATTCACCACGTTGAACATTTTCACAATACGATCACTGCTGATATTGCCTTCTACCACGCCCGTGAAAAAGCTATCTCTTCGCAGGTAATCGAGGCGATCAAGATCTAACTGTGAAGAAACCAGCTGGTGAAGAAATTTCTTTTTGTATTTGTTGCGGAAAATTTTAATCGCCGTTTCCAGCTGACCTTTAAATTCTACATTCAGACGATCCATAAATATCGCCGACAGATCTTCATGCGTGATATTATGCACGATGCTCATTTCCAAAGCATGCGAAAACGGGCCGTGACCAATATCGTGAAGCAGGATAGCCACCGTTGCACCTTGCGCTTCTTCCTCAGTGATCTCATGGCCTTTTGAACGAATCACTTCAATAGCTTCGCGCATAAGATGCATTGCACCCAACGCATGATGAAAACGTGTGTGGATGGCGCCCGGGTAAACAAGATTGGTAAGACCGAGCTGCCGGATTCTTCTTAAGCGCTGGAAATACGGATGGTCAATCAGATTAAAAACCAGCTCCGAGGGAACAGTAACAAAACCGTAAACCGGGTCGTTGAAAATCTTATGCTTGATGATTGCCTTCATAGAAGAGCTGCAAAGGTAGTTTTTCGTCTGTACAGTAGCGCATTTTTAGAGTGTGTTTCGCAAACGCGCCCTAAAAAATATCAAACCCGCATAGGGGTACAACCCTTTTCCCGTGTCATACCGGCAAATAACCGAATTGAACGCCACCTTGTCATACAAAAAACCAGTAGTGTATCTTTGCACGCAACATGAAAGCCGACCAAAGATGACAACGCCGGAGGATCATCTCATAGTTCCTGCGATCCGTGAAGGTGACGCCGCGGCTTTTGAACAGCTGTTTCATTTTTATTATGCGCCGTTGTGCCGTTATGCCGGTGGAATCGTTACGGAAACGGAAGATGCAGAAGAAATTGTGCAGCAGGTTTTTCTGCGCATCTGGGAAAGGCGCAAAGAATTAAATATCACAGTTTCATTCAAAGCATATCTCTACCGCTCTGTGCACAATGCGTCACTGAACCACAAGCAACGGCGCAGGAAAGATGTTCGGCTCAACGATGGACCGTTACGAATAGTACATGCCGCCGAAGCTTCTCATGAAATGGATGTGAAGCAGCTCGAAGAAGAAATCAGCAAAGCATTAAAAGTATTGCCGGAACAATGCCGCAAAATTTTTGAGCTGAGCCGGTTTGAAGAATTAAAATACCGCGAGATTGCTGAGCTGCTCGACATCTCAGTCAAAACAGTAGAAAATCAAATGGGCAAAGCACTGCGGATCATGCGCGAACGGCTTTCCGCTTATTTACCCTTTTTAATTTTTACAATTTCTCATGGTTTATTTTATTTAATCCCAACGTCATGAGCAACGAACACGAAAATACACGTACCGACGAGCTGCTTGCACGCTATCTTTCAGCGGAAGCAACTGCAGCTGAAATTTCGGAAGCACAGGCGTGGATCAATGCTTCAGCAGCCAACAAAAATTATTTTGAAGGCCTGAAAGAAATATGGAATCATTCTGTTTCTGCGAACACACATGATGTAGATACAAACGCGGCCTGGAAAAAAATGCAGACGCGCATGAATGTGAACGAGCCGCCTTCCAATATTTCCCGTCCTGTTTACATGCGCATTGCCGCAGGTGTCGCAGTATTTCTTTTGATCGGTTCGCTGTTTTATGTAACAATGACCGGGGATAAAAATCCGGCAATGAAAACTTTTGCCGCGACAGATATTTCAAAACCTGCCACACTTCCTGATGGCAGCAGCATCACGCTCAATCGCAATTCTTCCTTAACCTATCCCGAACATTTCGAAGGCAACACACGTGAAGTAAGTCTGAAAGGCGAAGTGTTTTTTGATGTCAGTCACGACGCAACACGTCCTTTTATTATTCACGCAGGTACATTGAACATAAAAGTTGTCGGAACTTCTTTTGATGTAAATGCATTTCCGGAAAGAGACAGCGTGCGTGTATCTGTTCAGACAGGAAAAGTAAAATGTTATGTAGGAAAAGATACTGTTACGCTGGTACCCGGTGAAATTGCAGTCTATAATAAATCGACCGGCGAGCTAAAAAAAGGAATCGAAGGTGATCCGAATACTGCCTCTTACCGCAACCGTATTTTCAAATTCCGAAGCACACGCCTGAGCGATGTTGTTCAATTGCTTAATAACGCTTATGGATCAAACATCATCATTACCTCCGATGCGATACGTGATTGCGGTGTCGACGGTGATTACGCAAACAAAAGCCTGGATTTTATTCTGCTGACCATCGAAGACGCCTTACATATCTCCGTAAAAAAATCGGAAGGGAAAATTTTCCTGGATGGAAAAAGCTGTCCGCACAATTAAAATATGCGCCATTGCATTGCTTTTCTTTTGGTGTTGATTTCACTGGCCGCGCGGGCACAGTCCACCCTTCCTGTTACCGAACGTATCGTTTCTCTCAACTACGATAACCGCCGTGTTGACGAAGTGCTGCGCGATATCAGCGCACAGGGGAAATTTGAATTTGTCTGGGCCTCCAACCTGTTTGACGCGTCAAGAACAGTTTCGCTGCACGAAAAAAACATTACCGTGCGGCGCGCCATATATTTACTTTTCGGAAATTCCATCACCTATAAAGTCCGGAACGATTACATCATCCTTCAGCCAGCCCCTGCACCAATCGCTGCAACCGAAACAAGTCCACGCAAAAAAGAATACACGCTCAGCGGTTACATCGTTGACGCAAATACAGGCATTGGAATTTCATACGCCAGTGTTTACGATTCTGCAAGCCTCGCATCAACACTCAGCGATTATTACGGCTTTTACACACTGAAATTAAATGGTTCAACGCAGCCTGTCAATCTGAAAGTAAGCCGGGAATATTACTCCGACACCGCATTTTCCATTGTGCCTTCGTCCAACCTCACTCATGATATCAGCATTTATCACACACCTGAAAAAATAATTCCAGTCACCAATGATAGCATTCCAAAAACCGACACCACAACAATTGCGCAGGAACAAAACGTAGAAAGTTTTCCTTTTCTCGATTCTCTGATCGGTTTCGATCAGCTGATGCAATCGCGCAACATGAAAGAATTCCTCAAACGTGGTGGACAGGTTTCCCTGTTACCATTTATTTCTACCAACGGAAAGCTGACGGGCAATGTGGTGAATAAATTTTCGCTGAATGTCATTGGTGGATATACCGCAGGAACAGATGGCCTTGAGATCGGCGGCGCGCTAAACATTGACAGGCGGAATGTAAATGGCGTGCAGATCGCAGGTGGCGCTAATGTAGTAGGTGGAAATGTAAAAGGTATCCAGACTTCCGGCGCATTAAATTTTACAATGGGATCACTGCGCGGACTTCAGCTGAGCGGCGGCTCTAATTTTTTGATGGATACATTAAGAGGCGTTCAGCTCGCAGGCGGAACAAATGTTAATCGCGGGAAAATTTATGGCGGACAAATAGCAGGTGGAGTAAATATTGCGATGCGTGATCTTGATGGCTTTCAGCTTTCGGGCGGACTTAATTTTACAAATGGCACGGTGAAAAAGTTCCAGGCAACAGGCGGTTTAAATTATGCCGGCCAGACAAATGGATTTCAATTAGCAGGTGGCGCAAACATTTCTGCCGATACAGTTAAAGGAATGCAGCTTGCCGGAGGATTTAATTTTGCACGACACATGAACGGAACGCAGATTGCTGTGCTGAATATCGCGCAGGAATCTAAAGGATTTCAGTTAGGCGTTCTCAATATTGCTGACACTTGCAACGGAGGAATTCCGATCGGCATGCTGAGCATTGTAAGAAAAGGATTGCACCAGGTAGAAATTTCGGCAACAGAATCCGCATTTCTCAACATTGCCTTTCGCACAGGCGTTCCCGCGTTTCACACAATCCTCACCGCAGGTTTTGATCCGCAAAGTTCTGCCTGGACTTTTGGTTATGGTTTCGGTCACGATTTTCGCCTGGGGAATAAGTTTAATATTAACCTGGATGGTTACGTGCAACATTATAATCCATCACGTTTCGCGGATTACACCAATGAATGGGCGAAAATAGATTTGTTGCTGGAATGGAAACCTGTCCGTTATATCGGAATTGCGGCGGGACCAACGTTCAATTATTTCATCACCGGCACAACGCAGGATGAATTGCAACCGTTGCATTCAAAACCAATTTTCAAAGGAGCGCCTGCGCAAGGCTACCAGGATTACGGATGGATCGGTGCAAAATTTGCGATCCGGTTTTTTTGATCAACATTTTTTTGGTCGCGAGGTCTCGGCGAAAAGTCACATTTACTTAGCAGGTGCCGTGTGGTAGTTTCGCACCTACGGATCTTCGGGAATAAAAGCAGATTTTTCCGGTAGTGATGTTTAACTCCTATACAGTCCGCTTTTTCGAAATAAACTTCGGGGCGGATTCCGTAGGAGTTAAACATCACTACCACACAGCACCCTCCAAAACATCTTCCGGTTTTACGATAGGGGTAAACAACCTTCCCTGTGTCATAAGAACAGTTCACCAAAAGAACATCTTATGAAATGTTTTATTCTCCTCACACTTTTACTCTCTTTTTCCGCAACAGCATTTCTTCGCGCAACAACACGCGACACGATCATCACGCCGTTCCATTTTACCATCCTCGGTATCGGAACAAAAAATGCGCAGATCGCAATCATTGGAAATGTTGCACCATCCGGATTTTCGGGCACACAGTTCGCCGGTGTTTTTAATGTTGCCACCGGACCGATGTCCGGATTACAGGCAGCCGGGGCATTTAATCACTCGGGCGACTCGCTCACAGGTGTTCAGCTTGCGGGATGTCTCAATACGGTGCATGGAAATGTGCGCGGCATACAGGCTTCGGGCGCGCTGAATGCAACGGATGGAAATGTTTTTGGCGTGCAATTATCAGGCGGTGCAAATATTGCGGCGGGAGATGTTTCACAGCTGCAGGCTTCCGGCGGATTAAATTATGCGCGTAATCTTCGCGGATTGCAAATCTCAGGCGGATTGAACGTTGTGTCGGGAACAATGACCGGCATGCAGATCAGCGGCGGAATGAATTACGCCAGGAATATGAAAGGAATTCAAGTAGGCGTTTTCAATTTTGCCGACAGCGCTGATGGAATAATGATCGGCCTGTTTTCTTTTGCGCGGCACGGCTATCATAAATTAGAAGTGGGATGGAATGAAACAACCCCGGTAAATTTTTCATTCATCACAGGCAGCAAAGCTTTTCACAATGTATTTTCCATGGCTTTCGATCCGCGGCCACGTGATCCGTTTTGGGGATTCGGATATGGCATCGGAACCGCATTTAAAATTCACAAGCGGATTGACATGGATATTACCGCGGTGCAATATCACATCAGTAAAGGATATTTCAGCACCAGCATGAGCGACCTTTGGAAACTTAGCGTAACATTCGATGTTCATCTCACCAAAAACCTTTCACTTGCAGCAGGACCTTCACTCAATGTTTTTGTAGCTGACCTTCAGCCCGGATATAGTGAAAATACAGTAACAGGTTTTGCTCCGTACTATTTCTTCTCCCAGACCTACAGCAATCAATGGAATGCAAAAGCATGGGCCGGGTTCAATGCATCCATCCGTTTTTTATAATCAAACTTGTTTCTTATGCAATCACTTTTTCTACTGAAAAGAATCCTGCAGATCGGATTAATGCTGCTGCTTACCTTATTTGCAACCACGTGGCTTCCTGCGCAGACATTGACGCAGACTGTGCGAGGGAATATTGTTGACAGGCAAATTAAATCTCCGCTGCCGGGCGCGATCGTCGTATTGCTGAATGTGGAACCTGCACGCGGATGTGCAAGCGAAATTGATGGAAGCTTCAAGCTGGAACAGGTTCCCGTAGGACGTCAGTCATTTAAAATTTCGCTTTTAGGCTATCATGAAATTTTTCTGAATGATGTGGAAATAACATCCGGGAAAGAAGTCGTGTTGAATATTGAAATGGAAGAAGAGATTGTGCAGAATACAGAAGTTGTCATCACGGCAGATGAAGAAAAACCGCTGAATGAAATGTCAACGGTGAGCGCGCGGACTTTTTCTGTGGAAGAAACACAACGGTTCGCAGCAGCGGTAAATGATCCTGCACGTGCAGCATTGGCTTATGCAGGCGTAACAAGTGTTGGTGATGGAAATAATTTTATTTCGATACGCGGGAATATGCCGAATGGATTATTGTGGCGCATGGAAGGCATTGAAGTTCCGAATCCCAATCATTTTTCATCAGCGGGAACAGCAGGCGGTGGCATTTCAATTCTCAGCGCACAGCTGCTTTCTAATTCTGATTTTGTCACCGGAGCTTTCGCAGCAGAATATGGAAATGCAACTTCAGGGGTTTTCGATCTTCGCCTGCGCCATGGCAATAATGAAAAGCATGAATTTACTTTCCAGGCCGGCGTGCTCGGAATTGATGTTGCTGCCGAAGGTCCGTTCTCTTCCAATCACAACGGATCGTACCTCGTGAATTACCGTTATTCCACATTAGGGATTTTAGGAAAGCTGGGGATTCTCGGAGACGGTGGCGTGACTACTTTCCAGGATCTCTCCTATAACGTAGTAATTCCTACACAACGTTTCGGAACTTTCACCGCGTTTGGATTCGGAGGATTAAGCTCTGAAACTTACCATGCGCAAATGGATTCTGCAAACTGGAAAACGGAAGGCGACCGATACACTTCAAAATTTCATGCGAATACCGGAGTCTGCGGTTTTACCTGGGGAAATGCGATCAACGAAAAAACATTTATGAAGCTGGCAACTGTAATTTCATCAACAGACAATGGTGAAGAAGCAGACTATTTATTGGATTCATATGTCTTCAGGAATATTTATCATGAATCCTATTTGCAGCAAAAAATCACATTGTCAGGAACCGTCACGCACAAATTCAACTCGCACCACCTTATCCGTTCCGGCGTTATTCTCAACCAGCTGAAATACGATCTTTCACAACGTTATTATGATGATAGTCTCAATACTTCCGTGGAACAGATCCGTCATCGCGGCGCAACACAAACGATCCAGGCTTTTACACAATGGCAATATCGCCCGACAGCAAAGCTGACGTTAAACACCGGCGTTCATGCATTGCTTTTGCTGCTCAATAATTCTTATTCCGTTGAACCACGTGCTGCCGCTTCATGGGCTTTTCCAAAAAGACAAACGGTGAGCGCGGGTTATGGAATGCACAGCCAGATCCAACCGATGGGTGTGTATTTTTCGCAGCAGGAGCTGGCAGATGGCAGCGTTGTGTATCCGAATAAAAATCTTGGATTATTGCAGGCGCATCATTTGGTATTGTCGTATGACAAAAGCATAGGTCAACATCTGCATGTGAAGACGGAAGTGTATCATCAATGGCTGATGAATGTGCCGGTAAAAAACAGCAGCACCAGCTCATTCGCAGTGATCAACCAGATCAATGGCGTTTATACCGACAGCTTAACCAACGCAGGGAAAGGCCGCAATTACGGATTGGAATTAACGCTGGAGAAATTTTTCAGCAAGGGTTCCTATTTTATTCTCTCCGGATCTTTGTATAACTCCAGCTATAAAGCAATGGATGGCGTCTGGAGAAATACAAGATTCAACGGACAATACGCATCGACATTTACGGGAGGAAAAGAATTTGTGCTGAGTGAAAAGCACAAACGCCGTATCATCGGATTAAACCTGAAAGTAATTTATGCCGGCGGATTTTATGATACACCAATCGACCTCGCAAAATCAAATGAAGTGGGCGGAACTTGGAAAGATGAATCACGCGCGTATTCAGAAAAGATGCCTGATTATTTCCGGATCGACATACGTGCCAGCCTGAAAACAAATCACAAAGGCTGGACAAGCACCGTTTCACTCGATATCCAGAATGTAACGAACCGTAAAAATGTATTCAACAAATATTACGATGCGGATAAAAAAGAGATTGTGTACAATTACCAGGCGCCGCTTATTCCGGTGCTGAGTTACAAAGTGCAGTTCTGAAAAAAAGGGTACGAATTACGAGGGGACGAATTACGAATAAATACGAATATACAAACCAAGGGGCCTTTTCGGATATTCGTATTTATTCGTAATTCGCACCCTTTTTAAACCGTCGTCTTAATATTCAACTCCTTCAGCTGCTTCTCATCAATCACGCTCGGCGAATCGATCATCACATCTCTTCCTGAATTATTTTTCGGAAACGCGATAAAATCACGGATAGAATCTGCGCCGCCGAACAGCGAGCACAAACGATCAAATCCAAACGCGATTCCTCCATGTGGCGGCGCTCCGAATTCAAACGCATCCATCAGAAATCCGAATTGCGCTTTTGCATCTTCAGGAGTAAATCCAAGTACATCAAACATTTTTGCCTGGAGTGTTTTATCAAAAATACGGATCGAGCCACCTCCTACTTCCACACCGTTGATCACCATGTCATACGCATTCGCACGTACTGCGCCCGGATCGGTTTCCAGCAATGCAATATCATCCGGCAATGGTGAAGTGAACGGATGGTGCATCGCGAACCATCGCTTTTCGTCTTCGTTGTATTCCAGCAATGGAAAATCGATCAGCCACAGGCAGGAAAATTTATTCTTATCGCGCAAGCCTAAACGTGTTCCCATTTCAAGGCGCAATTCGCTCATCGCTTTACGCACTTTATCTTTTCCACCCGCCATCAGCAAAACAAGATCGCCTTTCTCCGCGCCGAAAGCTGCCATCCATTTGCGCAGCTCTTCTTCATCATAAAATTTATCGACAGAAGATTTCACTGTTCCGTCGCCGTTATATCGCGCATAAATCAAACCTGTCGCGCCGATCTGCGGACGTTTTACAAATTCTGTCAGCTCATCCAATTGCTTACGTGTGTATTCCGCACAGCCCTTCGCACAAATTCCGACAACCAATTCTGCATCATCAAACACTTTGAAGCTTTTGCCCTGCACGAGTTCTGTCAGTTCCACGAACTTCATTTCAAAACGCGTATCAGGCTTGTCATTGCCGTAATATTTCGCAGCATCGGCATAGCTCATGTGCGGCAGCTTTCCGATATCCACACCTTTCACGGTTTTGAAAAGACTGCGAATCATTCCTTCGAACATATCGAGAATATCATCGCGTTCCACGAAACTCATTTCACAGTCGATCTGTGTGAATTCCGGCTGGCGATCGGCGCGCAGATCTTCATCGCGGAAACATTTTACGATTTGATAGTAGCGGTCGAAACCTGCCACCATCAGCAGCTGCTTAAATGTCTGCGGAGACTGTGGCAACGCGTAAAACTGTCCGGCATTCATTCGTGAAGGAACAATAAAATCGCGCGCACCTTCCGGGGTAGATTTAATAAGCACCGGCGTTTCCACTTCAATAAATTGCTGCTCGTTCAGGTAAGCGCGTGTGGCCTGCGCTACTTTATGACGGAGAATTATACTTTCACGAACAGGAGCGCGGCGCAGATCGAGGTAACGGTATTTCATCCGCAATTCTTCACCGCCATCTGTATCGTCTTCTATTGTGAACGGAGGTGTTTTCGAAACGTTGAGCGTTTTTATTTCACTCACCACAATCTCGATATCACCGGTCGGCATTTTCGGATTTTTATTTTCACGCTCCTGCACGGTTCCGTTCACCTGTATCACATACTCACGCCCGAGCATACTTGCAGCTTCAGAAAGATCCGCGTTCATTTTTGTATTAAAAGCAAGCTGCGTCAAACCATAACGATCGCGCAGATCAATAAATGTAAGTCCGCCAAAATCGCGTGAAGTCTGCACCCATCCGGAAAGGGTGACGTTTTTACCGGCATCAGAAAGGCGCAATTCGCCGCAGGTGTGAGTGCGTAGCATAGGAAAGAAGAATTATTAACAGAAAGCGAAATTACGAATAGAGATTGAGTTTTGTGTTCCGGGTTCCGGGTTTCGGGTTGATTATTTTTCTTAGGGGGAATAAGAGCCGGTAACACCAATGAAATTGGTTGGGCCGGCTATCCGCTATAGTCCTCTCCCGGCTGAGCCGGGGATGCGGGCTGCCGCTGCTATCCGGGGCAGAAGGATTTTAATTTCTACCTTCGTCGCAATGGAATTAACCATCTTTTCCGACGAACATTACATGCGCGAAGCATTAAAAGAAGCCAAAAAAGCTTTTGATGCCGACGAAGTTCCCGTCGGTGCGATTATCGTTTGCGAAAACCGCATCATTGCAAGAGCGCATAACCTCACCGAACGTTTGACCGACGTAACAGCGCATGCGGAAATGCAGGCCATCACTTCTGCCGCAAACTATTTAGGTGGGAAATACCTGAATGAATGCACGCTTTTTGTTACGCTCGAGCCATGCCTGATGTGTGCGGGAGCACTTCATTGGTCGCAGATCAAGAAAATCGTCTTCGGCGCGCATGATCCGAAACGCGGATTTTTACGTTTGCAGAAAGAAGTGCTGCATCCGAAAACGGAGTTGGTGGGTGGATTGCTGGAAGAAGAAAGTTCAGTTTTGCTGAAGACATTTTTCCAGGGGAAGAGATAAAATGATTTCATGAGGAGAAATTTTCATGGAGTTTTAGCGGCAGGAAAAAGAAGCGGCAGCGGCAGGAAAAAGAGGATGTGGAGTTATTCTGAACAACAACGGCTGGCTGAAAGCAGGAAAGCGGATACAGAAAAATTATTCCGTGAAGCAGAGCTCGGAAAATTACGGCAACAATTGGATCCGCATTTTTTATTCAACAGCCTGAATTCGATCAGCGCGCTTGTCGGATCGCGGCCGGAAGAAGTGAGAAAAATGGCAGGAAGAAGAGCAGCGCGTGGTGGTGAAGAACGGAAATAACATCCGCATCATTCCTTCCAATGAAATTTATTACATCGAAGCTTACGACGATTATGTAAAGATATTTACCAAAGACGAATATTACCTGAAGAAAAAAACAATGTCGTATTACGAACGGGTATTGAGGCCCACCGAATTCTTGCGCGTACACCGTTCCTTCCTCATCCGCCTCGAACACCTGAAGCGCGTAGAGCCATTCGAAAAAAATTCTTACATCGCTTTATTGAAAAACAATGCACGGATTCCTGTCAGCCGTAGAGGTTATGCCAGGTTGAAAGAAACGCTGGGGTTTTGATTAGGGATTATAAATGTTGTTTGTTCTCGACTTCGCCCGAACAACCAACATTTGTATTATAGCATCAGCAGCATCTACTGGATCCCGGCAGTGCTGCAGGTCATCGCTTTCGGAATGATTGTATTTATGATCAGGAAAGAATTTAAACGGCTTCCTGTAAATACAAATGCGGTTATGGATTTAGTGACTGGGTGATCTCGTGACTGGGTGATTGTATAGTGGGTCGTGAGACCTTCCTTTACACCGGTAATTGGCAATTATTAAAAAATTAAAAGGTGGCAGAAATTTCTATCACCTTTATTTTTTATTTTTTTAAAATCACCCAGTCACCAGATCACCCCATCACCAGATCTTTCACGCCCGGATCACTGCTCCCAGCTTCTCCGAATAATTTTTCGTCAGCTTTTCCATGATCTTTTCGATTTGCGCATCCGTCAGCGTCGCATCATTATCCTGCAGAATAAAGCTGAGCGCATACGACTTTTTATCGCCGGCTATTTTATCGCCTTCATACACATCGAATAAATTCACTTCACGCAGCAGATTTTTTTCCGTCTGCCACGCGAGCTCTTCTACTTCTTTATACGAAACTTTTTTATCCAGCACCAAAGCAAGATCGCGGCGCACACTCGGGAATTTCGGAACTTCTGTGAAATGAATTTCTTTTGACGATGCTGCCAATGAAAGCACAGCATCCCAATCGAATTCGGCATAAAATACATCACCGGAAATGTCGAGCGCTTTGATAATATTTTTTGCAACGCGTCCATAACGCACCACTTCTTTTTTGCGCACCACTGTTTTTAATCCTTCAGAAAATTCAGGCGCTTCAATGGTGTCCGTTTTAGATTCACTTAAACCCAAACGCGTCAACACTTGCTGCACGGTTGATTTCAGATCAAAAAATCCGGCTTTTTCATTGGAGGCGTTCCAGCTTTCCGGATTTTTCCTTCCGGTAACAAAAAAAGCAAAACGCTGCAATTCAAAATACGGCCACTTTCCTTCCTTGTCTGCAGGAGCTCTTTCTCCAGAGGAAGATTCGGTATTTGCCTTTTTGAAATATGTTTTTCCTGATTCGAACAAACGCAGATCAGGATTTTTTCTTTTTTGATTGTACGCGATCGTTTCAAGTCCGCCAAATAATAGAGAGCGGCGCAGAATTCCAAGGTCAGAGCTCAGCGGGTTCAGAATCGCAACATTCGATGCAGCATCTGTTTTCAGCAGATCGTAATACGCGGATTTTGTCAATGAATTATTCAGGATCTCGCTGAAACCATTTGCGGCGAGCAATTCCGAAACAATTTCGCGCAGCTTTTCCGGATCAGGTTTCGGCGCGTAGGAAAGTGATGAACGCACAAATTCAGGAAAGCTGATATTGTTGTAACCGTAAATGCGCAGCACTTCTTCCACCACATCCGCAGAACGTGTTACGTCCACTTTGAACGCCGGAACAGAAAGCAATAACGCATCCTGGCCTTCGGAAGCAATTTCAATTCCAAGCGCACGCAGGATTTTTTTAATCGTGTTATGCTCAATGGATTTACCGATCAGCGTATCACAATTCGAAAAAGCAAAAGCCACTTCTTTCGGTTCCACTTTTACAGGATAAATATCCACCAGCTTTGAAGCTACTTCCCCGCCTGCCATTTCCTGCAGCAATTTCGCAGCGCGCTGCAAAGCATAAACTGTAATTTCCGGATCAGTTCCTCTTTCGAAACGGAAAGAAGCATCTGTTTTTAACGTGTGGAATTTCGAAGTCTTGCGTACATGCACCGGCTCGAAACAAGCGCTCTCCAGGAAAATCGAGGTTGTAGTTTCTGTCACACCCGAATCTAATCCGCCGAAAACGCCCGCAATGCACATCGGCTTTTCTGCGTCGCAGATCATCAGGTCATTTTCAGAAAGTTTTCGTTCCGTTCCTTCGAGCGAAATAAACTTTGTTCCTGCAGCACCTTTTTTCACCACCACTTTTTTTCCGGAAATTTTATCCGCGTCAAAAGCATGCAGCGGCTGACCGATTTCATGCAGCACATAATTGGTAACATCCACCACATTATTGATCGGGCGCAGGCCAATTGCCTTCAAACGGTTCTGCAACCAATCAGGCGAGGCTTTCACTTCAATTCCGTTAATCACAATTCCCGAATAGCGGATGCAGGCTTCGGGGTTCAGCAATTCCACTTCGATAGAGGAATCCGGAAGGTCGTCGCCGAACGCGTTGGCCGGTGGTAAAACCGCAGGCTGATGTTCTGCAAGCGGATTTTTTTGTAATTCTTCCGCCAGCAACACCGCAGACAGATCACGCGCCACACCGAAATGTGAAGCTGCATCCGCACGGTTAGGCGTAAGACCAATTTCAAAAACGTGATCATTTGCCAACCCAAAAAATTCGGCGGCAGGCGTTCCCACTTTTGCATTTGCATCCAGGATCATGATCCCTGCATGCGATTCGCCCAAACCTATTTCATCTTCCGCGCAGATCATTCCTTCCGAAAGCTCACCGCGGATCTTTGATTTTTTTATTTCAAATGGCTCGCCCGTTGTCGGATGAACCATTGTGCCGACAGCAGCCACAATTACTTTTTGTCCCGCTTCCACATTCGGCGCGCCGCAAACAATGCTCAGCAGCTCTGCACCACCCACATTTACTCTAGTAAGCGAAAGCTTATCCGCATTCGGATGTTTTATTTTTTCCACCACTTCACCCACAACCAATCCGCGCAAACCACCTGCAACCGATTCAAAATCTTCGATAGATTCTACTTCAAGGCCGCACGCAGTAAGTTTCGTGCCTGTTTCCTGTGGAGTTAAACCGGTTTTGAGATAGTCGTTAAGCCAGCTTAGAGAAATTTTCATGTAAGATCGATAAGGAACTCCTTCACGGGTTATCCGGTCGGGCGGGGACAAAATTAGGAATTCCATTGGCTTTTATACCGACTTTATTCTAACTTTAAACAAATGAAGAAAGCCGGTCTTTTCTGCGCATTGCTTTTGTTGCTTGCAAGCGTCTCGTGTAATATGGAGAAACGGCTGTACCGGAATGGCTGGTATAAAGAAAAAAATGTCCGTGAGGAATTTTCACCAGCTCAGAAGAACGCGCCCGCTGCAATAGAAAAAGAAAAATATACAGGAATACAGTTCAATAATCCTGCTCCCGTCGAATTTTTTTCCTCGCCGGATTTCATTGTTCCGGCTATTGCTCCTCAAAAAGTAAAAGTTTTACCGGAAGAAAATGAAATGTGTCCCGGCGATACCGTCCGCAAAAAAATGACCTATCGCGAAGCCAGCAATTCGATAGCTAAAAAAGGAAGCAAGGTCCATACTTCCGCGATGAGTATTTACAATTTATCGCTCATTTCGTTATGGACAAGCATTTTTCTCGTGCCCGGTTTTGTGCTTGCGATCATCACGCTTAGCCTGGCCGCTTCCGCCAAAAAGAAAGTCAGGGCAACAGGAGATTGCGTGGATGAAAACGTTGACATCATAGATGCAGGCAAGCGTATCGCGTGGGGAGTTTTGACGGGAACTCTTATCATCGGAATTGTTGTGCTGGCACTTTGGGTGATACTCCTGGCAATAAACTCCTTGCCGGGAAGCTGAAGCAGCATCCGCTGAATTATTGCCCTCCGAACTACTATCTTTGGCGTCAATGTTAAACGCCTCCTCTTTCAGAAAATATAATCTAATAGCCGGCTGGGCTGTTTTTATTTTCGCCGCCATCGTTTATTGTCTCACCATTGAACCCACCGCAAGCTTTTGGGATTGTGGTGAATATATTGCCTGCTCCTACGGACTTGAAGCAGGTCATCCGCCGGGCGCGCCGTTTTTTATGCTGCTCGCAAAATGTATTTCCCTTCTGACATTCGGGCACAATGAATATGTAGCAGCGAGCATTAATACATTATCAGCCTTAGCAAGCGCGTTTACTGCTTTATTTCTTTTCTGGAGCATCACACATCTCGCGAAAAAAATATTGCTGAAAACGCAAGAGCAGTTCACCAAAACAAATTTCTTTCTCATTCTCTCTGCCGGAGCTGTCGGCGCATTATCTTATGCCTTTTCAGATTCCGCATGGTTTTCAGCTGAAGAAGGAGAAGTGTATGCATTGTCATCGCTTTTTACTGCTGTTGTTTTCTGGTCAATGCTTAAATGGGAAAACGTAGCTGATGAACCAAGAAGCGACCGCTGGCTTATCTTTATTGCCTACATGATCGGACTTTCCATCGGTGTCCACTTGTTAAACCTGCTGACGATTCCTGCATTGGTTTTCATCTGGTATTTCCGCAAGAGAAAAGTTTCTTTAAAAGGAATGCTCATTACTTCTGTCGTTGCATTGGCAATGCTTGGCGGCGTTCAGGATTTTATTATTCCGGGTATCGTAAAGCTCGCAGGCAAAACAGAATTGTTTTTTGTGAATGATCTTGGCTTTAGGTTCAATTCAGGAACGATATTTTATTTTTCCTCGATCATTATTTTATTGGCCGGCGGATTATTTCTGACACATCGTTTCAGAATTGTATGGATGAATACAGTACTGCTGAGCTTCACCGTTTTGCTGATCGGATATTCCAGCTTTTTTGTGCTCGTCATCCGCGCACAGGCAGGAACACCGATCAATGAAAACAATCCATCAAATTCCATCAGCCTGCTTTCCTACCTGAATCGCGAACAATATGGCGATTGGCCGCTGCTGTACGGACAGAATTTCAATACGCCGCTGGATCCGAAAACGCCGTACCTCGATGGAAATCCTGTGTATGTGAAAGATGAAAAAAGCGGAAAATATATTATCAGCGATGCACGGACGCAAACCATTCCTAATTATGATAAGCGTGGATGCACTGTTTTTCCAAGGATGCACAATGATGGCCATGCCTCGTCTTACCCATCATGGTGCGGTGGAATAGCAGGCGATTCAGTTACGTTTACTGATGGAAACGGGCGCATAACAGCAGTTGAAAACATTCCTACGCTTGGCGATAACATGCGGTTTTTTATTTCGTACCAGCTGAGCTGGATGTACCTGCGTTATTTCGCGTGGAATTTTATCGGAAGACAGAATGATTATGCAGGAGGTGGGGATGACACCGAAGGAAATGTACTGACAGGAATTTCTTTTTTGGACAATGCACGTTTAGGCGACCAGGATCTTCTTCCCGAATCCCAGCGGAATAATAAAGCAAGGAATCGTTATTTTTTCATTCCTTTTTTACTTGGCGTCATTGGATTTGCATGGCATATCTACAAGGCCAAACGTGATGCGATCGTTACAGTATTGCTTTTTGTTTTTACCGGGCTTGCCATTGTATTTTATCTCAACCAGACTCCCGGTCAGCCACGCGAACGTGATTATGCGTATGTCGGATCTTTTTACGCATATTCCATCTGGGTCGGGCTCGGCATGATTGGTATTTTCGCGCTGCTGAGAAAAAAGCTGGCCGCCGTAAGCGCAGTTGCAATCGCGATGAGCTTCAGTTTGCTTTCTCCTGTTTTATTGCTGGCGCAAAACTGGGATGATCATGATCGGTCAGGAAGAACAGTAGCGGAAGATATCGCCGTGAATTTCCTGAACTCGTGTGAAAAGAATGCGATCCTTTTTACGTATGCGGATAATGACACGTTCCCGCTCTGGTACGCGCAGGAAGTGCTCGGAGTGCGCCGCGATATACGCATCATCTGCATTTCTCTTTTCCGCAGCGATTGGTATATCGACCAGGCAAAGAAAAAACAATACACCTCCGATCCGTTGCCGATCAGCTTATCACATTGGCAATATCGCGATGGTACGCGCGATTATATCACAATCTCCGATGAAAGTAACGACACAATGGACCTCCGTACAATGGTTGATAATTTTACAACAAAAGATCCGGATAAGATTTATCTCACAGGCAAAGGCGATACAGTTAATTACCTTCCGACAAGAAGCGCCATGTTGCCTGTGGATAAAGAAAACTTTCTGCGCCAGGGCGGTTATACCGGGTCAGCGGCGTCGATTGAAGATTCAATTTTCTGGAATCTCCGCGGAAATTATTTCATGAAAGATCAGATAGCCATTCTTGATTTGATCGCGCACAACAATTGGAAGCGCCCCGTTTATTTTGCGATTAATATGCCCGTCAACGCTTATGCAGGGCTGGATGATTATTTGCAGCTGGAAGGTTTGGCGTATCGGATGGTGCCGGTTAAAAATAAACGTGAAGAGAAAAGTCTTCGTGCACGCCCACAGGTGAATCTTGACAAAACCTATAAGCTTGTGATGAGCTTTGGCTATGGCGGATTAAAAGATCCTGATGTGTACGCGGATGAAACAACGCAGCGAATGTTCGTCAGCCCGATGCGTTTTGTTTGTTCTGTTCTGGCAAACGCCCTTGCGGAAGCGGAAAGGTATAAGGAAGCGATAGCGGTGATTAAAAAATGTACAACAGAAATTCCTGCATCTCAGGTTCCACCCGATGAGGCGTGGCTTGACCTTATCAACGCTGCTTATTATGCGGAGGATACAGCGCTCGCAGAAGAACTTTCGAAAATTGCGTTCAAGGAATATTTTGCCACGATCCGTTGGTACAATTCTTTTGGTCCCCGCAACCTCTTACCGAACTGGAAAAAAGGCGACAAGATCGCAGGAATGT
>JALYQL010000371.1 GCA_030855855.1 Bacteroidota bacterium | reverse complement strand
ATTCAGCCACTGATTCCGGTTTTCCGTTTGGATAATAAATTGTTCTTTTACCTTCCAATAAACCATTAGAGAATGTTTCTGTCTTCACCCGGACTCCATTGTCATTATATAAATTGAATGTGCCATTGCCATTAACAAGTGTGCCTGATTTTTTATTCTCTTTTCCGTTCTTTTTTGATTGATTAACAAGGTTCCATTTCTTCCCGTCTTTATATTCAATTTCAAGACGAAGTTTTCCATCGGGATAATATTCTTTAACGACTCCATTGAGGCGGCCTTCTTTATACGTTCCTTCCTCAGTTAAAATTCCGGTTTCCGAGAAGTATTTATATTCCCCGTTTCTTTTATAGTTTGTGTAAGTCCGGAAAGATTCAATCTGTCCGTTATCATACCAATAGGTAAATTTTCCAACAGGTTTTCCATCTTCAAAAGTTTCAAACAATCTCAGTTTTCCATTTGAATGAAAAGATTTTCGTATTCCATCAATATTTCCCATTCTATAGAATGAAATGGATAATGTATCTCCAGTAGGATAAAAACGAAGACATAGCCCATTTAATTCTCCTTTTTTAAATTTTAAAGACCGCTGTATCCTATTGTTTAGCCCACGAAAAATCCATTGACCATCAGGAAGGTGGTTAACGTAAGCTCCGCTGGTAATCTCAACTCCTTTATATGTTTCAGTAAATTTCCCGTGTAGTGTATCGGGATTATTTTTAAGCACAGAATACGATCTGGTGTATTCTTTGGCAGGAGTTTCTGTAATTTTTTGTAATTCCGGTTCAATGTCTATAAATGAGCTTACACCAAAAACAACTATAATTACAATACAGAGGAGAGAGAGTTTTTTCATCGATGGGTTTGTATTTCCCAAAGATGAGAATATTTGCGAAATTATGTTGATTGACGGATACTGTTTTCTTAAAAGGAATTTCGATCTACACCCAATGAAAACAATCCGCCACCCGTCTCTTTCCTTTCTTCGTTCCATTATTCTTCTTCCCTAATTTCCTCTTCACCTTTTTATTCCACTTCTTCATCTTCTTCTGAAATTTATAAAACTTCGAATAATGATTTTGTGATCCCGAACTTCCGGAAGTGAACGTGGTTTTGTTTGTGTTTACGTCGGAATTATTGGAATTAGTATTGCCGTTATTCGACGCATTGCTATTGCCGCTATTCGAAGTACTGCTTTTATCGCTATTCGAAGCGTTATTATTTTCATTCACCTCATTTCTGTCGACCGTATTCTGGCGCTGATGCACTTGTGAATTCCGGTATTCATCTTCCGCTATCTGCTGCGCTTTGTGACATGGACAATCAGGATTGCGTGGATCGTTCAGGTCGTATTTCACAATGTTGGTGTCGGGATCAATTGATGCTGATGAAGTGGTCGGTAAAAAACAAAATCCCAGAAATAAAATCACAACCCGGAAGAGCATTGCGGCTCCTCCGAATTTTCTGTGATTTATTTTGAGATGTGGAATCATTTTGCAATTGTTCTGGCCACTAAGGCACAAAGACACTAAGAAATAACTTTGTGCCTTCGTGCCTTCGTGGCGATTCTTCTATTGTGCGTTTTTCCTGATAGAAACTTTTTCTACTGAACTCCATGTTTTGAATTCATTCGTGTAATACAAGTACGCAGATGAAGCCGGTGCGTCGAACGTTCCCGGGATCTCGGCTTTGAGATCAAGATTGATCTCTTTCACTGCGCTTGCTTCCATTCCACGGTAATAGATCGCGAGATTGTTTCCTTTGATCTCGTAATAATCGAAAATCTTTTTCTCCTGCATTTCTTTCAGCTGCCATGGCTGAACAGTAAAGCCGGCCGGAATTCCAATGATTGCCATCGTGCTTGGGATGTCTGTTTTCTTTCTGTTGGTAATAACAGAAGTAAGGCGGACAGTTTCTCCTACGAAAGCATTCGTTGCAGAAAGTTTTGTAGTGAGACCAAGCGCGCATTCAGGATTTGAATTCGGAAGTGAAGTGCTGTAATTTACTGCCACAGAATAGGGAAGTGGATTTTTTACACCAACGAATTTTACTTTTACAACGTGCTCTCCTTCTCCGCTGACCGCATTTTCAAGACTGTCAATTTCAATCGCTCCTTTATCACCCGCTTTGTAATTGCGCGTCTCTACTTTTTTATTGTCAACGTAAATTTCAATGGTTCCGTCTTCCGTTGTTTTTTTGCTGAACTTCGCGTATTCTGTCAACGCTTTTAACGCGAGGATAGTTCCCTGTGTCGAGCTGAAAACTCCTGATCCGCTTCTAGATCCTACAAGAAATTGCACCGCGTTGGTCAATGCGCCACCGTTTACTGCCGGCGATTTGATCATTGCAAGAATAGCAAGTGAAGTTGATTCGATCGTTAACGATTGTCCCTGCGAATAGGTGATGGAATGTGTTGCCCCTGTAAAGCTGCCATCTTTCGCCTGCTTTTCTATAAGCGTATTCATCAACGCATCACCTTTTGAATTATCCTTGAGCGAATAAGCGGCATTCGCCATCATCGCGAGCATATAAGGATCTTTTGTTTCGTTCGCTTTGTTGTAAGAAGCCTCAAATTCTTTTTTGATATCTGTGTATCCGGATTCAGCAAGCGCGAAGACGATATACGCGTTCAGAATGTCGTCAGAAATTCTTCCGAAATCATGATACGCATGCTGCTCTCTTTTGAATCCGCCTTTTCCGTCACGGTGGCTCATCAGCCAGTTTGCAGAACGATCGATCATTCCCTGGTCAACATCACCGCCTGCTTTTTTCATATCGGTGAATTCCATAATTCCATAAGCGGTTAATCCTTCGTGGCCCGGATTCGCGCCGAACCATTCGTAACCTTTATCAGGTGCTTCGAAAGTGGTGAGGCGTTTGTAGCCGCGATTCAAAAGATCATTAGCCTTAGAAATAGTTGCATCGTCTTTGCTGTCGGTAGTATGTAAATAGTCGAGCACCATTGCGTTCGGATAAGCAGAACAAGAAGTCTGTTCGAAACAGCCGTAAGGCTCGCGTAAAATTCCTGCAACACCTGCCATCAGATCGCTCACCACATTAGGGAAAGCGGTAAAATTTATTTTCAATGATCCTTTTACCAGTCCTCTTGTTGTAAAGCGGAATTCTTTTTCTTTTTCCTGTCCTGAAAATGAACCTGAAACAGGAAATCCTTTTGGAGCGATCTTTATTTTTTGTGTGAACGCATCGCCAAGTCCGCAGGCTTTGAAAGCAATTGTAATTTCACTTTCACCGATCTTGTCCAGCACTTCATAATCAAGGTAAATTACTTTTGCTTTTCCCGGCATAATAGTTTGCAGGGATGGAACTTCTACCATTGATTTCATTCCCTCCGGATTTGAAATTGTAAGTGTTCCGCCTAATGGGGCATCGGTATTGTTTTTCAATGTCAGCGGAATGGAAACATGATCTTCTGTCGCCACTTCTACAGGAACTTTTGTGCTCATGGCGAAAGGAAGCTGTGTGAAGAAATTTTTCTCTGTTCTTCCGATTGTTCCGTTTGTTCCTAATCCTTCTACTGTGGTGCGGAATGATGTAATATCATCTGAGGTGTAAAACTCAACTACTTTTCTTCCGGTGTTATCCACCGCGATGTTCGGGTTCCAGTAAATCGTATTTCTGAAATCCGTTCTTGTTTCTACGATTTCATTTTTAGTATACACAGGCGCTGCAAATTCTCTTTTGCAATAATAAACAGGCGCTGCAGCTGCAATATCCATAAAATCATTATCGAATGAGCCTTCGCTGTCAGCGGCTGCCCTGAAGAATTCTGCACGAACATCACGTGAACGCAAAGCGATATTTTGTTTTTCATTCGGCGCATCTTCCTCTTTCGCCAGCGCTTTTTTCTCAGCTTGCTGGTCGGGTGGAGGCGGACCTGCCTTGTTTGCATCTTTTGGCTGTGAAGAAGGTTTTGGCGTTGCTGATTTCTGAACGGCAATTTTATCTTTTTTGCCCATTCCTTCTCCGGCCCAACGATCATTTAAAAGCACCACTTCCTGCTCAGGAGCGCTGGCACCACTAAACGATGGAGCTGCTGATAGTTGCACGTTTTCATTTACATTCGGATTAGACCATGTGTAATTTGTTGTAGGAGATGTCACTTCCGGATAGATATAATAGGTCTGATCCTGTGCGTAATTATTAATCGTTACAGTTTGTGAATTGTAATTCTCGCCTCCGAGTGTAAGTGTTGTTGTTTTTGAAAGATCCAAACGTGTGAAAGTGAAATTGCCATTAGCGTCTGCCTGGTATTCTACGCCATTATTGATCTGCAGTTTTGCATTCGGAACCGGTTTGTAAGAATAAGCATCAAGCACGGTGCCCGACAATACTGCGCGCTCGCCCTGCCACGTTACCGCCGGGATCTGGCCGCTCATTACTTTTTCCCAGGTAAATCTTCTCCAGCCGGAAGTCATCAGTAAATAATCAAGAGCGAGATCTGCTTTCGGCTCTTTTTTGTCGAAATAAAATGCAGGTTCTTCTACTTTTCCTTCCAGGTCTTCCTGCAATAAAAGCTGCGAAAGAATATTTCCCTGCTTATCATCCGCAAACGAAAGCAATTGATCGTTCACCACTGCCATTGAAAGATTGGCTGGCATCGGCATTCCGCGATCATCTTTTACATTGATCGTCATTGTTACTTTTTCACGCGGAAGATATTTTTCTTTTGTTGTTGTCACAGAAATATTCAGTTGTTTGTCTTTATTCACAAATGCGAGACGCTCTGCACGCGGCGTTCCTTTAGAATCAAACAACGTGATCTGTGTCACACCAACCGGGAATGCAGAAGTAGGGAAGATGATTTTGTTTTTTCCTTTAGTGGCGTTGATGATCGTAGAATAATAAATTTTTCCACGAACCTGTGCAAGCAATGTCACTTCTTCTGTTTCAGTAGAATTGATAGTTACACCGATCTCTCCCTTTTTTCTGTTGTCAATATTCATAGCAAAACCATTTGGTAATGCTTCCGGAAGCGGGTAAGAAGCTTTGATACCTTCGGGCTTTGTGATCTTCACGTGATATTTTTCATTTGGCTGCGGATTGAAAGTAAACGCGCCCATTCCCATGTGATAGCTGGAAAAAGAAGAAACCTGTGAGCCTTTTTCTGTCAGCACCACACCTTCAATATCAGCGGGTTTTCCGAATTCATTCAACGCGCGGAAAGCAACAGTTCCTTCTAAGCCGGTAACAAGATCACCACCTTCAGGAAAAAGCTCAACTGAAATTTTGTTCAGCACGATCGGGATAGACCGCGAAATGCTTTCTGTGGAACCGTTGTAGTCGATCATTACATTTAGCAAGCCATCGTTGCTGGTAAGATTAGCAGGAAGTGTGAAATGAATAAATTTTTCGCCATTCTCATCTGTTGTTTCCGTTTTGGAAAGTATCTGCTCTCCATTGATACTGCTTACATAACGAATGGAATAATTCGATAAGGGCTTATTTTCATTTGTATTTAAATTCAGCTTAGCAATAACTTCATCGCCTGCGCCGAATGCTTTTTTCTCAAAATCAAGCTTCATCTTTAAATTCGGAAGCACGATTTCCTGTACTGTAATTTCTTTTTCGAATTTATTATCAGCGCCTTCATTCTTCATCCAGTTCGTATAAGCACGCAGCTTATATTGTCCTCCCACAGCAGCTTCTTCCAATTCAAAATCCCCCCCCGCAACACCATTTGTCGCGATGAGATTAATTGTTTTTTCGATCGTTCCTTTCGGATTGATCAATTCGACATGAATGATGTCGCTTTTTTTCGAAGGCTTTAACGTTTGTCCATTACGTACAAAAACAGAAAGCCACATCGTTTCTCCGGGAGAATACATGGGCTTATCCATCTGCACATACAAACGATCTTCCGGCACCTGCTTGTTATACGCAGTAAGTTTTTCTTTCACCGATTTGATGAACTCGTTTTCCATTGCAAGCTGGTAATATCCTTCAGGATACATCCACGCGATGACTGTAAACAGTATGACTGCTATTGCTCCGAATGCCAGTCTTTTTTTTGTAATTGCTTTGTCCATGATGCTTATTTTAAGAAGTGGATTATGCTTTAAGAGAAGTTTATGCCGTTTTACATCAGTAAGATGCGTGGCGAACGAGCATTCCACATTGCTTCTGAAATATTTTTTCAAAGAAAATAATATGCAATTGTAAAATGCTGGTTATCAAAAAAATGCGTGATTTATTTCCCGGCCTGTTGTTTGTGTTGTCGGAGAATTCTAATTCATTTAAAGTAAATTTGAACCTTGATATGCATTTTAGAACCGGTGTGCATCTTGATTGAAATAAATCTATAAACCGAATAATGCGATTCTTCTTCTTTTTTGTCTTCGCTTTCCTTTTTCTTATTTCTGCAAATAAGTCAACAGCAATTTCACCTGTTGAAAATGCGGATACTTGCTTTTATTCAATTAATGTTCCTCCCGATATTGATTTTCCTGAAACGCCACATTTTGATACAACAATTGAACGGGCTATAAATTGTAAAACTCAGGTTTTAAAATTACCGGGATGGGGAAGTGGTACAGGATACACTTTAACGCGAAACGATTCCATTATCAAAGTTCATAAGGCCGTTTCATTCAGCGCAGCACAAAAATCTGGATTGATCGACATCACTGATCTTCCTGCCGGGATTTATGGAATGAGTTTGGCGGCGTGTGGCAATGGCGGAGCATTTACCGTCCGTTTAAAATAGAAGCACGTTTCAAAATCGCTACACAAATTTTAATCTGCAAATTTCTTACCTTCGCTTTCAAATTAATTTCAATGAAAAGGCTTCTCTTTTTTCTTTTTGCAGTCACCACAATTACTGTTTCCGCTCAAACCCGCCAATCGCTTTTATCTGCTGCATTAAAAAATTCAAATGCAAGTGATACTGCATTCCTGATGCGCGATTCTGTGCTTGCACATATTTATTATGATGCTGAATCAGATTCGATGCTGCTGGCCGATCTGAAAAAACAAAAGCTGATCACGCAGGAAGATGTTGTTTATATGAGCGCGCAGCTTAAAGGATATAAGCCTCATACCTGGACAGCCGATTCTATTCCGAATGCGCAGATTGTTCCTTCATCTAAAACTCCACCGCCGGCAATTTCATTTAAGAAATCGGTGAAAATCTGGAGCGCTTATTTTAAAACATATAAGTCGGGCTACTACGATGTGTCTGAACCGATCTTTTCCAAAGACGGAACAATGGCAATTGTTTATGTCAGCTTTCAATGTGGCGCGAGCTGTGGAAATGGAGGCGCGACACTTTACAAATTTGAAAAAGGAGTTTGGAAGCCGGTGAAGAATTTGTTTAGCTGGGAGAAGTGAGTTCCCGACGAGAATCCTGTTTTGTCCGCCTTCGATACATTTTCGCTCAATCATTTTCAGCTGGCTTCGCATCGCTTTTTTTTCTGAGCGAAAACACTCAGTCTGACAAAAGAGAAATTTCTATTTGTCAGACTGAGTGTTTTTCGCTTGAGAATCCTCTTTTACACTACAATTTTCCATAGCGAAAAATGTATCGAAGGCTGACAACGAGCACAATGCTTTTTTTGCCCGCCTTCGATACATTTTCGCTCAATCATTTTCAGCTGGCTTC
>JALYQL010000356.1 GCA_030855855.1 Bacteroidota bacterium | reverse complement strand
CCCCGTAGGGGTGACCTTTTTGTAAAACCTACCTCGCAAAAATCCCGAACCCCGTAGGGGTGATATTTTTGTAAAACCTACCTCGTAAAAACCCCGAACCCCGTAGGGGTGACCTTTTTGTAAAACCTACCTCGCAAAAATCCCGAACCCCGTAGGGGTGATATTTTTGTAAAACCTACCTCGTAAAAACCCCGAACCCCGTAGGGGTGATATTTTTGGATGCAGGACAATGACGGATTATCAAGCACTGTCTTCTTACCAACCACCTCATTTATTCAGCACAATCCTGAACGTCGTTCCCTTACCTGTTTCCGAACGTTTCACAAATATCTTTCCACCGTGATATTGTTCGATAATGCGTTTTACCAGCGAAAGTCCTAATCCCCAGCCACGCTTCTTAGTGGTGAAGCCGGGCTCAAAAATTGTTTTCTGGCTGGAACGCGGAATTCCTTTGCCGGTGTCTGAAATATCAATGTAAACGTATTGCTGCAAATCGGAAACTTCTATCAGAATGCGGCCGCTTCCGTCCATCGCGTCTACAGCATTCCGGCAGAGGTTTTCAATCACCCATGCGAAAAGCGGAATATTCAGCGGAACTAAAATACTTCCTTTGGGATTAAAAATAAATTCCACCGATTTCGGAGAACGTTTGCTGATGTATTCCACTGATTGCAAAAGTGCGTCGTTTATATTTTCAGCATTCAGCTTTGGCTGTGATCCGATCTTGGAAAAACGTTCCGTAATCATTTCCAGCCGCTTTACATCCTGCCCGATCTCCTGTGTCATTTCATCATTCACACCTTTGAGCTTCAGATATTCCAGCCAGGCGATCAATGAAGAAAGCGGTGTTCCCAGCTGGTGAGCTGTTTCTTTCGCCATTCCCACCCACACTAAATTCTGTTCCGATCTTCTTGAAGTGCTGAATAATAAATACGCCACTACAATAAACATTCCTACTATGACAAACATTATCACCGGGAAATAACGCAATGCCTGCAGCTGTGGCGATTCCATGTAATAAATAATATTTTTCTTCCCGTAGCCAAGTGAAACCTGTATCGTATCGCCGTTCAGCTTCAGATCTTCAAAACGATCACGCAGGTAGCCGGCCTCTTTTTTAATCCGGATTGTATCAAGGTTTCCATATGTGATAATGTTGGAAGAAGAATCGGTGTAAATCGCAGGAGCCGAAGCCGGGTTAGAAGCAACTTCTTTGATAAACGAGCGTTCATTATCCTCGTACGATTTTCTGATCTCTTCAAAAACTTCGGAATCTTTGTAATACAAATACTGCATCTGCAGCTTTGCATTCGGACCACTGCCAATGCTCAGATCGATTGGAATAGAATCGTGCTGCTTACGCATTTCTTCCAGCTCTTTCTGAAGATAAACAGGGTCTTTTTCTTTTGCAGAATCGAGGTTTCGTTTCAGAAGAATTTTGCCGTTTTCGTCCGTCACAATAACCGGAACCGTTTCATTTCCCACAATTACCGCAAGCACAAAAGGGAATGCAATATTATCGTCCTCTACCTGGGAAAGCAGGCGGCTTGCTTCGGCCCACAGCTCCACTTTTTTCTTCTCTTCCGCGCTGATCTTGTCGTAAAGCTGAATAGTAGCGCCCATCATCAGCGCTTTTCTTTTCACTGCTTCCGCCCACAATTCCACATTGCGTTTTTCACTCACCGAGATCTTTTGCACCAGCCTGCTCGAAAGCCACAATGAAGCAGCCACGATGAGGAATGCCGCAATGAGCAGCAACCATTTCCACTGTTGTTTCCGGGAGTAAATATTCACAACGTACGAATTACGAATCCGGTACGAATATACGAATAAGCTTTCCTCGCAATTTTGTACCTACCTGGTGCCGGATTTGTAATTCGTACGCAATCTCAGTGAGCTGCCGGCCGGATTTTTATCATAAAATGCTATTAAAATCCCTCATTTCATCGTAATTCGTACATCGTACATCGTAATTTTTTTTAATGTGCTGCCGGCCAGATATTAGTATGCGTCCTGAATAATTTAACCGCAATGGCCAGCAAAACTATTCCGAAAACTTTTCGCAGGATTGCAACACCGCCAACGCCCAGCAGCTTTTCGAGGCGCGAAATATTCAGCAATACGATATAAACGATGATCACATTGATTACAATTCCGATCAGGATGCTTTGAATCGAATATTCGGCGCGAAGGGAAAGCAAAGTCGTGAGTGTTCCGGTTCCGGCGATCAATGGAAATGCGAGTGGCATGACTGACGCGGTCGATGGCACTTCATCCTTGTACAGACGAATGCCGAGGATCATTTCCAGCGAAAGAAAAAATAAAACGAAAGATCCCGCGATCGCGAAATCAGAAACTCCTATTCCTATCAGCCCCAGCATCGGCTCGCCGACAAATAAAAAAACAACCATAATGGCCAGCGATACAAGCGAAGCACGACGTGCGTTCAGATCGCCGACTTTCTGGCGCAGACCAATAATGACCGGTATAGAACCTATAACATCAATTACCGCAAACAAAACCATGGTAACTGTGGCGGTAGCTTTTAAATTGAAATCCATGAAGGGTACGAATTACTAAAGGGTATGAATATACGAAGCGTATGAATTACGAATCTGTACGAATATACGAATCCTGACAGGCTAAAATCATGGGCTTGTTATTCAATTAGTGGCGCAGTTTGGCAAATTATATTTAGTCCGCAAGAATGAGATTTTTGCAACTGAGCCATTCGTATATTCGTACAGATTCGTAATTCGTACCCTTTCCGGGAATAGCGGAAATAGTCTAACTTTAGTGTTCCAATGCCGAACTCGCAAAACAACTATTTTAATGCCGGAATTCCTCCTGTTTACCCGAAAGGCAAGAGTTCTGCTTTGCGGATATTTTTGATGGTTGCATTTATTTTCCTTGCAGGAGCATTAAAAGCCCAGGGCGATATGCGATTTTTCGGAACTGCAACCAAAGGCGGCGCTCCTCTTCCGGGCGCGACGGTGGTGGTGTTGATGGATGGCAAGCAGATCTACAATCTCACTACAGGAAAAAACGGGAAGTTTAAATTTACCATCGACATCAATCACAATTACCGCATCAATTTTTCGGCGCCGGGTTGCGTTGATATGTACCTGACGATGGACCTGCATACGCCGCCTGATAAAGCATGGGTGTACCCGGATTACGTTGGCGAAATTCCTTTTTTCACCTCTGGCGATCCGAAGGTAAAAACAGAATTATTCGCGCAGAAGCCATTTATTAAGATCATCTTCGATGGTAATAAAGGTTTTTATGACGACCCGACCTACAAATTTGTAGAAGAGATCTTTAAAAATCCTGCCGAAGAGCAACAGCGTAAACGCGATGAGCTTGCAAAAAAAGAAGCGGAAGAAAAGGTGCGTTTAGCAGCGGAAGATAAAGTGCGCAGAGAAGAAGCCGAACGCCAGCGACTTGCAAAGGAAGACGAAGACCGGCGGAAAGCGGAAGAAGACAAAAGGAAAAATGTTCCGGTGACAGGGAATAAAAATCCGGTGACGAATGAGCCACCGACTCCAACAGATCCTTCAATGGAAACGGACGCGATTCGGCTTGAGCGCGAAAAGCAGGATAAGCTCGAACGGGAAAAGCAGAATAAAAATATCCGCGCAACGTATGAAAATAATCTGCTGAAGCTGGTGGCCGAAAGTGAACGCCGGAACAATCTTCAGAAGTATAATAAAATGAAGGAAAGCGCGGAAGGAAATTCTGTCGTGCAGACCTTACGCAAAGAAGCGCAGGTAAAAGCGGAGAACGATTTCCTTATTGAGAAGATGAAAGAGCGCCAGAAACAAACGCTCGCGCATAAGCGGATAAAAGAAGAACGTATAAAGCAGCTTGTTGAAACCGCTGCAAAGATTGAGCGTGATGACCGCGCCACAAGCATGAAGCCGGTTGCCGCATCGCAGGATCTGAATTACGCGCCTTCACCGAATGTGGTAGTAACAACAGAACAGAATTTTCTGACAGAAACAAAAACCACAGTCATTTCCTGGCCGGGTGGAATACGAACGATCTTTAATGTTGATGAATATTTGTGGGGCAGCAGATACTATTACCACGACGGTGTGGAAATTGATCAAAAAACTTATGATGCTGAACTATTCAGGCACAAGCGCAATTAATAAAAAAGTAAAAGTCTTCATTACTGCCCTGTTGCTTGCCTGCGCATTTTATATGCCCGCGCAGACTACCAGCTTCATTACCTATGGTGTGGAGCAGGGACTCGCGCAATCGCAGATCCAGACACTTGTACAGGATAATGAGGGAAACCTCTGGATCGGAACACTTGCAGGTCTTTCGAGATTTAATGGAATAACCTTCGATAATTTTTCGAAGAAGAACGGCCTCGCTGAAGACTGGATCACCGTTTCTTATAAAGATAAAAAAGGTGATATCTGGTTCGGGCATTGGGCCGGCGGAGTAAGCCGCTACAATTCCAAAACAAAAAAATTCGAAAGTCTTAATCTTGAAGAATACACGCGCTTCAGAACGGTCACGGCCATCACCGAAGATCAGCAGGGATTTTTCTGGATCGCGACGGAAGGCTCGGGGATTTTTATTTACGATCCCACGAAAAATAAAATGTTCGCGCTCAATGCGAAGGACGGAATTGCAAGCTCTAATGTGTATGATCTGCAATTAGACAAGAACGGAAACATGTGGATCGCAACCGATCATGGTATTACCATCTGCGATACAAAAGGAGATATCAGCTCTCCGGCATCTTTCGTTGATCTGAATGCCGCGCGTGGATTTCCAAGCGATGCCATCACTGCTTTTGAATTGGCGCACGACAGTACGGAAATGTGGATCGGCACCGGCGACAAAGGTGTTGTTGTGCTGCAGATTCCCGCTGGTTTTGTAAACAGGAATGCACCAACGCTCCTGCCTTCCTTGCGCATCTTCGGCAATCTCCAGGGGCTTGGCTCTGATTTTGTGGAAACCATCTGCGAGGATTCGCGCGGAAATATCTGGATAGGAACGATCGGTGGCGGTGCTACAAAAATTGTTCCCGCGAAAAATTCAAATCGCCAGAACGCGCTTGATCATGCCGTGCTTAAAAATTATAATACACGACAAGGATTAAATTATTTTAATGTTCACACGATCATCGAAGACCGTGAAGGAAATATCTGGATCGGAACAGATGTCGGATTGAACCAGTATCGTGGCGAACGCTTTCAATTGATCGATAAGCAGGATGGATTGATAAATGATATTGTCTGGGCAACGTGTGTTGATCATGAAGGAACAGTATGGCTCGGAACAAACCAGGGATTATCGCGGCTGAGCTATTATTCGGTTCCGGGCACAGATGAAAAACGTTTCACCATAAAAAATTATACAGTTGAAGATGGTCTCGGAAGCGATGTTATTTTATCTGTGTATGAAGATGAATCAAATACACTTTGGGTCGGAACCGGTTTCGGCGGAGTAAGCAGGCTGTTGCCCGGCGCTTCACGGTTTGAAACATTCAGCACAAAAGATGGGCTGGCAGGAGATGTGGTGTACGCGATCAATTCAGATACGAAAGGAAATGTCTGGATCGGGACAAAAGAAGGCGTTTCAAGATTTGATATCGCTACACAGACATTCCGGAATTATACAACAGAGGACGGATTAGGAGGAAATAACGTTTACAGAATTTTCCGCGACAGCCGTGGTAATCTCTGGTTCGGCGCGTTGGGCGGATATCTTTCTGTTTACGATGGAAAAAGCTTTACGAAGTACGATGAATCGAGCGGCATCGTGCATCGTTTTATTCTTTGCATCAATGAAGATAAAGAACACAACATCTGGCTCGGCGCATATGGTGGCGGATTGTATAAATATGACGGGCGCACATTCAGAAATTATACAAGTAAAAACGGAATGACAACTGATTCTCCTTATGCAATTATCGCAGATAAGGATGGAAATATCTGGATCGGGAACGGAAGAGGGCTTGATAAATTTAATCCGAAAGACAGCACTTTTTCTCTTTACGGAAGAACAGAAGGATTTTTAGGCGTGGAAGTAAACCCGAATGCGGTATCTATTTCCAAAGACGGCAGCTTGTGGTTCGGCACTATTATGGGCGCTGTGAAATTTGATCCGAATGAAAATCAACTGAATGAAATTGAACCGATGACATCTATCAACGGTTTGAAAATCTTCATGCGCGATGCTGATTTTCCTGAAGAGGGGAATTTTTCCTACGATCAGAATCATTTGACATTTGGTTTTGTCGGTATCAGCTTAACAAATCCTGAAAAAGTAAAATATCAATACAAGCTCGAAGGATTTGATAATGACTGGTCGCCTGTCCCGACACATTATAATGAAGCGGTTTATTCCAACCTTCCTCCCGGCGAATACACGTTTATGGTCCGCGCTTCGAATAATGACGGCAAGTGGAATAAAGAGCCGGTGAAATATAAATTATTTATCCGCCCCCCGTTCTGGCAGACTGCAACTTTTTACGTGCTGATGGCGCTGTTCGTTATTTTCTGCATTTTCGGATTTGACAAGATGCGGACACGCAGCCTGAAGAAGCAGAAAAAAATACTGGAGAAAAAAGTAGACGAACGTACGCTGGAGCTTGCATTGAAAAACGAAGAGCTGGCGGAAAAAAATAAAGAAATCACCGATAGCATCCGTTACGCGAAACGACTCCAGGATACGATGATGCTTCCGAGCCGCGAAATGCGCAAAACATTGTCGGAATCATTTACGCTTTACAAGCCGAAAGATATTGTAAGCGGCGACTTTTATTTCTCACGCACATTTAAGATCGGCAACAAACGCAAAGTGCTGATCGCCGCGGTGGATTGTACCGGTCACGGAGTACCGGGTGCGTTTATGAGCATCATGACCAATGATATGATCCTGCATTTGATCGACGGTCACGAAGATGAAAGCCCTGCGAAATTGCTGGATCGCCTGAACGAGGTGATGAGCGATAAGATGCGCCACACGATCGACGATGTAAAAGTTCGCGATGGTGTTGATATTTCACTCGTGACGCTTGATCCTGATACATTGGAATTGCAATACGCCGGAGCTTTTAATCCGATGTATATGTTCCGCGGAAAACAGTTCACCGAATACAAAGCGGATAAAATTTCAATCGGCGGTTATGCTGAGGAAAAAATGAAAAAATATACGAATCATATTATCCAGCTGCAATCGGGCGACACTGTTTATTTATTTTCTGATGGTTACGCCGACCAGTTTGGCGGCCCACAGGGAAAGAAATTCAAATTGTCGCAGATGAAAGCGTTGTTGCTGAATATGCAGGACCAGGAAATGCACGACCAGCACCGCATCCTGGAGCAGACCATCGAATCGTGGAAAGGTTCGCATGAGCAGGTGGATGATATGCTGATTATCGGGGTAAGAGTATAAGATAAGAAGTGAAAATTTATTAAACCAAAATTTTAAAATCAGTTATGTCAAAAGTATTTCAAGATCGTTTTGAGGTAGAAAAATACAAAGCAGATACCAAAGTACTGATCGGACTTGTGGATTCTGAGATCATTAAATCTTCTGTAAAAGAAGCACCCGAAGAAATTGTAGAGCGACTGTATTACATCGGGACAGCTTACAAGCTTCACTTCTGCTCCATCATTGATATTTTCGGCGACATCAAGCTGAATGAAACGCAATGCACCAACTTCATCCTTGAATTGGAATTTGTGGATTCGTTTGTGAATGATCCGCTGCTGAAAGCTGTTATAGCGGATATGAAAGACGGCGCGAAGGAATGTATCGCTCAAAAAGGGAAAGTAAAATTCATCATCAGCGGAAGCTAAACCCGATGCTGGAATTTAATTTTGATCCTTTTCCTGAGCTTGAAACGGCACGCTTAACACTTCGCCGGATCACCCGAAAGGATGCAGAAGCCTTTTTTGAATTGCGCACACATCCTGATACTACAAAATATTCAGATCGTTTTCCGCCAAAATCATTGGAGGAAATTTATGCGTTCATGGATAGGATTGAGCAGGATATTTCTTCCAATCAAAGCATCGCGTGGGCAATTTCACTGAAAGGAAACGACGAGTTTATCGGCACTGTAAATTTTCACAGAACTTATCCCGAGCATCATCGCGCTGAAATGGGTTACCAGCTGCTTTCGAAATACTGGCGGCAGGGAATTATGTCGGAAGCTGTGCAGGCGGCAATTGATTATGGTTTTATGACCATGAAGCTGCATACTATCGAGGCGCAGGTGAATCCCAATAATGAGGCGTCCATTGCACTTTTAAAAAAGGCGGGCTTTGTGCAGGAAGCGTATTTCAGGGAAAATTTTTATTTCAACGGAAAATTCCTTGACACACCTGTTTTTACTTTATGGAATAAATAAGTAAAGTGCCTCCTCTATTCGGAGTTCTGAACTGCTTTTTCTATATTTATTCTGCAAACGAAATCTCGCTTACATGAAAGCTAAAATCGCACTCCGACAGAACTTCATTCTTGGTTTGCTTTTTCTTGCTTGATAATGAAGGAAAGAATATTTCCGCTTTCGAATATGACAGTATGAACATCTATAATGAGATGATTTATGGAACGAAAGGTGAAATAGAACATCAAACAGATACATCAGGTGCAGCAACTTTATTAGAAAAGTAATTATGCCCGAACAACAAAAGAATAATCCATTACACGGTATCAGGCTTGATGTAATGCTTGAAGCACTGGTAAAACAGTACGGATGGAAAAATCTTGGCCTCATCATCGTTATCAAATGCTTCAATGAAAATCCGACAATGAAGTCGAGCCTCAAATTTTTGCGTACAACGCCATGGGCAAGAAAAAAAGTGGAAGATCTTTACCTGGAATTAATTACTGACTAAGTAGTTGGGTTGTTTTTTTATGCAGGAATCATTGTTGTACATTCGCAACATATAATTGCAATTATAAATCCTTGAAAAGTAAACATTATGAACTTAGGAATTTTACTAGTTGCGGCATTGATCCCGCTTATTGTCGGATTTGTCTGGTATAATCCAATTGCTTTTGGAAAAGCATGGATGCGCAGTGCGGAAGTGAGCGCAGAGAAACTTAAAACCGGAAATATGCTGGTTATATTTCTGCTTACATATGTACTGAGTTTCCTTATTGCAGCAATACTTCAATCGATAGTTATTCACCAAACTCATATGATGTCAATCCTTCTGACTGAACCGGGGATTAAGGATCCCCAAACAGAAATAGGAATGCTGTATAGCAATTTCATGGCAAAATTCGGTCATAACTACCGTACGTTCAGGCATGGTGCGCTTCATGGAACTATTGCAGCCCTATTTCTTGTAATGCCTGTACTCGCAATCAATGCAATGTATGAGCGCAAGAAATTTAAATACATCGCAATTAACTCGGGTTACTGGATAGTAAGTCTCGCAATTATGGGCGGAGTCATTTGCAAATACATTAGTTTAGACTAAGCGTGTCATCTGAAGAGCTTACCCGGTTAAATAAATTCATCCGTGAAACAGGTTTCTGCTCGCGCAGGGAAGCTGACCAGTTTATTGAACAGGGAAGAGTTACCGTGAACGGAAAAGTCCCTGAGCTCGGCACAAAAGTTTCTGCTGCAGATGACATCCGCATTGACGGAAAGCCGGTCAGTAAAAAGGAAGAAGCGCTTTACCTCGCCTTCAATAAACCACCGGGAATTATCTGTACTACTGAGCGCGACATCAAGCACAATATCATTGATTACATTAATTATCCTTCGCGCATTTTTCCGATCGGAAGATTAGACCGCGCTTCGGAAGGATTGATCTTTCTGACAAACGATGGCGATATCGTCAATAAAATTCTTCGTGCAGGAAATAATCATGAGAAAGAATACCTGGTAACAGTTAATCGCCCGATCACCGAAACCTTTATCCGGCGAATGGGAGATGGTCTTCCGATTCTCGATACGATGACGAAAAAATGTTTCGTGGAACGCACCGGTAAATTTCAATTCAGAATTATTCTCACACAAGGATTGAACCGCCAGATTCGCAGAATGTGCTCTTATCTCGAATACGAAGTAACAGCATTGCGTCGCATTCGTATCATGAACATCACACTCGCCGGGCTTGCCGCAGGTGAATGGCGCGAATTCACAAAAGAGGAAGTGAACACTGTGAATAAGCTGATTGAAAATTCCAGTAAGACGGCTTAATGAATAGTGTGCGAATTAATAATTCCAGACGCGCATATTTTCATAGCTGGTTTTCTTACAAGATCAGTTGGATTATTAATTATTAATTCGCACATTATTAATTCTTTCACCTATGAGAAAGATTCTGTTCTGGCTGATGCCACCCTTATATATCCTCGCCGGGATAAATCATTTTATCAATCCTGATTTTTATATCAAACTGATGCCGTCGTGGATGCCGGCTCATTTGACGCTGGTCTATTTCAGCGGTGTGGTTGAGCTTTTACTCGGCATCGGTTTAATTCCGAAAGCCACAAGAAGAATTTCCGCGTGGCTCATCGTTGGTATGCTGGTTGTTTTCTTTTTTGCTATTCACATTCCGATGGCGATAGTGTTTTACAAAGAACATGATCCACATTTATGGATCGCGATTGTTCGTCTGCCGATACAGTTTTACCTGGTGTGGTGGGCGTTGAAATATACGAGGAAGAGGGAAATTAAGAATTAATAATGTGCAGATTAATAATTCGACGTGCATAGAGTTTTCAGTTGACAGATTCTCAAGCGGAACAATTATTAATTATTAATTTGCATATTATTAATTTTCCCTGTTTAATGAAAAACATCCTTCTTCCTGCAATCGTAATTGGCTTGCTTTTCGCTTCCTGCAATCATGAGGATCCATTCGAAAGAGAGCAGAAGGAAATGGACGAAGCATTGTCGTCCTCGCAATTGCAGGCGTATAAATCTTTTAAAGTAGCCATGCGCGGCACCGCTGCAACCGGCCAGGATTCAGCGTTCGACCAGGCGCGCAGGGAAGTGCTTTCTGCAATGGCTTATTCCCTCGCGGCTGCGACAGACTCAACAACCAAAATTGACCTGGTATCAGCGTTGAGAACTTCAACTACGCTGCTTTCTTCTGTCGCGCTGCTGGCAAAAAAAGACGAGGACAGCCTGGCCACCGTTCTGGAAAATTTTGCTTTTGTAATGAACAGCGGCAAAACAATAGCAAACGATCCGTTCGCCGGTTTTCTCAATGAAAGCGAAGAGCATGCTGTCCTTGGTGCATTGTGGATGGGTACACCTTCAGCCCCTGGCGGACTTTCGCTTTATGAAATTCAAAAAGTAAAAGACGGTGAATTGCGATCCATCGATGTGCAGGTAATTGCGAAGATGGCACGTTCTATGATGTACTTTCAGCGCAAATGGCCTTATCATGCAGAGCGATCAGCAGACGAGCTGGTGACTCTGATTGAAAAGGAAAAAGATTATTTCCGGAAAAACCCATGGCCGGCTGTAGATGCGAATGGGGATCCTGTGAGCGTGGAGCAGTCATGGCGCCAGCTGCATGCGACTTCAGTTTTAATGCGGGCTCTTGCACGAATGCAGATGGAAAATAAAGACAAGGAATACATGGACGATCTTTCGTTATTTGTGGCGGAGGCAGAATCGGGCGGATTTGATGATGAAGCGGTGTGGAGCATCGGCGCGCTGGTGGCCATAAAAAAAGATGACAAAACTATGGCCTTAAAATATCTTGATAAGCTGGAGAAAAGTAAAAATCTTTCTGCGGATGAATTAAGCGCTATAGCTGAAATAAAAAAATACCTTGAGGAAAAAGAAAATGACGAAGCATTATCAGCAATGAAGGACAAGATCGCTTTTGGAAGGATTACTGCGAGTTATTTCGGAAAACTGCTGATGAATTCAAAACCGGTGAATGAATTAAATAAAAGCGAAGGTGGAAAAAGATTCCTGGCGATCACCGATCTCAGCTTCGGAGATGCAGTTTCAGCAGCAGAAAACACAGTAGACAGCGCAGTTGAGGGATCGAAAAATGTTATTAAAGATCTTTTTAAATAAACAACATGAAAAATATTTTTATTGTGATCCTCATATTGATGTTGCCGCTTTTTGTAGCTGCGCAAGCACCGAAATATGTTTTGCTGGATCCGAAAGACGATTTGATCGGTGAGTGGGAGTGGGTAAAAGATCCGACAGGCTCCCCTTTTTCGCCAGTGCCCGAAACGGATTTTATTTACATCCATTTTTCTCCCGGAGATTCTTTGTCGATCGGCTCTATTGCAAAGGATGACTTAAAAGGTAAAACAGGAAATTGCTATTTTATTGCAAAGTCAAATGGTTCAACCGTGTTTGGCGTTCTATCCAATTGCAGCAATTTCGCGAACAACGGAAAAGCATTTCGATTCGACTATAAAGTGATGGGAGATGAATTGGTGATTACTGTGAAAGGTGAAGAGATTATTTATCGCAGGAAATAATTACCAATTACTTTTGTCAGCCTTCGATATATTTTTCGCTATCAAAATTGCGTTTGAAATGAAACATTGTCCAGCGAAAAATGTATCGAAGTCAGCTCATTCCTCAAAGAAAAAATAAACAACTGCAAGCCATTCTTTGCTGATGCCGGGTCCTGTGCCAAGCGTTTTACGGTTAGCATCGAGCACAGTTCCATCGTCGAGGATCACTCCAAGCTTTTCATCTTTCGCATTCCTTACTGTTCCGTCAGCCTCGATGTAACCTACGAGGATATTTTTTTCATTGAGAATATCGCCATTCGGAAGTAAATGCCCGATCACGAAATGTCCTGAGTTCTCTATTGTATTATCGACCTTAATATAGCCGATAACCGACTTGACAGCGCTGTAAATCGTGCCGCTGCTTTCAATGTAAGCGCTGGCAGAATCCTTTTTTACTTCAATCGTCTGCGCGGAAATTGTTCCGCCTGAAAAAATAAAAACAGCGAATAAGAATTTTAAAAATGATGCGGGTTTCATAACTATACTTTATTAAGAATTCAAAGTTACGTCTTAATAAATAGTAATCGTGTAGAACAAATTCCCCGAGAGTGTATCAGTTTCATCGTGCGGATATTTTTGCCACCAAGGCACCAAGGCACCAAGGCACCAAGAAAATGAAACCGATACACTACCAATTCATCCCCGTTATTTCACAATATGAAAATTAAAATTCGCCGTGCCCAGCGTTCCCATCAAACGGATCCATATTGGTAAAAGCTGTTCTGTTCCACGTGAAGTTGAAATGTCTCCGAGGTCGATGATGTTTTTATCCGCCCAGCCAAAACCGTTGAGGATCTTTTTCACTTCTTTTTTCGCATCCGCATCATTTCCGCTGACGAACACATTATGGTCGCCCGCTACGCCGGAAGCATTCACCATCAGCTTGCAATTCATCGTGTTTAATGTCTTCACCACTTTTAGATCCGGAAATGCGCGCTGAATAGTTTCACCCAGTGAATCGTCATTGCAGATAGAAAGAGTGGGCGGCATTCCTTTTGAGAAGTCGAGCGCGTTGGAAATATCGATGAGAATTTTCCCTGCAATGTTTTTTGCGCCTGCAAGGGTTAACACTTCAACAGATGCTTCGCCCTTTGTACAATTGAAAATGATTTCTCCAAATTCCGCGGCTTCAGCAAAAGTTCCCTGCGAAGCATTATTTCCTGCGCTTGTTGCCCACGCCACCGCTTTTTCATTATTGGTTGTGCGCGAGCCCATTTTTACTTCATGTCCGAGCTCCATCAGTTTTGATCCGATGGTACTTCCGACCATTCCGGTTCCGAATACTGCAATTCTCATGGTATTTTATTTTTTAAGTGAGTGAAAATTTCACATTCATATATTCGCACAGATTCGTAATTCGTACGCTTCGTATATTCGTAATTCGCCCCTGTTTTTGATTGAAACAAATTTAAACGAGAAGCACATCCAACACTATTGTTGTTTTCTATAGGGGTATTGGCTGGATGTCGCCGTAAATAAAAAAGAGCAGACCATACAAGACGATCTGCTCTTTTGTTTTGTGCCCGGCAGTTGATTATTTCGGAAGACCCATTGCGTTTGTTTCGTTCACGGGGATATAGTGGTTATGAGAAACATCGCCTGTTTTCCCTTCCAGGTATTCAGTTAATTGAGCAAGTGAATTGGCTTCCCAGAGGCAAATGGCATCGTCCATACCGTCGTTGGGCAGCACAGAATGAATTTTAATTCCATCGGGAAGATTGGGAAGTGAAGCCTTCGCGCGTGACCAGAATTCGTCAGGATTGCTGATTGTGTGTTTCCCTGCGATGAACATTGTAGTAGGGTTTAGTTTATACAATGTTACATACGCACAACAATAGCAACAATAAGCTATATGCACTATTCTTTTGAAGGATTTGAAAAACGCAGGCCGGAGGTAATTGCAAATACAGCAGGAACACCCGGAAAAATATTCGTGGAAAGATCGAGTCCTTTTTTCAATGGATAATTGTGTTCAAGCTCGCCGCCATACCATACAAATTTTGTTTCCCATTTTTTGTTTTTTGTAACGCGGAAATAACCTTCATCCACATAACCATCAAGCGCGCTCCAGCTTTTACGGAAAAAGAAAAACGGCCCGAGCCCGACACTGCCATCGCCCAGTTTTCCCAGCTGTTGTGTATAGCGCACATTAAACATCACCATCCCTGCAAATTTTCCCGCGCAATCGCGAAACGCCGCCTGGTCGAGCTTCAGGGAAAACCAGTTGTTGATTTTATATTCAACGCCGAGTGCAATCCCGAAATTAAAAGCAACACGGTGATGCCTCCCGACAGCAGTTTTAAAAAGCGGCCCGTTGCTGTTTTTCCCGGGATGAAAAGAAATGCCCATGAG
>JALYQL010000354.1 GCA_030855855.1 Bacteroidota bacterium | reverse complement strand
CCCTTACAGGGCTTTGGTAGATTGGTTGTTTTTGGTGTTACAAAAGTTTCGCCCCTACGGGGCTTGGTTGGTTGGTCTTGGTGTTACAAAAGTTTCGTCCATGCGGACTTATCGTTGGGTTGGTTGTTTTTGGTTTTACAAATTTTTCGCCCCTACGGGACTTTGGTAGGTTGGTTGTTTTTGGTGGTACAAAGTTTTGTCCCTGCGGGACTTGTTGTTGGGTTGATGCTCTCGTGGAGTAATCTCGCGCTTAGTTAATCTCCATTAATAAAAAAGCCGCTTTTGTTTTCACAAAAGCGGCTTTTAGTAAATTTAATTTTATTCTATCTCATTTGCACATTAGCAAATTTGCACATCAGCAAATTTACTTCTTCTCTTCCTCTTTCACTTCTTCAAAATCAACATCCTGAACTTCGGAGTCTTTTGCGTCGCCTTGCGGGTTGGCATTCGTTCCGTCCGTCGGATTCGCATTTGCTCCTTCTGCGCCTTTCATCGCTTCATACATTCCCTGCACTACTGTCTGCAATTTTGCAAGACCAGAGTCAATAGCCGGGATGTCTTTGTCGGCGTGTGCTTTTTTCAATTCTGCAAGCGCTTCTTCGATCGGAGCTTTTTTGTCGGCAGGAAGTTTGTCACCGTATTCTTTCAGTTGCTTCTCGGTCTGGAAAATAAGTCCGTCAGCCTGGTTGATCTTCTCTGCTTCTTCTTTCACCTTTTTATCGGCTTCTGCATTGACCTCCGCTTCACGCTTCATTTTTTCGATTTCTTCTTTCGAAAGTCCGCTGCTGGCTTCAATACGGATGTTCTGCGATTTGCCGGTATTCTTGTCTTTCGCGCTTACGTTGAGAATACCATTTGCATCCACATCAAATGTTACTTCGATCTGCGGTGTTCCGCGTGGCGCTGATGGAATTCCATCGAGCACAAATCTTCCGAGCGTACGGTTGTCTTTCGCCATCGGACGTTCGCCTTGCAGAATGTGAATTTCTACAGATGGCTGATTGTCGGATGCCGTGGAGAAAGTCTCCGATTTTTTTGTCGGGATAGTTGTATTTGATTCGATGAGCTTGGTGCAGACGCCGCCGTATGTTTCGATACCGAGTGAAAGCGGCGATACATCAAGGAGCAATACATCTTTTACTTCTCCTGTTAATACACCACCCTGGATTGCCGCGCCGATCGCTACAACTTCATCCGGGTTCACACCTTTCGAAGGCGCTTTACCGAAGAATTTTTGCACGGCATCAACAATTGCCGGGATACGTGTGGATCCACCAACAAGAATAATTTCGTCGATATCATTCACGCTGTATCCGGAATTTGCAAGCGCTGTTTTGCAAGGGTCGATGGTGCGGCGGATCAGATCATCCACCAATTGTTCGAACTTCGCACGTGTAAGCGTGCGCACAAGATGTTTCGGAATTCCATCCACCGGCATGATGTAAGGAAGGTTGATCTCGGTAGAAGCGGCGCTCGATAATTCGATCTTCGCTTTTTCCGCGCCTTCTTTCAAACGCTGCAATGCCATCGGATCTTTGGAAAGATCAAGACCATTTTCAGATTTAAATTCAGCAACCAGCCAGTCAATAATTTTCTGATCGAAATCATCACCACCAAGGTGCGTATCGCCATCAGTAGATTTTACTTCGAAAACGCCATCACCCAATTCAAGAACAGATACGTCGTGTGTACCACCACCGCAGTCAAAAACCACGATCTTCATTTCCTGGCCTCTTTTGTCGAGACCATAAGCAAGCGCGGCAGCAGTCGGCTCGTTGATGATACGGCGCACTTTTAATCCGGCAATTTCACCGGCTTCTTTCGTTGCCTGGCGTTGCGCGTCATTAAAATAAGCCGGAACTGTGATCACAGCTTCTGTTACTTCTGTTCCAAGATAATCTTCAGCTGTTTTCTTCATTTTCTGAAGCACCATCGCTGAAATTTCCTGGGAAGTATATTTACGATCGTCGATAAGCACACGCGGAGTGTTGTTATCGCCTTTAACTACTTTGTATGGAACGCGTTTTATCTCTTCTGTTACTTCATCGTACAGGTGACCAACGAAACGTTTAATAGAATAAACTGTTTTTGTCGGATTTGTGATCGCCTGGCGTTTTGCAGGCTCACCCACTTTACGCTCACCATTGTCCACAAATGCCACGATCGACGGAGTTGTTCTGTGCCCTTCGCTGTTAGGAATAACAACAGGTTCGTTACCTTCCATTACCGCAACGCACGAGTTTGTTGTTCCTAAATCGATTCCTATGATTTTGCCCATGTTTCTTAAGTGTTTTATTAATTAAACCTATCCCCGATAGTCAATAGTTATGCCACCGGTAAAATCGGGCATAATTGACAGGAATCCCTGTATTGTAGCGGGCTCTGACATGACAAAACGGCATTTCCTGTGTAGAAAATGCCGCTCCGGAAATGAGTATGAAATTCTATTGGCAGCCCGGAGGCAGATCCGCGTTATTGAGGATCGATTCGTTGCGGTCGAGGAACTGCAGGTGGCAGGAATACCGGCCTTTTGCAAGTGTGTCTTCAGTCTGCAAAGTAAACGTCATGCGGTTGCTGAATTTCTGGTAACGGGATGAAAAAAGTCCGAGGCCGCCGTTAATATTTGTGTAAGTGGGTTTTTCCTGCGCAAGCGAGCTCGAAGGACCATTCACATCCATATACGTTGATAATTCTTCGCCGCCTGCAAAAACCACGTATTCAAAATAATCAGCTTCCCGCGCACTTACATTCGGGTCGTTGTCGAGCACATTATCCAGGAACTGGTAAAACGAATTCGGTTCAAAATCAATGGACTGTAATGAAGCCGCGTTGGAGCTTGTTGTCTTCACGGTTTTGATGATCCAGTCAGGAGTGACTTTATTGGTAATAACGTTATTCTGATCGCGCTCCCTGTAATGAAAACGACCGGTAACCTGGTAAAGGCGCGCCTGGGGAGCGCCATTCCATTCTACTGTGATTAATGTGGTAGGAGTTATTTTACGGATGTCGATTGTAATTCCGTTCGGTCGTGTAATTGCAAAATTGTTAATCAGCGATGTTGTTGCGTTTACCATCAGGCCCGTGGTAAGATTTGTTACTTCGATCCTGTATGTATGTGTAGCGATGAAAGGAAGCGTTCCTGCTGTGGGCATCGAATAAACGACTTGTGCCGGAAAAGCAAAAATGCCTTCTTCTTTATTCATCAATGTATCAGCAGTCAGCTGGTAAGCCATTATAAGATTACCATTGTTGTCAAGCTCTTTCAGCCATACATCAAGGTTGTTCATGTAATTGATAGAATCGTAATTCTGCGCCATTGAAAGCGCGTTATCCGGACCAAGAAATGCTTTTTCTATTCTGATGTATTGTTTTGCCTGTGTAGTGTCGAGCAAGCCATATACAACCATTGTTTCTTTCCAGTCATCCAGGATATCGAGATCAGTGCTGCAGGTCGAAAAAAGAAATGCAAGCGAACAGAAGAGAAGTAGTTTTTTCATTGTAGTTCCGTTTGGGCGGAGGTGTTTTTAAGCCTGGCGAATATACTAAGTTTTTTTCGAGGGATTTCCGCTCTTATGAAAACTGGCAGAGAGAGCCGTATGAGTGGTCAGAAAATGCGGATTACTGGCAGGCGGCATCGCCACGCGGGAGATTTACGGTTGCGACGGGCTCATCTTGCCCATTACGTAGATCGGTCCGGCAGGTGCGGTAACATCACCGGATTTTTCGAGGGAAATGGCATATGCTTCTGCATCCGGACTCACTTTCATCATCATTAATCCGGCTTCTGATTCAAGGTCAAAATCGCCGACATTCACCGGCAGGCCTTTAACCATTGCCCAAAGTACATATTGCTCACCGGCAGAGGTGGCAGGCAATGTCATGGGGTCAACTGCGAGCTGCATGCTGTTCATATCCACATACACTCTCGCGTTCATGGGATGATCTTTGATGACGCTGTTAAGGGCGACGTTCCGGGTCATGGGGTTGCGAAGGAAATTCAAATCATCAACGGTGCGATCAAGCGCAGTTTGCGATGCCGTCACTTCTGTAATCAGGAGCTGCCTTTCAGCCTGCGCCGCGGCAACCTGTGTGGTCAGCTTTTCCTGTTCAGCGGAAAGTGAACCCATCTTTTTCCACTGAAAGATATTCATGCAAACACTGACGACGAGAATGAGTGATGCTGCCACTGCAAGGAATTTCAATCGCGAAGGAGCCGGCGCAGTTTTGAGCGGGATAATTTTCGGTTTTTCACTCACGCCATTTGCAGGAATTGCAGCTGAAATAGTGCCCAGGATCTTATCCCGTAGCTTTTCATCGGGCTGAACGGCGTGCAGCGTTGCGTAAGCTTCAATATCGCTGAGGATTTGTTCAAACGCCGCGCGCACTTCTGCTGATTTCCCGAGCATAGCTTCCACCTCCTGCTTTTCAGCGGGTGTGGCGGCCCCGAGCGCGTAGGTCTCGAGAATGCCGGAGGATATGTATTCTGCCGGGCTCATTTCAGTATTTCGCGCAGCTGTGTTAAGGCCGCTTTAACTCTTGTTTTAACTGTTCCCAGAGGAAGATTTAACTCTTCCGCCGCTTCTGATTGTGTATATCCGCCAAAATAAAGCAGGTCTATAAGCTGTCGCTGATCGGGTTTTAGCTCATCTACAAACTTCCGCAGGCCAATATGATCAACGGGAGTTGTATTGTTATGTTGCTTATCTACAGAATATACGAAGTCCTCAATGCTCTGGACTTGTCCCTTTTTGCGGAAGTTCTTGGATCGGGTTTTGTCAATAGCGGTATTACGGGCCACATTGAGCAGCCAGGTGTAAAGGCGGCCTTTAGAAGCATCGTAAGAAGCCGAATTATTCCAGATTTTAACAAACGATTCCTGTAGCACATCTTCCGCCGTTTCCCTTTCAATGACAATCCGGAGAATTACCCCGTATAACGCAGCGGAATAATGATCGTACAATACCCGCAATCCACGTTCATCACGCGCTTTTAACAACGCGATAAGCTCCGGTTCAGAAGGAAGGATGGTTTTGGTGCGCAACAGGAATTGCTTTAGTGAATGCGAAGATAATAAATGCGGCTTCGATTTGCCTGAGGAGGAAGGAAAAATTCTCAGTTGTGTAATCGCAGATCGAATACGATAAGCAGAATCTCTACTGCTTAGGGTCCACGCGTTTCAGGTTAATTTCTTTGATCGGTGAAATAACGATCGGGACTTTTTCGACGATTACGTTGCTGGTGTCGAGTCCAAAAGCGCTTTCTTCCGATTGGCTGAAATGTTTCAGGGTGGAATAAATATCGAGCACGATCTTTTCGAATATCGGGAATTCGTTATCGTAAGAAAGATGTTTTTCAATCACGATGAAACGGAAATCGCCGATAACCTGCTGCTTGTGCAACGATTTATAACGGGAAGTAATATCCACCTCCTTATTCTTCACCATGTCTTCCACCACTTTGCGGAACATCAGGTTGATCCTTGGCGCAACGCGGAAACCGAGACGGAAATCAATTCGGATTACATCATTCGGGATAATTTCCTTTACGGTATAATCCATACGGTAAGGCTCATCTTTCAGATCGACGTGAACAAACCAGTAGATGTCGGCGCGTTTCGGCTGCTTCTGTAAAATGGAATAAATGATCTTGGATTCAATTTCATCCGGGTTATCCGCACTGGTGAGGTACACAAGATGAGTAGCATATTTTGGAATGCTCATATCCTGGCTCAGCTCATTCAGCGTTGGCAGGTAATCATCCAGCTTGACAAATTCGAGATAACGGTTCCTGATCTTCCTCGCCATCTGCCAGCAATACATTACAGTAAACAAAACCGCTGCAATCATTAAGCTGATCCAACCGCCGTCTGCGAATTTTTTCATATTGGCCACCACAAAAGCGAGCTCAATAATAAGATAGGTGAAAATAAACCAATAGATGAAGATCTTGTTATAATGTTTGATGCGCATGAAATACACCAGGAGTCGGGAAGACATCAACATACCGAGGATGATCGTAAGACCATATGCCGCCTCCATTTTTTTTGATTCCTGGAAGTAAAGAACAACACCAATGCATCCTATCATCAGGAGCCAGTTGATGGAAGGAATGTAAAGCTGCCCGCGTAATGCTGTAGGATATTTGATTCGCACTTTTGGCCAGAAGTTGAGGCGCATTGCTTCATTGATCAACGTAAAGGATCCGCTGATGAGGGCCTGGCTGGCAACAATAGTTGAGGCTGTAGCGATGGCGATACCTGCAGGCAGGAACCACTCCGGCATGATCATATAGAACGGATTCTGATTTTCATGAAGGATTTGTCCATCCATTGAAATCAGGAATGCCGACTGACCGAAATAATTGATCAGCAACATTGTTTTTACAAATATCCAGGAGATGCGGATGTTTTTGCGGCCACAATGTCCAAGGTCGGAATACAATGCTTCGGCCCCGGTTGTACAAAGGAAAACGGCACCCAGCAGCCAGAATCCTTCGGGGTGATTGGTCAATAAATTATAAGCGTAATATGGATTAAGTGCTTTTAAAACAGAAGGCGAGTCAACCAGCTGGTGGAAGCCAAGCACGCCGATCATCGTAAACCAGATGAGCATGATCGGTCCGAAAAAGCGGCCTAAAAAATTGGTTCCGAATTGCTGAAGGAAAAACAATGCAGCGATAATGGCAATGATGATCGGAACCGTTTCAAGGTTGCGGAACATTTCTGTCATATGCAAACCCTCCACGGCGGAAGAAACAGAAATCGGCGGAGTAATAATTCCTTCAGCAATTACAGCGCTTCCACCGATCAGCGCAGGATATAAAAGCCATTTTACTTTTGTCTTTTTGACCAGGGTGTACAAGGCAAAAATTCCGCCCTCACCTTTATTATCGGCCCGGAGCGTGAGAATAACATACTTTATAGTAGTCTGCAAAGTGAGTGTCCAGAAGATGCAGGAAACTCCGCCTAAAACGGTCTCGATATCAATAGGCTTCTCTCCAACGATGGCCTTAAGCACATACAGTGGGGAAGTCCCGATATCGCCGAAGATAATTCCAAGTGTAACAAGGAGACCGGCGGCAGTAACCTTGCTGTGGACGCTGTCGTGATTAGACATTTCGCGTTATTAAAAGCAGCGTCAAAGGTATATGTTTCTTATTGCCGTTATCCTTTCTGCCCAAAATAAAGATAGTAGTGGAAGGGATTTGGTGACTGGGGGATTTAATGACTGGGTGATTGGGTGACTAGGTGATTGAAGAGGAAGGAGAAATTGTGGTAAAAAATTGAGTAAAATTAAGTGGGCTGAGCCGGGCGAAAATCCCCCGTCACCCAGTCATTAAATCACCAAATCACCCAGTTATTAAATCACCAAATCTCTTACAGCATGCGTGTTCTCTTCATAAGATACGGAAGCAGCACTTGCTTAAAACCTTCATTAATGTCGGCTTCCACGAAATCAATGCGGTATTGCCCGCAACGCAGCTTGAGTTCGTGCTTAAACTCATTAATAGAGTGGAGGTAAGTCGCTTTTATTTCATTCGGCTGCACTTTCACTTCTTCGCCCGATTCCATATCCACAAAGGTATATGGGCGGTTATCGAAGTCGAATTCCATTTCGTGGCGTTTGTCGGTCACGTGGAAAAGTATTACTTCATGTCGGTTGTGACGCAAATGCTGCAACGCCGAAAAAAGCTCGTCCGATCCTGTTCTGGAATCAAACATATCGCTGAAAATAATCACGAGCGAACGTTTATGAATGCTTTCAGCGATCTGGTGGAGGGCTTCCACGGCAAATGTTTTCTTTTTTACATCCGGCTTCAACGGCTCCAGCAATTTTTCCATCTCGCTGAAAAGCAGCTTATGATGAACATTGCTGCTTCTTGCCGGTGTGTGCACTTCCACTTCTTCTGCAAAAACACTCAGTCCCACAGCATCACGCTGCATTTTCAAAAGCTCCGCTATCGCCGCTGCACACTGCACCGAAAAAGTAATCTTGTTCAGCACTTCTTTCTTGCCTTTTTCAGGCATCGGGAAATACATGGAAGAAGAATGGTCGATCACAAGGTGGCAGCGAAGATTGGTTTCTTCTTCATACCGCTTGATAAACATCTTGTCGGTTTTGCCGTAAAGCTTCCAGTCAATATGCTTAGTTGGTTCACCGCTGTTGTACAAACGGTGTTCGGCAAACTCAACAGAAAAACCATGAAAAGGACTTTTATGCAGGCCTGTAATAAAACCTTCCACCACCTGCCGCGCAAGCAGCTCAAGATGCGTGAATTGTTGAAGTTCCTGATGATTGAGGGCCATAGTGTAAAATTACCAATTACCTTATTACCAATTACCAATTAAAAATGGGAAAATGGATATCTCGGCTGCGCTCGATAGGAAATTAGGAAATGGGGAATAGATAAATTAATAGCCCTGCGCCTTCAGGCCGGGGCTATGGAGTGAAGATAAAAAAGGGCTTTAGACCCATTTTTGAATAGACGATGCGTCGTTCCTCGCAATCTCGAATTTTCTCAATTTTCATTTCGCAATTCCTGTGTTTCGGAAACAAAAAAGGCGATCCTGAAGAATCGCCTTTTACTGTTTTATGCTAATGCAAATTACATCTGCGCGTTGAGCTTTTCTGTTAAAGTTGCTTTTGGCGCTGCGCCGACTTGTTTGTCTACAACCTGGCCGTTTTTAAAGAAAAGAATGGTCGGGATGTTACGAATACCGAACTGCATGGAGATATTCGGATTGCTGTCGACATCTACTTTTCCAACGACTGCTTTACCTTCGTATTCCTTAGAAATTTCTTCTACGATAGGACCAACCATTCTGCAAGGTCCGCACCATTCTGCCCAGAAGTCAACGAGCACAGGTTGTGTAGATTTTGTTACCAATTCTTCAAAGTTGGCATCAGTGATTTCAATTGCCATAGGATTTAATTTTTTATCCGCCGTGACGGGTATGTATTTATGAATTATCTGTATCAAAAGTAGTGAGAAATCGCGTAATGCGGAATAGGTTTTATTTATGTGGATATAGAGAAAAGGGTACGAATTACGATAAAGGTTACGAATTACGAATCAGTACGAATATACGAAGGGTACAGATTCGTAATTCGTACCCCCTTTACAATCCGTATTTATCAATCAGGTAAATCATTGCTGCCATCGACGCAGCACCGGCTTGTAATTCCCGGCGGTTTACATTTTTGAAAAGATCATCTTCCGTGTGGTGGTAATCGAAATAACGCGAACCGTCGGGGTGTAAGCCTAAAAGCGGAGTGCCCTGTTCGGATAAAGGACCAATATCCGCTCCGCCGCCGCCCTGGGTAAAGTCATATACGCCGTATGGATAGAAAAGCACCGACCAGCCCTGCACTTTTTTCTTTTGATCAGCAGTCATTTCCAATCCGAAACCTCGTGGAGTAAATCCCCCCGCATCAGATTCAATTGCGGCGATATGTTTTTCTTTTTTCGCTGCTGCTGAATCTGCATACGCCTGTCCGCCGCGGCCACCATTTTCTTCATTCATAAAACAAACGCAACGAATTGTATGTTTCGGACGAATGCCGAGGACTTTGAAAAGACGCACTGCTTCAAAAGATCCGGTCACACCAGTGCCATCATCATGTGCGCCTTCGCTCAAATCCCACGCGTCGAGATGTCCGCCCACAACGATCACTTGTTCCGGATGTTCGCTGCCGGTGATTTCACCAATCACATTGTAGGATTTCACATCGGCGAACCATTTGCAGCTCATCTTCAGCGTAAACATAACAGGCTGATTCGTGCCAAGCCATTTGTGCAACGCTTCGGCATCCATTGTTGAAATAGCAGCTGAAGGAATTTTAGCACGGAGTGAATCGGCGCGCATTGTTCCTGTATGCGGAAATGTATCAAGTGAACTTGTGCAGGAGCGAACGAGGCAACCTACCGCGCCAAATTTTTCAGCAGAAGGCGGCCCCTGCCAACGGTATTGTACAGCTTCACCATAGGCATGGAACGTAGAAACTTTCCTGTCGTCGAACGGGTGGTTGTAAAAAACAATTTTACCTTCTATGTTTTTTCTTCCGAGCTTTTCTAATTCTTCGAAAGAGCTCACTTCAACAACCTGGGCAGTCAACCCGTTTTCTGCTGTTCCTTCTGATCCGCCCAACGCGCAGACATTTGCTTTTATTTTTAATGTTTTGTTTCCTTTTGCGGTCACAATCATCTCGCCTGTTTCCGGCGCTCCACGTTCCCAATGCGGAACCATACAAGGCTGCAGCCACACTTTGTCGAACTTCGCATCACGCATCACCTGCGCCATATATTCCACTGCCACCTGCGCACCCGCCGAACCCGACAAACGCCGCGGCGCTTTTTCACACAAACCTTTCAGCGCATCATACGCTCCTGAGCCCGCATATCCTTCCTGGTAAAATTTAGCGATAACCGTTGAATCAGTATCATTCGGCTTCACTTTCGGATTTTCACCTGAGGTAAATGCAACAATGGTTAACGTGAAAAGAGAAGCGATGAGCAGCGCGGGAAGAATTTTTTTCATGGAGAGATGATTTGTTCCGCTAAGATAGAAAACTGTTTTCAGTAGTCAGTTTTCAGTAGTCAGTTTTCAGTTCTAAATAATATTACTGACTACTGACCACCTACTACCTTCCTGAAAAATCATACCAATCGCGTTTCCTTGTCATGCGAAGATCCTGGAGAACGGCTGACTTTACGTTTATCGTAATGTTGTAGCTCTGGCGCACGCCGAACGGGATCCAGTTAAATTGCAATTCCCAGCAATGAAGATCGCGGTAAGCGTTGAGGGAAGCATACGCGAATTGTCCGTGCTGGAGATCGTAATTGGAATCAAATCCGACTTTCCATTTTGGTGTGACGTTGATATCGCCACCAACATGTAAGGTCTGTGTAAATGTTTCTGTGCCCAGCGGTTTTGAATAATTCAACGTAAAGCTGATGTTGAGGCTCCACGGAATATTAAAATCAACGTAACCATTCGGATTTGAATTGATCATGTTGAGCTCCGCTTCAGTTCCTCTTCCCGAAGCGCGTTCGGTAGAAGAAGCGATGCCGCCTTTTCGCAGGCTCGTTCCGATGGTCATGTTCGCGCCGGTCAGACGTGCAATTCTTTTTTTGTCGCGCCATTCAAAACGTTCGATACGCAATCCTTCCGCGCTGAGCTTGTACGGATCAGCCTGGATGGAAGCGTTGAGATCGATCTTTTTGAAAAGCTTCATGCGCAGTCCGGCGGTGAGATAAGACCAGTTGAAGTGTTCGGCCATCAGGTTATAGGAGAAACCTCCATTCAACGCGTCGATCAGTGAAACACGTTGTACAACGCCTGATGAATCTGTCGGATCAGGTCTGCGCTTCCCTTCAAAAGTGTTCAGCACATTAAACCCGATCGAGCCTAATTTTCCTTGCGGCGATGAGCCATAAATGCCACCTTCATAGATCGAATATTTTCCGATCAGTCCCGCAGAAGTAGTCTGAACAGATTTATAAAAACCATATTTCTCCTGTGTGAAATCGGGCATGTAGGTGAAGGAAATATTCGGCGTGATGGTATGACGGATTACTGTAAAACGGCTGCCGCGCATATTATAACTACCGTAAACGCGGGTGGTCAGCGCGACGCTTGCATTCCAGTCAAAATTTATTTTTGCGCCGTTTATCGTGTCAATATCAACTTCAGTTCCGGTCCATGTTTTTTCGATCGTTCTGAATTGTGTTACTGAATTCGCAGTCAAAGCCGGTGTCAACGTAAAATGTTTCAAGACATTGAACGAAGTCGAAACAGGAAGGCTTTGGCGGATTCCATTGCGGAAATAATCTTTAATCTGCGGACGATATTCTTTGCGGAACATGGTGTCGCCGATATTGAGGTTGTTTTGAAATTCAGAGTTGTACGAAACGCCGATCTTGTCGTACCATTTATTCGTTACGCTCTTTGGATTTTTAAACGGGTAAAAACGATTCAACGAAAATGCAACCTGCGGGATGGTCATGTCGACATTGTGCGTTTGCGTATTTTGAGAGTGACGAAGATTGGCAGACAACACACCGAACTTCCATGATTTTGATGCTGTAACATTCGATGAAAAAATATTGGAGAGATAATCTGTCGCGTTGTTTGCGTTAATGGAATTGTACGTGCTTGTTCCTGCATTCACATTCGCCGAAAAACGGATGGAAGGATTGAATTTCGGATCCTGTGTGTGATACCAATTAACAAAAAAGTCGTTGCGGATGATGCGTGTCGTTGGTAATTCCCGATCGCCGGTGAGAATTCTTGCAAACTTGAGATTGACATTGCCGCTGTATTTGTAACGCACTTTATAATTGGTGTACAATTTAGCGCCCCAGCTTCCTTTCGAATAAATATCACCGCGGATCGCCATGTCCATTTTATCGCTGATGCCCCAGTAATATCCGCCGTCTTTCAGGAAAAATCCAAGCGACGGAGATTCACCATACGTCGGGATAAGTATTCCTGATTTACGTCCTTTCTTATTCGGAAAAAATCCGAACGGAACAGCAAGCGGTGTCGGAACGTCTGAAATTTCCAGGTAAGCCGGACCTGTTATGATCTTATCATTCTGGATAATTTTCATTTTTTTAGCGCGGATCGCATAGTGCGGATGATCGGGACGGTCGCAGGTGGTGAATTGCCCGTGATAGCCATAAATAATTCCGCCGGTATCTTTTTTCACCGCATCTGCCAGCAAAAATCCGCCGCCTTGTTCCGTATTTACCTCCGAAACCAGGCCTTTTCCCGTTTCAAAATTGAAGCAAAGCTGGTTGCCATAAAAAGTCTGATCGGCTTGCGTGATCATCGCTTTTTCGATGTACACACCATCGCTGTCCTTTCTTCCATACGCACAGACAACGCTGTTCTTAAAGTCGATCTCGATAAAATCCGCCCGCAGCTTAACGTCCTGGTAATCTACCCCGGCGCTGTCGTAGAGGTAAACCTTTTGCTCCACAAGATCAAAGAGCATGGAATCCTGCGAGCTGTAAATGACAAGATCTTTTAAGGTCGTGCCGAGGCGGGCAGGGGGAGCGGCTGTAGCACCTTTAATAGTATACATTCCGGAAGTGGAATCGCGAATGCTATCGGTTTGTGCCTGTAATCTCACGCCAAAGCCTGATAACAGTGCGCTTATTAACAAAAAGCGGCTGAAAAGTAGGAATGGCTTAGGGAAGAAGGGCAAGGTTTGGCGGTATTTTTGCTTAATGAGCTCAGATGAGTTGTCTGTGTCAGAAGGATTTATCCGAAAGACCCTTCGGACAAAACTAAATAAAAAGACTCTTTCCGCGTTATGTTTTTAGTGCGAAGAATTGCTAAAAATCCCTTTATTATCCTTTTGGTGACGGCAACCGTGCTGTTGCTTACGGCGTCGTTTGCAACAATAATCAGACCAGAGAGGAAACAGATCAAAGTGGTTTGTATCGATCCGGGTCATGGCGGAAAAGATCCCGGCTGTCATGGCGATCTTGTAAAAGAAAAAGATGTCGCGCTGGCAGTTTCACTGAGGCTTGGAAAATACATTGAAGCGAATTATCCGGACATTAAAGTTGTTTACACGCGCAGCACAGATGTGTTTGTTGAATTGAATGAACGTGCTGCTATTGCCAATCGTAATCATGCCGATATTTTTATCTGCATTCATTGTAATTCTGCATGTGTGAGAAAAAAAGGTAAAGACGGGAAGCCGCATGATGTCTGCAATGAAACGGCTCATGGCTCTGCAACTTATGTTATGGGTTTACATAAAACAGATGGAAATCTTGATGTAGCGAAAAGAGAAAATGACGCGGTATTGCTGGAAGAGAATTACGAAAAAAATTACAACCTCGATATTAATTCGGACGAAGCGGAAATTATTTTCAGCACTTACCAGAATGAATATCTCAAAGAAAGCCTGCGTTTCGCGGAATTATGCCAGTCCCAGTTTTCGACTGCAGCCGGCCGCGATGATGATGGTGTGAAACAGGCTGGATTTCTTGTGCTTTGGAAAACCAGCATGCCATCTGTGCTTATTGAAACCGGTTTTTTAACAAATCCACAGGAGGAAAAATTTCTGAGTCTCGAAAAAGGACAGAAGCACATGGCCGCAAGCATTTTCCGAGCATTCAGGAAATGGAAAGATGAGCTGGAAGGAAATACTAAAGTGTATACGGATGAAATTGAAAAAATGAAACCGTATCAGCCCGAATCTTCTGACACAGCAGGATTACGTAAGCCGGTGAATTATGCCAATCCCAAAGCTGTCGTCAAACCCAAAACAGACACATTAAAAACCGTTGTTCCCAAAAAAGATACAGTAGCTTTAAAAGTTCCCGTCGACACAGATAAAGTAGTGGTAATGGTGGAACCCAAAGCGGTAACAGTTGTTTATCGCGTCCAGATCATTTCTTCCGATAAAGCGTTAAAGGAAAATGCACCGCAATTAAAAGGTCTCACCGACACCTGGCATTACGAATCAAAAGGTTCTTATAAGTACACTGCCGGAAGCTATAAAACGCAGGCTGAAGCTGTAAAACGGCAGAATGAATTGCGAAAAAACGGTTTTCCTGAAGCGTTTGTTGTGGTTTTTGATTCCAATGGTAAAAGGTTGACTTTGGAAGAGGCGAAAAAGTTTAGCGGGGGGAAGTGATTGATTATTAGTCTATTGTCTGCTGAAAATGTACGAATTACGAATTACGATGTGCGATTTTAAAGGAAAGGCAATGTTATTTTGTAATCGTCCATCATACTTCGTACATCCCACATCGTATTTCGTACATCGTAATTCGTAAATTTGTTTCCGTGAAATTGACCAAAGAAATCAAGACCGGAATAGTTGTCGTTGTGGCCATTGCCATCACTGTTTACGGATTCAACTTCCTGAAAGGGCGTGATATTTTTTCTACCAATACAGACCTCTACGCGATCTATGATAACGTGGATGGACTGACCTCCAACAATACGGTAATGGTAAACGGTTTCAAGATCGGCACGGTGCGCGATGTGAAGCTCGATCCGAAAACCAATAAACTTATTGTTCACTTTATTGTCACGGACGAAAATGCTATTATCACAGACAGCTCTTTCTGCGAAATATTCAGCGACGGACTTTTAGGTTATAAAGCAATACGTATAACTACACGTTCTGGCGGAAAACCTGTGGGAGATAAAGACACTCTTATTGGTACGAATGAGCAAGGAATTAAAGAACAGGTCAGCGCGATGGTAATTCCATTGAAGAAAAAGCTGGAAAGTCTTGTTTCATCAGTCGATTCTGTCGTGCAGGTTTTCCAGGCAGTGATGGACGAAAGCGCCCGCGAAGATCTTACGGCAAGCTTTACCAGCATCAGGAATTCACTCGCAACGTTTGAAAAAACTTCGTTCCGCCTGGATACAATGGTAGCTGCACAATCTGCGCGTTTCTCCGATATTCTTGTCAAAATACAATCCATCTCAACAAACCTTGCCAATAACAACGAACCGCTTTCAAGAGCAATAAATAATTTCGCGAACATCAGTGATAGTGTTGCTAAGTCGCAGCTCAAAGCAGTGATCGACAGCTCAAGCTCGGTAATGGCAAGAGCAGCCGTCATCATGGATAAGATCAATAAAGGAGAAGGAACAGTGGGAATGCTGATCAACGACAAAAAGCTTTACACTGATCTTACAAAAACCAACGAAGCGCTCGAAGCTTTATTGATCGACCTGAAAGAGCATCCGAAAAGATACTTCTCAGTTTTTGGTCGTGATAAAAAGCCAAAGAAAAGTACAACACCGCCTCCGCCCGGGACGACACCTTAGCGGTATTCACGAAGAACAATCTTAAGCACACCGGCAATCGCGAATGGAATATATTACCAATATTATTTTTGCCCTTCTTCTCATTGCAGGATCTGTGCTGTTCACGATTAACGTGCGCAAGATCCGCAGGAATATTTTCATCGGCCGCCCGCTCGATCGCAACGATAACAAACCTCTCCGCTGGAAAACAATGATGCGTGTCGCGCTCGGCCAATCTAAAATGGTGTCGCGGCCATTACCGGCAATCATGCACATTTTTGTCTATGTCGGATTTATCATCATCAATATTGAAGTTGTGGAAATTCTCATCGACGGAATTTTCGGAACGCACAGAGTTCTTTCTTTTCTCGGACCGCTTTATACATTTCTCATTGCGACATTTGAAATTCTCGCGGTGCTTGTTTTCCTCGGTTGTCTTGTTTTTTTCCTGCGCAGAAATGTAGCGAATGTAAAACGCCTGGTGATGAAAGAGCTCAACGGCTGGCCGAAATCAGATGCGAATTATATTCTTATCACTGAAATGCTTTTGATGACCGCGTTTATTTTCATGAACGCCGCCGATTTCAGATTACAGCAATTGCAATACGGCCATTACGATGCCGGACTTTCTGCGTCTGCATTCCCGATCAGCAGCCAGCTCGCGTCGTTATTCTCTGATGCGTCGCCGGAATCGCTTGTGATGGCCGAACGTTTTACCTGGTGGTTCCACATCGTGGGAATTATGTTCTTCCTCAATTATCTTCCGTATTCCAAACATCTGCATATTCTTCTTGCGTTTCCGAATACGTATTATTCCAATTTAGAACCAAAAGGTGAATTCACGAATCTTGAATCGGTAACCACAGAAGTGAAAGCGATGCTCGATCCTTCTTTTGTTCCGCCGCCGCCTCCTGAAACACCGCAACCTTTCGGTGCAAAAGATGTTCAGGATCTTTCGTGGAAACAATTGATGGATGCGTATTCGTGCACAGAATGTGGTCGCTGCACTTCGTCTTGTCCTGCGAATATCACAGGCAAAAAACTTTCTCCGCGTAAGATCATGATGGATACGCGTGATCGTCTGGAAGAAGTGGGGAAGAACATGGATAAGAATGCAGGGAAATTTGTGGAAGATGGAAAATCTTTGTTCGGCGATTATATCACCGGCGAAGAAATCTGGGCCTGCACTTCGTGTAATGCATGTGTGCAGGAATGTCCTGTGAATATTGATCCGCTTTCGATCATTATGGATCTGCGTCGTTTCCAGGTGATGGAACAATCAGCCGCGCCGAATGAGCTGAACATGATGATGACGAATATTGAGAACAATGCCGCGCCCTGGCAGTTTTCTCAGATGGACAGATTGAACTGGGCTAAGGAATAGTCATTGGTCAATAGTCACTGGTCATTAGTCAATAATAATGAAGGAAATGAATGAGCTGAAATTAGTTGAGACGAAAGAAAACGGGAAGAAGATTTCACCTGTGCTGCCTGCTGATGTCAAAAACTTCCTGATCGATATTGACGGAACAATTTGCGATGATATTCCGAATGAAGAGCCGGAGCGTATGATTGATGCTGCTCTTTATCCGGAAGCATTGGAAACAATTAATAAATGGTTTGCTGAAGGACATATTATCACTTTCTTCACTTCGCGAACAGAAGCACATCGTGAAGTGACTGAAATGTGGCTGAAGAAAAATGGTTTTCAGTGGCATGGTTTGCTGATGGGAAAACCACGCGGAGGAAATTATCATTGGATCGATAATCACATGGTAAGAGCAACACGTTATACCGGCAGATTTACGGAGCTGGTGGAACGTGAAGAAACAATACAGGTATTTGAAAAGTAGCAACAGATTACACAGATTACGCAGATAAAAATGAGCGAACCAATTCACGTCCCGACAATGGCCGAAATGATGGCCAAAGGTGAAACTCCTGAAATTCTTTTCTGGGTAGGTTGCGCGGGCAGCTTCGATGATCGTGCGAAAAAAATCACGAAAGCAATTGTGCGCATTCTTGATCATGTCGGAATAAAATTTGCTGTGCTTGGAACAGAAGAAGGCTGCACCGGCGATCCTGCGAAACGTGCCGGCAACGAATTTCTTTTCCAGATGCAGGCGATGAATAATATCACGGTGCTCAATGGTTACAACGTGAAAAAGATCGTGACCGGCTGCCCGCATTGTTTCAATACGATCAAGAACGAATATCCAGATCTTGGCGGAAGCTATGAAGTGATCCACCACACACAGCTCGTTCAGGAATTGATCGATGCCGGAAAATTAAAAGTGCAGGGCGGCGAATTTAAAGGAAAAAAAATCACCTTTCACGATCCGTGTTATCTCGGTCGTGGAAATAATATTTATGAAGCTCCGCGTTCAGTCATTGAAAAGCTTGATGTTGAATTAGCCGAAATGAAACGCAGCAAACAAAACGGATTATGCTGCGGCGCCGGTGGAGCGCAGATGTTTAAAGAAGCAGAAAAAGGCGATAAGGAAGTGAATGTGGAAAGAACCGGCGAAGCATTGGAATTAAATCCGGATGTGATCGCTACAGGCTGCCCG
>JALYQL010000347.1 GCA_030855855.1 Bacteroidota bacterium | reverse complement strand
GCTGTTAAAAAGCCCGGTTCCGTATTGTGCGCTATAAGTATCAAAGCTGCATTTAAAATGTCCGCCGATAAAAACACTTGTTCCGTTGGTCGTAATGCTCCGCGCTGTCAATGGAGAATCTGAACTTTCCGCAACGCTCCACGTTAATCCACCCGACGCGTCGTATTTCGCAATAAAAATTCTGTTTATATACGTCGCGCTTAATGTGGTGGTGCTCGTTCCGAAAAAGCTGAGCGTTCCCTGGAAATCTCCTGTGAGATAAATTCCGCCCGCGTTATCACAAGCAATGGAATTTGAAATATTCACCGCGCCGCCGCCAATCTTTCTGAACCACTGCTCCACACCTGCCGGATTATATTTCACCACAAAAACAGCATTGAGCATATTGTTCAAATGCTGAACATCAAACGTGATCGTATCGGAAAACTGCCCTGTGATATATACATTCCCCGAAGCATCACAATCCACATCAAGCCCGCGGTCGGTCTGCGATGCCGAACCTTGTTTTGTCCACACAAAATTTCCGCTACCGTCAAGCTTAGTGGTAAATACATCGGTGCTGCCGTTCTGGCTATTTAAAGATGTGCTGCCGAAAGAAGCATTGCCTGCAAATTCACCGGTAACAATTACGTTTCCTGAACCATCCACTGTAATTCCGTTTCCGATATCCGCGCCCGCGCCGCCTGCACTTTTAGCCCAGAGGCAAACACCTGCGTTGTCATACTTCGCAATAAAAATATCCTGCGCGCCGGCTGAATTAATTGTCGTAGAGCCAAATGTCGCGCTTCCATAAAAATATCCTGTGATATAACTATTTCCTGCGGCGTCACTTTTTATAGAAAGTGCGCGATCAGAATTTACGCCACCTGCTTTCACTGCCCACACATACAATCCGTTCGTTCCTAATTTTGCAAGAAACACATCATCAATTCCCGACGAGCTTAATGTTGTGGAGCCAAAAGCAGCAGCAGAAGTAAAATAACCGGTTACATATGTATTGCCCGCGCCATCAACAGCAACATCCATTCCCTGGTCGATGGTAGGACCACCGGCACTTTGCATCCAAAAAGTTTGCGCGTACGCTCCTGTCGTTACAAACAACAAAGCCGCAAGCAGAATAAAAATTCGCCGGGTAGAATAATACATGAATTAATGTTATTGCCAATTGAAAGATAGGCAAATCACACACAGGTTTTGCATTACAAAAGGTGAGTGCGTAAGAAAAAATGTAGAAATAATATCAGCAGCTCAATGAGAAGCGGAACAACGGGGACATTAAATTTTCACCTGTCCCGTCTTCCACTGCAAGTACGGGCTCGCAGGAAACATTTGCTAATAGTCCGCATTTTCTTTTGCTCGCTCCGCGCTTTCCGTTGCAGCCGGGGCTAAGGAAGTTTTCGTGGTGCGTTTAAGTTGCAGATCAAAACTACCATCTCAAAAAATCCAATGAGTCAGTCTCCTCATAAATGTCGCTCAGTCCCCATTGAGCGACCTGCCTGTAATCAAACTCAAATCAACCAAAATATAAACCCCGTAGGGCAATGTCATTAAATTAAGGTGCCCATTTAAAATTTTGGTTGATATTAAGGAATAATCAGTTACTAGGGAATGTTGCCCAAACATGAAGCTCCATAGGAGCGAAATATTACTACCCCAAAAAACTCTCACTTTTCCCAAGCTCCATAGGAGCGAAACGATAACACAGCTTTACGCAGCGTGCTTAAATTAATGACATTGCCGGTAGAGGTGACCTGTAGCGCCCGGCCTTGCGGGTTTCTCTCCTTAGCATGATACACTCCCTGAATAGCCCCGATAGCAATGAAAAGCCCGGACTATGAAGTGCGCTTTTTCTGCGCTACTTCATGGGAGGACTTGCAATGAATAGCGGGTTGCAATGCTTCTGAACGAAAAAAAAATTCACTGCTCCCTCAGCCAAAAATAAAAAAGCGCCCATAAATGAGCGCCTCTTTACTTGTTACACTAATACTGGAAAGCGTTGCAAATTTATTTCGCTTTCCCACTCATGATCTCTTCATTCGTCGGAAAAAGAATGGTTGCTCTTTCCGAACTTGGTCGTGCCCAGATGCGGGAAATGCCAGTCGCTTTCGCGCAGGATGATCCTATTTCTTCATTGGGTGCAATATCATCTTTAGAACCAATCGTCCACAATCCATTATGCTGCTCGAACGCATATTTCAAATCCATTTTCGTCGTGCAGTCATTCCTCCACTTCATTTCAATACAGGCCGGATCAGTTTTATCGTATTGACCTTTTGTCTGCAACGTTACTGTAAAACAATCTTCGTAGGTGGCAACTTTTTTTCCGCCCTGAAATGATGAGCTCATTAAACCGAGGCTGAGCACCATAACTATTATACCTGCTAATTTCATAACGATGCGTATTAATATATCAATACGGGCGCAATAATCATACCCACTGAATACGAAAACGGAAGGCAGACTTTCTGTTAAATTATTCCTGGAAATAAATGCGCTTCACCCGGCGGCTGACATTGGTGAGCACTTCGTATGCAATCGTCTGCATATCATTGGCAAGATCGGTGATCGGGTAATCCTGTCCGAATACAATTACTTCATCGCCTTCCGCGCAATTTACCCCGCTCACATCGAGCATACACATATCCATGCACACATTTCCGACCACGTGAACTGCTTTTCCGTTGAGGAACATTTTCCCCACACCGTTGCTAAGCTTGCGGCTTAATCCATCGGCATAACCGATCGGTACGATTGCGATCTTCATGTTCTCTTTCGCAATTCCTTTTCGGCTGTAACCGATGCTTTCGCCTTTGGGAACATTTTTTAATTGCGAGATCGTCGTCTTGAGCGTGCTTACATTTTTCAGATTTTTCTGCTCTTCTTCTGTTGCCGCAATTCCATATAAGCCAATTCCGAGCCGTGCCATTTCCAGCTGCGCATCGGGAAAACGGAGAATGCCTGCGGAATTAAGAATATGGCGGAAAACAGGATAAGTGAAATGCTTTTGCAGCGCATCGCTCATCGTCATGAATAATTTTATTTGCCTGCGCGTAAAATCATCATGCTCCGCTTCATCGCTTGCGGCGAGATGAGAAAATACAGACCGGATAACAAGGTCGCGGCTGTTTTGCAAACGCACAATGAGTTCGTTCAATTCCTCTTCGCCAAAACCAAGCCTGCGCATACCGGTATCGAACTTTACATGCACCGCTACAGGCGCTTGTCCGGGATGGCGGATGCGGTAACGTTTTGCTGCTTCATCGAACAATTGAAGGACGCGGAATGAAAAAATTTCCGGCTCAAGATTGTAACGGATCATTGCATCGTAGCTCTGCTCTTCCGGGTTCATCACCATGACCGGAATTGTAATTCCAGCTTTGCGCAATTCAATTCCTTCATCGGCATACGCAACCGCGAGATAATCGACACGATGAAATTGCAGCACATTCGCGATCTCGAAGCTGCCGCTGCCATAGGAGAATGCTTTCACCATCGCCATCAGCTTCGTTCCGGGATTTAACCGCGATTTGAAAAAATTCAGGTTATGCACGAGCGCGTTGAGATCAATTTCGAGAACGGTCTCATGCGCTTTTTGCTGAATTATTTTACTGATCGCTTCAAATCCAAAAACACGCGCGCCTTTCAGCAAGATGGTTTCATTGTGAAATAATCCATTGTGATATTCCGAGAGAAAATCAGCCGTTGCCGGGTAAAATGTTTTTTCCATTTCCCCGAAAACATCTTTCATTCTTGAAATTGATTCACCGATGCCGATCAGGCGGTTAATGCCTTTGCCTTTTATCAGCTGCGCGACTTCGAGATACAATTCCTTTTCTTCTTTCCCGCTTTGAAGTATATCGGAAAGAATTAAAGTACGTTTCGGATATTGCTGCTGCTGGTTAAGAAAATCAAGCGCAACAGAAAGTGATCCTAAATCAGAATTGTAACTGTCGTTGATCACGGAACAATTATTCACTCCTTCTTTAAGCTCGAGCCGCATTGCTACGGGAATCAATTGCTGCATGCGCGATGCAATGGTTTCGCCGCTGGTGCCAAGATGTAAAAGCACGGACCAGCAATGGATCGCGTTCTCTACAGAAGCATCATCCGTAAAAGGAATGCGGATAGTTGAAAAATGATTGTTGGCGATTCCCTGAATAATTGTTTCGTTCTTTTCCTTCGTCACGCGTGCAATCTGCAGATCTGCTTTTGTTTTTCGCGACCAGGAAAATACTTTACTGTTGCCGGCTTCTCCTTTGACTTTTGAAAAAACAGCAGCATCATCTTTACAGCAGATAATTGTTCCGGCGCCTTTCAATACTTTTATCTTCTCGCTTAATTTCTGATCCTTACCTGAAAAATTTTCATCGTGCGCGGTTCCGATATTTGTGAGCACCGCGATGTCTGGCTTTAGAATGGCTTGCAACTTTTCCATCTCGCCCAAACGGGAAATGCCGGCTTCAAAAATGGCGAGGTTCTGCGACGCTTCCATCTGCCATACCGAAAGAGGAACTCCCACCTGCGAATTATAGCTCTTCGGGCTACGCACAATCGAAAAATCATCGCGCAGCAATTGCCAGAGCCATTCTTTGACAATTGTTTTTCCGTTACTTCCGGTAATGGCGATAACAGGATAAGTAAATTGTTTCCGGTGATGCGCCGCAAGCTGCTGCAACGCTTCAAGTGTATTATTTACCACAAGAAAATTCGCATCTGCAAATTCGATCTCTGCATTTGCCGGCAATTCATTCACCACAAAATTCCGTATCCCTTTTGCATAGATCGCCGGCAGAAATTCATGCGCATCATGCCTTTCTCCTTTGATGGCAAAAAACAGAACGCCGTCCGTCTGCGTGAGGTTGCGACTATCAATAAGCAACGATCTTACCGGGCCATCATTGCTGATGAGTGTTTGTGTTGCGCCAAGGATGCGGCCGGTATCGGAGAGGGTATAGGTCAATGGTGATGAAGTTAGGCGTTTTGTCTGTTGAGAAAGATCAAAGGTAAAAACAAAAATTGCGGTGGGTAGAACAGGTCGCCCCTACAGGGCTCAGGATAATGCTTGTCATTTCGGTTAAAGACAGGTCGCCCCTATGGGGCTGTTTTGCAAAATGCCATCGCCACTTTTACATTCCCATAGGGGCGACCTATCTATAACCTAAGTGTCCCCCAACCGATAAAAGCAATGTAGGAGCGGCCTATGTGTCTCCCTGCCGATAAAAGCCCTGTAGGGGCGACCTGTTCCCTCCTGCTAATACAAATCCCGATCAAGAGGAGAAATTGCCGGTTAGTCAATCCACTCAAACAAATATTTCTCATCATATTCAATATCCGACTCCTTCAACAATTCAAGATACTCTGTCCTAAATGACTTCTTCGCGTGATGTTCTTTTTGATTATGAATATAATTCGCTACAATGCTTACACGATCATTGGAATGCGAAAACGCGCCGAATCCCTCTTGCCATGAAAACTTTCCTGCAATCCATTTATTATCACTTATAAATTTCGATGCGCCTGCTTTCATGTCGCGTGTAAGGTCTGAAATATTAATTGTGGGCTTCAACCCTACAAAAACGTGCGTATGATCAGGCATGCAATAGATTGCAATTAACTTTTGTCCGCGATTCGATACAATCCCAGTAATATATTTCTGGAGTTCCTCGCGATGTTTTTCAGCAACAAGATTTGCTCTTCCTTTAACTACAAAGACAATGTGAATATAAATTTGAGTGTAGGTATTCGGCATATATATATTATAAAAGTTTTACTTCCGCTCCTTCTCCATCGCCTCATAAAAACAATCCCTGCACAGCGGCTCATAGCTATCCATCTCCCCCAGCTGCACCAACTCACTTCCTCCTGTAATACGATGCGAATGATTTGCGAGATTTCCGCAGCGCATGCAGATGGCGTGCACTTTTGTAACGTATTCCGCAGTCGCCAGCAAAGACGGAATCGGGCCAAAAGGATTTCCCTTAAAGTCCATGTCGAGACCGGCTACGATAACGCGGATGCCGGAATCTGCCAGCTGGTTGCAGACCTGCACGAGGCCCATATCGAAAAACTGGGCTTCATCAATACCTACAACATCGACGCCGGTCGCCAGCAGGACGATGTTGGAAGAAGAAGGAACCGGCGTGGAATGGATCTCGCGGGAATCGTGGGAAACTACTTTGATCTCATCATATCTTGTATCGACAGCGGGCTTGAAAATCTCCACTTTCAGCTTAGCGATCTTCGCCCTGCGCAGGCGACGGATGAGCTCTTCGGTCTTGCCGGAAAACATGGAACCGCAAACTACCTCGATGGAGCCGCGACGCTTATGGGAATGAAGAGGATTTTCGAGAAACATACGAATTTTGCTGAGGGACTGCAGGCTTAAAAAATGTACCTTTGAAAGAATATTTCAGTTAGGGCAAAGCTATCAAAAAAGCGGTTTTAGATTACCATTATGGCAGGTATCAGGGAAACAAAAGATCTTCTTCGCAAAGAAATACTTGAATTGCATAAAAACCTTTCTGCTGTAAAACCGGAATGGCTCTTTTCGCGCGAAGAAAATAAAAATCAATGGCAGGAATATGCTGATCTCGCTGCCAGCCTCGCGAAAAAAATTGAAACGCTTGCCTGCCTGAATGAGGTTGAAGAAGAAAAAACGGTGATCATCCCTCTTGTGCCGGAAATAAAACCGCAGGAAAATAGTTTTCCCGGAATTTCATTCACGCACAAGGATGTGCCCACATTCCCGGAAGTTAAACAACCGGAAATCGTTCCCGTTATTGAAAAAAGCACACCGCCAATTCCGGAAGTCAGAATACAGGAAGTTGTTGCGCCCACACCACCACCAGCGGCAAAAACATTTCCTGAGCTTAAATCATTTATCGGCTTCAATGAAAAGCTGATGTTTGTGCGCAGTCTTTTTAATGCGTCGGGATCTGATTACGAAAACGCGGTTGCTCAATTAAACAGCTGCGCGTCATATAAAGATGCAGAAACAGTTTTAAATAATTTTTCTTCCGCAAATAAATGGTCGCCGGAAGCTGAGCCGGTCCAGGTTTTTTATTCTATTGTAAAGCGTCGCTTCGCGTAATTATGACCTTCCGTAATTTTTTCTTCTTTAGCTTTTTAATTTTTTCAGCTGCTGCAAATGCACAGGATCGTGAGTATGCAAAAAAAGTGATTGACACACTTGCTTCTCCTTCGATGCACGGAAGAGGGTATGTGGCAAACGGAGACAAGATCGCGGCGGAATATATTTCTGACCAGTACAGATCTTTCGGACTCACCTCATTTAATCTTACGGGAACTTACCTCCAGAAATTCGGTTTCCCGGTGAATACATTTCCCGGCAAAGTTGAAATGACATTTACGTTTGCGGATGGAGAAAAAAAAGTGTGCCAGCCTGGCGAGCATTTTTTGGTGAGCAGCAATTCTCCTTCTGTAAAAGGTCATTTTAAAATTGTAATGCTGGATTCCGCTATCGTTTATAATGAAACGAAGCTGGCGGCTTTTAAAAAGCTGAACCTTAAAAAAGCATTTCTACTTGTAGATACGATCGGCGTGCGCACTTTAACGGAGCTTGCATTTCTGAGCAACTACATCAAATACCCGGTTGGCGTAAAAGGAATTCTTGTTCCGGTAAAACCAAATCCGATGGCCGATAATTGTTTCAAGCTTACTCCCTGGGATTTTTCACAATACCAGTCTACAATTCCCGTCATACAGGTAGAATATGCTTACAGAGCTGTAACGGAAATCGACATTTGCATCGGTGCGAAGTTTTTCAAAAAATATAATTCGCAAAATGTTATTGGTTACATCCGCGGAAAAGTAAATCCCGATTCGTTTATTGTTTTCACTGCACATTATGATCATCTCGGGCAGATGGGAAAAACAGTTTATTTCCCCGGCGCAAATGATAATGCAAGCGGTGTGGCCATGTTGCTGAGTCTCGCGCGCTATTATTCGCAACCCGGCAACAAGCCCAATTGCTCTATCGTATTTATGGCGTTCGGTGGCGAAGAAGTTGGTTTGCTGGGCTCGCATTATTATGTAGAGCATCCGCTTTTTCCGATGGGAAGAATAAAATTTCTTACAAATATGGATATTCTCGGAACGGGCGATGAAGGAATTACTGTGGTGAACGCAACTGTATTTGAGCCGGAATTTAAAAAGCTCCAGGAATTAAATCAGGCCGGGAACTATCTTCCGCTGTTAAAGCCACGAGGAAAAGCCGCCATCAGCGATCATCATTTTTTCACTGAAAAAAATATTCCCAGCTTTTATATTTATACGCTGGGAGGAATAAAAGCATATCACGATACCTGCGACAGAAGTGAGACTTTGCCGCTCACCAAATTCGAAGAACTGTTTTCGCTGCTCAGGGAGTTTACCGATTGGGTGGATGGAAATAAATAGTCAATAGTTGGTTTTCAGTAATGAGTGGTCAGTGCTGATATTTATACTGGCTACGCACTACTGAAAACCGACTATTGTAAACCGACTACTGAAAAAATGCCAAAACTTTACCTCATTCCCACGCCCATCGGCAACCTCGAAGACATGACACTTCGGGCGATCCGCATTTTGAAAGAGGCGGATCTGATCCTTGCCGAAGACACACGCGTCACTTCAAAATTGCTGCAGCATTACGAAATAAAAAAACCGGTTCACGCGCATCACCAGCACAATGAACATAAAACAGTAACCTATATCGCGGAACGGATCGAAGCCGGTGAAACAATTGCACTGGTGAGTGATGCGGGCACGCCGGGGATTTCTGATCCGGGATTTTTATTGGTCAGGGAATGTTTGAAAATGGGGCTTGAAGTGGAATGTCTTCCCGGCGCAACAGCATTTGTTCCCGCGCTTGTACAATCAGGCTTGCCTTGCGATACTTTTGTGTTTGTCGGGTTTCTGCCGCAGAAAAAAGGACGACAGACAAAATTAAAATCGCTCGCGGAAGAAACCCGCACGATGGTTTTTTATGAATCGCCGCACCGGGTGATAAAAGCGCTGGAAGAATTCAAGGAACATTTCGGCGCCGAAAGAAAAGTTTCTGTCTCGAGAGAGCTTACCAAAATGTTTGAAGAAACTTTTCGCGGAACAGTGGAAGAAACACTTGCTCACTTTTCTGCAAAGACCGTGAAAGGTGAAATTGTAATTGTGCTGGAAGGAAAATCAGAGGAATAGTTCAACGTTTATGCTATGAAAAAACAGGCCGGGCCTTTAAAATCGTCTGAAGAACCTGCTTATCTCTTTGGTAATCGTCCTCTGATTATCATTGCAGCTACCATCTTTCTTATTTACCTGCCCACGCTGTGGTATGGATTTTCCCCGATGGATGAACGTTGGGTAATTCTGCAGCACAAAGAAATCATGAGCGATCTTCACCAGCTCCCGGGAATGTTTTTACAGCCCACGCTCGGCATGTATTACCGGCCCGTCTGGACCAGCTCATTTATTCCCGATATGGTGCTTGGTGGTGGCTCAGCAGGACTTTTTCATTTTACCAATATATTGCTTCATGTATTGTGCGCAACGCTTGTTTACCGTTTTTTCCTTCAATTAAAGCTTACAAAAACATTCGCGTTTTTTTCTGCCCTGGTTTTTGCCGTTCATCCGATCAACGTTCATGCAGTTGCGTGGATACCCGGCCGGAACGATTCGCTGCTGTGCTTATTCGCTTTGCTATCGTGCTGTCAGTTGCTAAGCTATTTTACCACAAAAAAGCGCCGTTACCTGCTGTTTCATCTTTTGGCATTCGGCCTCGCACTGCTTTCAAAAGAAAACGCGATTGTTTTGCCATTCATCTATGTACTGCTTTGGTATCTTTTTGAAACTGAAAAAACTTCAAAACATTTTTTCATCCTCCTGCTTTCATGGATAGCTATGACAGTGACCTGGTTCTGCATTCGCACCTCACTGATAAATTATTTTCCGCCTGTATCCACAATGTTTTCGTGGAATACGATCACGCAATTTATTTCCGCGCTTATAATCTATATTGGAAAAGTCCATGTTCCGTTTCAGCAATCAGTAATGCCGGTATTGAAAGATACTTCAGTTCTTCCTTTCGCAATTATCACTCTGCTGCTGACCGGAATGACACTTGTGTTTGGATTAAAAAATAAAAAGCTCGCACTTTTCGGATTGGCCTGGTTCTTTATTTTTATTCTTATCCCTGTGTGGGTAGGGGCAACAAACAGTCACCGGGAACATTATGAACATAGAATTTACACTTCTGTTATCGGAATGTTTATTTTCCTTTCACAGCTGAAAATAACGGTGCCGCGGAAAATTGTTCTGAGGGTCGCCTGCCTGCTGCTCATTGTGTTTTCAGTAAAAACAATTTACCGTAGCACGGCCTACAAAGATGAAATTACATTTTTGCAAAGCGCAACAAAAGAATCTCCTTCTATAGATTTCTTTCATGACATGCTGGGATTCAAATATGCTGAGCTGAAAGAATATAAAAATGCGCTGGAATGTTTTAACAAGGCAATTTTACTAAACCCGCACAAAACAGATTTTTATAATAATCGTGGGAACGTCTATTTTCAGCTCAAAAATTACAAGCTTGCATTGGCTGATTTCAATAAAAGCATGGAAGGAAACAAGGGTCAATCCGTTAAGTTTGTGAACCGCAGCATGACAAATTTCTATCTTGGAAATCATACCGACGCGTTGCATGACCTTGAAGCTGCCCAGAAAGCCGGCGCGGAATATATTGCACCGGAATATGTTGATGCATTATATGAAGCATTCCAAAAAGATACGATTGCTCTTTGCACAACTAAGCTCAGTCTAGATTCCACGGACGCCTCCACGTATAACACCAGGGGAATTGCAAAAATGCGACTGGGTTTGTTTAAAGAAGCGCTTTCTGATTTTAACAAAGCGTTAGGGCTCCGTCCGGGCTCGGCGGCAATCAGGTCTAACCGTCCAATGGCTTTATCAAATCTGCCGGATTAATTAAACCAACTTCGTATCTTTCACCAACCAATTTCATTCCCGGAAATATATGCAGCACATTTCCATCAAATCAGGCGCGCCCCCGGGAACGCTGATGTACCTCGGACGGGAAACAAAAGACACTGTCCGCATTACGCTGATCGAATACAACGAGGCCGAATTTTTCGAGAAAGACTTTTCTGATATCCAGGAATGCCTCACGCATGTGAAGGACGGAATGGTGAAATGGATCAATGTGGATGGCGTACATGACACCGCTATCATCGAACAGATTGGAAAGCTTTTTGACATTCACCCACTGACGCTTGAAGATATTTCAAACACCAACCAGCGTCCGAAGTTTGAGGATTTTGAAACCTATCTTGTAACGATCATGAAAATGATTTTTGAAGATAACAACCTCAAAAAACAAAGTGACGACGCGCTGGTATCCGAACAATTGTCAATTATTTTATTGAGCAATAATACCGTGCTCTCTTTCCAGGAAGCGGATGGCGGCGATGTATTTGATATTATCCGCACGCGTATACGTTTAGGAAAAGGCAGAATACGCAAATGTGAAGCTGACTACCTGACTTACGCATTGATAGACGCCGTGATCGATTCTTATTTTGATGTTCTGGAAAAGATCGGCGATGAAGTGGAAACGCTCGAAGATAATCTCATCGACCATCCGAGCCCGAAAATGCTGCACCATCTTCACCATATTAAAAGGCAGATGGTGTATTTCCGCAAAGCTGTGTGGCCAATGCGCGAGCTGATCAATAATCTTCAACGAAGTGAATCGTCATTGGTCACAGATCACACATCGATTTACCTGCGGGATGCGCATGACCACACCATACGCGTAATCGACACGGTCGAAACCTATCGTGATCTTCTCTCAGGTATGATGGACCTGTATATGTCGAGTGTGAGCAACAGGATGAATGAAGTGATGAAGACGCTGACAATCATCACGACCATCTTTGTGCCGCTGACATTTATTGTAGGAGTGTATGGGATGAATTTCGCCCCGGTGGATCCGATCACAGGTGAAGCTACACCTCTAAATATGCCTGAGCTTTATTCCAGGTATGGCTATATAGGCATCTGGGCAGTCATGATCACTATCACTGCCGGACTCCTGATCTATTTCAGAAAGAAAAAGTGGTTGTAGTACTTCAATTAATAATTCATTCAGCATAAAATGAAAAATATTTTTCTACTCGGCATTCCGTTTTTTTTATTGTCTTGCGGTGATAATAATTCAGCGGTGAATATTGATTCGCTGAAAACCGACTCACTATTGCGTGCGCAGATGACAGCTAAAGCTCCGGATACTACTCCCGTTAAGGATACCACGAAGGGAGAAGTTTTACCGCCTGTTTTCGAAGGAGATATTGTGATGCAGATCTCTCAAAATCCAAAACATCTTGCATTCGGAAAAGCCTGCGGGTCGAAATACAATCATACAGGGATTATTTTTATCCGGCCGAAAGACCGCATGTATGTGGTGATGGAAGCAAATGACACAGTCACCGCGCTTCCTCTCAGAGAATGGGCGACGCGTGGCGAAGGCAAGCACATTGTGGTGTTGCGCTTAAAAGATTCGAAACAATTGCTTACGGAAAAGAAAACCATGCAGCTCAAAAAAGGAGCGAAGGATTTTCGTGGCAAGAAGGAGGATAATTTTTATGGATGGAGTGATGATGCATTTTATTCTACCGAACTTGTGTGGAAAGTGTATAATAAATCGATCGCTGTTGCTATTTGTGAGCCGGGCCGGCTTGGCGATATGAATCTTACAGAAACCGTTTTTAAGGAGCAGATGACAAAAAAATACGGTGGGACAATTCCGGCGGAAGAAAAATTTATTTCACCGGATGCGATTTACAAATCTCCGAAGCTGGAGATCATTTATGAACGTTAAAAACGGACTGATTTTTGCGGCAAACACGTGCGCTTCCCGCTATAATTAGCTTAATTTAGCGCAGGCAATTCATCTCTCTATACCATCTCTCATGAAAAAATTACTTACACTTTTCAGCCTTCTTGCTGTACTCCAACTCTCAGCAAGAATCACTTCCGCGGGCTCGGTGGTTTCCGCAGCAGCTAAAACTAATCTCCTTGTGCCTTTCGACGCTGCCGGCGACACGAATAAAATGGGCGCAAATAATATGAAGCAGGGATTCTGGATCGAACGCACAGGCGCTTACGATTGGGAAGGAAATTACATCGATGGGAAACGCGAAGGAACATGGGTGGCTTACCCTGTAGGCACTCCGATGGTTGCTTACATTGATAATTACCGCGGCGGAAAAAAGAACGGAATTTCTCTTGGCGTGGATCGTGCAGGATATATTTTCAGGCAGGAAAGTTTTGTGGACGATTCGCTGGAAGGAATGCGCCGCACTTTCTTCACAGGCGGACGTCTGAAAACAGAAGAAGTTTACAAGAACGGAAAACTAAATGGCTACCGCAAAATCTACAACAATAACAACAAGATCCAGGAAGAAGGAAATTTCAAAAACGGAATGCGCGATGGAATTGCTAAATGGTATTATACCGATGGGAAACTGAACACTGAGTCAGTTTACAAAGACGGAAACCTTGAAGGCAAAATGATTACTTATCATTCTAATGGAAACAAAGCAAGCGAAGTAATTTATCGCATGAATGAAATGGAAGGCGAATATGTTGAATATCATGAAAGCGGAAAATTAAAAACAAAAGGTACATATGTTCATAGCCTCGAAGAAGGAGCATGGTCTACGATGTATGAAAGCGGAAAAGTATATGAGTCGGGAAAATTCGTAAAAGGAAAACGTGAAGGCGCCTGGTCACAGATGTCTGAAGATGGAAAAACTTCTGCAAAATTAAAATACAAAAACGGCGAAGTAATTTCCGGAACACCAATGCAGGCAAAACCACTTCCTGCGCCACCCGCACAGCCTGCCGCACCAACCGGAACCGGCCCTCAAGGAAAACCCAACGGCCAGGCTACTCCCGACGCTCCGCACGATCACAACAGCCCCGATCATAAACCGCATTAAGCCAGCCTCAGATTTCGCTGCTCGTGATTGAACCTTTTTCAATTCCGACAAGCATCGCAGCACTTGCTTATTTTAGATCAGCGGATTTTAGATTGAAAAAGAACGGAATAGCGAAATGAAAAACACTAGAGTGCTTTCGTACTTTCGGGCGTTTTCGTTTTTCGTACCCATCGAATCTAAAATCACCTGATCTAAAATCCCTCGCATATAAAACTTTCCTGTTTAAGCGGGAAGTTTCCCTTATAATCTGCGTAACCTGCGAAATCAGTGGCTAACTTTGCAGCATGAATAAAATGCTCATCAATATTGTCCTGGGAATTGCGGCCATCGGGTTGCTCATCGGAGGTTATTTTGCATTTTCTGATGGTCAGCAGGTAAGAGAGCTTCCGTATTTTGAACCGATCGAAAAAGGATTAAAAACAAACGCAGATTCACTGAACCGTCATCTCATATTTGATTTTTCACTTACTGATCAGACCGGAAAAACAGTTACACGCAAAAATTTCGAAAGCTCAATTACGGTTGTTGATTTTTTCTTCACCAGCTGTCAGGGAATTTGTCCTGTCATGAATTCGCAGATGAAACGGGTGTATGATACATACAGGGGAAATAAAGAAGTAAAATTTATTTCGCACACAGTGAATCCCGAAAAAGATTCAGCAGAAGTATTAGCTGCTTACGCAAAAAAATACGATGCTGATGCGGCGCAATGGTATTTTGTAACGGGCGACAAGCCGGAGCTGTATAAGCTGGCCAGGAAATCATATCTCATTTCCGATACAAACGGCAATGGCGGAAAAGAAGATTTTGTTCATTCACAAAACTTCGCGCTCATCGATAAAGAAGGACATATCCGTGGCGTTTACGATGGAAC
>JALYQL010000314.1 GCA_030855855.1 Bacteroidota bacterium | reverse complement strand
TCGATAAAGGCTCCAAAAATTGTAATGAAGATGCTGATGACAAAAATAATAAGACCCATCGTTGAGCCCGCTCCTTTAAAAGTAACGCCTTGTGATATTTTTTCTATTGCCATTTCTAAATGAAATTATTTGAAATTGTTCATCCACGTTTCCTTAGTAATCCTGAAAATATTCACAGGATTATCCATGTAAACTGTTTGTTTTTCCTTCATCATTCCATTCGCAATCGCCACTTTCGCGGAGTTGACATTATCAATGTGAATTATCGAGATCAGCGCATCCCTGAAGTCATTTTCGAATGCAAAATCCCTGCATTTGCTTGCAGCTTCCATCGCGTAACCTTTTTTCCGGTGCTGCGGCATAAGGGAATAACCAATTTCCATCTCTTCTTTTCCATCAACGGTTTGAATTAATAACCCGCACTGACCGATAAATTCGTTCGTGTTTTTGTCGATCAGCACATTTAATCCGCCAAGATTATTTTCATAGCGGTAAAAGATGCGCTCAAACCATTGTCTGCATTTCACTGCAGGATCGCCGGGAGTAGATTGCGCGAAGAAAATATATTCCAGTGAAGTCGGATCACTGCAGAATGCCAGCCAGTGTTCAAAATCCGATTGCTGCAGCTTCCGGAAAAGAAGGCGGTTAGATTGCTGGCCTGTGAGGAGGAAGTTGGATGAATGCAAGGGTGGATTTTTTGAATTAGCTAATTAATAATTAACGAATGTAAATCTCCTCGAAAGTAATTCATTCTATAGGAACTAACATTGAATTACCGCCAATCATCCTGTTTTTCATTTATTTTTATTGCATTTTTAAGTCAATATATCTGTCCCTTATTGTTTGGGCTTTTATTATTGAAATTCGATTACCATACCCAGAGTGCAAAAAGCCAATACAGCACCCCGTTTCTTCATGTATAATTGCCCCTCCGCTATATCCAGGTATATATTCTTTACACTCTAAATGCACGAGATTTATAAAATCTGCTGCTGTTCCGTCCTTATCATACTTGCTAACCTTCTCGCTCTGCTCGATCCTAGCACAAGAAACTATTACTTGCTTTCCTGTTTTTGGCTCATGAGTTACAAGAATCAACTTTTCTCCAACTATAATTTCATCTGTTGATTTTAGACATATTGGATTATTAATTTCAACATTTGGCAAGCAGACAAAAGCATAATCATCTTCAAAAATTTCCCAAGAATCTAATACATATTGTCTTTCCTGATCTCTTGCGCTTATTACAAAATTCTTGGATTTTCTATCAATTGAATAATGTATATCCTTATAAATAAAATAGTCCAAAGTATCATCTGAAGCAACAAAATTGTGTTTGCATGTTACTAAAACTGATCTCCCATTTATTTCAATCAAGAACCCTGTTCCGTCATAATATTCCCCATCATCTTGTTTTGAATTTTTGTGCAGTAGAGGAACTACTTCGTGTATACTTATCATATGATATTCCTTAAGTCACAAAATCAATTTTCTCAATTTCTTCCCTCTAACATACCATTTCCCTCCCATCTTCACAAACACGACAATTACCAAATCAGTTTGTCGCCACAATCTGCGAAATCTGCGAAATCTGTGGCTACATTTGCCACCAATGTCCGCCATCCAAACCTTATTCCAAAAAATCCGCTCCGGCGATCTGCTTGCTTTGGCGCGTGGAATCACCATCGTGGAAAACGAGCTGGAAGGATCGTCGGAACTTTTAGCTTCGCTCGATCCGGAAAACGCTCCGCCGGTTGTTGGAATTACGGGTCCGCCCGGCGCGGGAAAAAGCACGTTGATCAATTCGCTTATTACGCAGCTTACTGCTGAAGGAAAAAAAGTTGCAGTCATCGCTGTCGATCCGACTTCGCCATTTAATTTCGGCTCTTTGCTCGGCGACCGCTTGAGAATGGCCGAACATTTTACAAACCCGAATGTTTTTATACGTTCGATTGCTACGCGTGGTTCACTCGGCGGACTTTCAGCCAAATCAATTGAGATCAGCGATGTAGTGCGCGCGGCAGGATTTGATCTTGTAATAATAGAAACAGTCGGCGTCGGACAATCCGAAATAGAAATTGCCGGCATCGCTGATACCACAGTGCTTGTTTTAGTCCCTGAATCCGGTGACGAAGTTCAGGCGTTAAAATCAGGCGTGATGGAGATTGCGGATATTTATGTGGTAAATAAATCGGATCGTCCGGGCGCAAATACATTTATTAAAAACCTGCAGGCGCTTCTGCATCAACGCGAAGGATCGGAATGGATACCTCGTGTGGTGAAAACAGTGGCGACTAAATCGGAAGGCGCGAAAGAATTGTATGATGATATTCTCGCCCACCGTGAACTCGGATTGACCAATTCCCGGAAAGAATTCCTTTACACGGAAAAAGCCTGGCGACTTATTCAACAGGAAAAGATGAAGCCTGTGAGCCGGGAAATACTTCGGGAAAAAGTTAAAAGCGCGCTTTCTGCCGGAAAATTTCAACTTTATCGCTTTGTAAATGAATTCATTTCAGGAAAACCTTGATTTTCCCATTCCTGTGACTTATATTGCCTTGCATACCCGATGAATTGTTTAATCATAGATGACGACGAGATTGCAAGACGCACTGTTCAGCATTGCGTTTCGCGGACTGACTTCCTTCAGCTGCAAGGTTCCTGCGCAAGCGTTCCTGAAGCGCTGAAGATCATCAGGGAGAAAAAAATTGACCTTATTTTCCTGGATGTGGAAATGCCGGAAATATCAGGCATCGATTTCCTGCGCACGTTTAAAGAAATTCCACAGATCATTCTCATTACAGGAAAAAAAGAATATGCCGCGGAAGCGTTTGATTATGACGTAACCGATTTTTTGCTCAAGCCTGTTGATTATCCGAGGTTTCTGAAAGCGGCAATGAAAGCCCAGGCCATTCACAACAGCATGCAGGTGGATCATGAAGACGGAGAAGATGCGCTCTTCATCAAAAAAGAGGGAAACCGGCTTGTGCGCCTGCCCGCAAAAGATATCATCTGGGTAGAAGCGCTTGCCGATTACGTGAATATCCATACCACCGACTCGCGCCACACGGTGCTTGCCACCATGAAATCTATAGAAGCAAAACTTCCTACCAAAGACTTTATACGCATTCACCGCTCCTACATTGTGCGTCTTGACAAGATTTCCGAGATTGAAGAAAATTCGGTCATCCTTTCCGGAAAAATATTGCCGGTCAGCCGTTCACATAAAGAAGATCTTTTCAAGCGATTAAAATTGCTTTAATCGCAAATTTTTCCGCCGAATTTTTATTTGTATTTACCAGCTTCTTCGTTCGTCCGATTCAAAACGCCGTTCGTCGGAAGTTCTTTGCTTCGCATCGTTTTTCCTCGAATGTGTTGATTTTTATTTTCACTTTTGCATCCAACATGATTGTAAGCCTCTTGGCGTGCAGCGGAAAACAGAAGATCATGACCGAGTCGGATTACAAAAATGTGCTGGTAAGTCAAAAGCGGGAAATGCAGATCGGAATGATCGTAGAATTGCACCCCGTATATAAAGATTTCAATTTCGGAAGATACAGCGACGACAAAATCGCTGAGATGTATAAAGTGCTTGTTCAAAACCACCAGGGTGGAAGAAATACGGAAGCGCAAACAAAAGTGTAGGGGTTATGCTGTTTTGTGCTTCCGGCAAAAGGGTGTTCGTTTCGACGGACACCCTTTGAATTTTCAGAAGGGTACGAAAAACGAAACTGTCCCGAAAAGTTACGAAAGCATTTTCTTGTTTCACGTTTTCGTTTTTCGTACCCTTTTCTTATTTCGATCTTTTTCGTCCTCATTTCGTTTTTCGTACCCTCTTTCTTGAGTAAATTCGGATCTGATTAACCTATGGAAAAATTCCTCCGCATTCTTTTTAGCAGGCATTTTTTTCCTGAACGCATACTGCTCCTTTCAGTATCGGGAGGGATTGTCATTGACGGCTGGCTCACAGGAGTATTTGAACATTCTTCAACAGAGCTTTACCTGCGCATCGCCATCAGCTTACTTTCAGGATGCGCTTTTGTTTTTACTTACAGCATCAACGCGTCGCGCAGGAATGTACGGCAGCTTGCAATAGGCGCTATTGTCGCGCTGATCTCCTTTTCTGCTTACCTCAACATTATTCACCATTTCGATCACGATAACGCAATCACTTTTCTTGGCGCTTATATTATCTGCAGCCTTTATTTCCGTTCACTGCGCGAGCTCATCATCTATCTCATTTTCGGATTTGCGCTCGCCTGCATCACTGTTTCCCTCACCAACCACCCCGAAATTACTACGCCGCTGTTTATGCTCCGCCTTTTTCTCGGCTCGGTGCTTGTCTTTAGTCTTTCTTTTGCAACACGACAGTTCCAGGAACGGCTGCAGCAATACAGCAAAAGAGTTGTAGAAGAAAATCGTTCCCTGAATGAAACAAAGCTTGCACTCGAACAACGCCTCACACACGAACATTTGCTTGCGATGGTGGCCAGCCGCGTGAACACCGCAGTAATTATCAGCGGGCCTGATGATGTGATCGAATGGGTGAATCAAGGATTTACAGAACTTACCGGCTATACGTTGGAAGAAACTGTCGGGAAAAAACCGGAATTCCTCCGTGGACCCGGAACAGATCCTTCGGCAGCAAAAAGAATTGATGAGAAAAAAAACAAGCTCGTTGCCTTTCACGATACAATCTTGAATTACCGGAAAGACGGGCTTCCTGTATGGATGCAGATGCATGTTACTCCCCTACTCGATGAAAACGGAAAACCTGAACGGTTTATCGCTATACAGGAAGATATTTCGGAGATCAAAGCAACGGAAAAAGAATTGCGCAGGAGCCGTGAGTTGCTTAAAGCCGCCCAGCGACAGGCCAAAATCGGATCATGGGAATGGAATGACAAAAGCGCCGTAGTTTATTGTTCCGATGAAATGATACGGATGCTTGGTAATGAAGATGCCCGTGCGGAAGAGAACATCGGCAAAGGAAAAACTTCGCTGCAATTTATCTGGGATCTTGTTCATCCCGGCGATCTTGGCGTAGTAAAAAAATCAATTGAAAACGGCTTACGAAGAAATTCTCCGTTTGAAATTGATTTCCGCCTGGTAATAAACGGCATTGTAAAATATGTGTACGTCACCGGCCAGGCTTTAAGTCTCCGCGACGACAGAACAGAAATGCTTGTCGGCACAATACAGGATATTACCGAGCGCAAACGTATTGAAAACGAAATGCGCATTACGGAAAAACAATACCGCAGTCTTTTCGAACATTCGCAGCACATGATCTGCATTCACGATCTGCAGGGAAATATCATGAGCATCAATCCGGCCGGCGCGCATGCAGTAGGCTTTGAACCCGAAGAAGTAATTGGCCGCAGCATCAAAACATTTTTCTGGACAAAAAATCCGGAAGAATATGAAAAATACCTGCACACAATAAATCACAACGGGCAGGCACAGGGATTGTTGCGGCTGACGATGCGTGATGATTCTACCACTTACTGGCTTTACAATAATATTCTCCTCGCCGACCTGGAAGGTAATCCATATGTGCTGAGCAGCAATGTTGAGATTACCGGCCGGTATGAAATGGAAAAAGAATTACGCAACGCGAAAAAGCTTGCCGAAGAAGCGTTAGTGCTCAAAGATCGTTTCGTCGCGAATATCAGCCACGAGCTGCGAACGCCGATGAATGCGATTATCGGTTTCAGCGATCTGCTTTTACGCACCAACCTCAACAACGAGCAGCGGGAATATTTACAGGCCATCCACATCGCAGGAGATAATCTCACGTCGATGATCAACGATGTGCTTGACCTTGCAAAGATCGAAGCCGGCAAGATCGAGTTTGAAGCAAAACCTTTTATGGTGCGTAATGTAATGTCGAATACACATCGCCTTCTTTCGCAGAACGCAACACAATCGGGATTATCATTCGAATGGAAATGCGATCCGCAAGTGCCATCGTATGTGCTCGGAGATGAATTGCGCCTCACACAGATCCTCATCAACCTTGTAGGCAATGCCGTAAAGTTCACAGAAAAAGGGTTCGTTCATTTCTCCTGCAAAGTGAAAAATGAAACGGACGAAAGCATGGATCTTGAATTTACAGTCCAAGATTCCGGCATCGGTATAGCGACGGAAAAGCTGAATGTAATCTTCGATCCTTTTATACAAGGCAGCGCGGAATCGACAAGAAAATTCGGAGGCACCGGTTTAGGATTAAGCATCGTGCGTGATCTTGCGGAGCTTCAGGGCGGATCTGTTTCTGTAAAAAGCGCGGAAGGGATCGGATCAGCATTTACAGTAGTGGTGCCGGTGCAGAAAGTAAGTGTGAAAGTGATCGAGCAGGTAGAAAAAGCGCTGGAGCCTGTCGAATCTCCGGGAAACGTGCATGTGCTGCTTGTGGAAGATCAACCGCTCAACCAGCAGCTGGTAAAAAAATTAATTTCAGATTTCGGCTTCACTGCTGAGATTGCCTTTAATGGAAAATCTGCTGTTGAAATTTTACGCTCTGACCCTTCATTCGACATTGTGCTGATGGATCTGCAGATGCCGGAAATGGATGGATACGATGCCAGCAAAATTATCCGTGAAAAGCTGGGCATGGATATTCCCATCATCGCGCTTACCGCCCACTCCTCTTCAGGCGAACGGGAAAAATGTTTGTCGTTAGGAATGAACGATTATCTCGTAAAACCTTTCCGTGCCCAGGAATTGTATTTCAAGATCGTGAGCGCGGTGAAGAAAAAGGTTTCAGGAAATATTCCCGCCGAAGAAATTGTTCCGGGTGAAGATCCCCTTCGCGCGCTTGCCGGCGGTGACGCGAAATTCGAAAAAGAAATGCTGGAGATGATGCTCAAATCTATCCCGGAAGATTTTGCACTGATCGAAGAAGCAATCGCAGCAAATGATATTCAGAAGATCAGATCAACAGCGCACCGGCTGAAATCTACTGTCGCGCTTTTAGGTGAAAAAGAATTAGCAGAAAAGCTGGAAGCGCTCGATAAGATCAGCGCTGCGGATTTTGCAGAAAGAGCAGGTTTTATTAAGACTGAAAAATCAGCTTTGACAGATCTGATCCTTGAAAGATTAAAAAGAATTTCAGAATAATCATTGCCCTCCCGCACGGATCAGCTCAATAAATCCTGACTGCCGCGACCAGTACCCGCTGATATCCGCAACATCGAGAATGTAATAATATACACCATCAACAACTGGTTTTCCATTCACCATGTACGTGCCATCCCAAGATCCCGAAAGACCTTCCCATCCATACACCAACACACCCCAACGATCATAAATTTCTATCCGAAGATCAGTTGCATAAGGCATGAAAATGGAAAACACGTCATTCGTTCCATCACCATTCGGCGTAAAAACATTCGGTACCTGCGGCGAACAATCCTGGATAAATACCGTGATCTGTTCCGGCTGACTTCTGCAAACACCATCGTTGGTGATCACAAAATAGGTTGTATTGCCTTGCACATTATTCGCCTGGAAAACAGGACCAGTCGCGAGTACATTTCCACCCGGTGCATCATACCACGTAATTACTGAATCACCGGCAGCTATTAATGTGGCCATTGTGCCGATACAAACCGTTGTGTCATGCCCAATCGGTGGAACAAGTGTATTCGGCGTGAAGCTTACCTGGAAAGAATCTCTTGCAATACAGCTTCCACTATCTGCAGTGGTCAGGTAATACATTCCATCGGTATAAACATAAATAGACTGAGCAGTGCTGCCATCGGGAAGCCATTCATAATCTTCCATTCCTGCATTGGCGCCCAGCTGTATCGAATCGCCTTCGCATACTGTTGTCACGCTTAGCGGAGTGATCACCGCGCTCGCATAACTGGAAATTATGTTGATGAAAACAGTTGTTGTGATATTGCATGCAAGTACCGTGCAGCTATACGTACCGGGAGTCGTGATGACTTGTGACAGTGAATTTCCGCTTAATGGTGGCAGCCATGTTACCGAACTTCCACTTGAAGCAGTAAGTGAAATGGTAATACTGTCGCCCGGACACAAAACGCTCGAAGGCATTGCCTGGATAGATGGCGTATTGTATTGCTGCACATTAACAGAATTGGAAAGCAGCTGGCAACCACCGGGCGTTGTTAAAACACAATAATAAGTGCCCGGAGAATTTACATACAATGTATTTCCATTTCCGCCAACAGGACCATTCGGACCTTGCCACACAAAAGTTCCGGTGCCTGAAGCCACAAGCTCGATCGAATCGCCCGGACATATTAATCCGTCAGACGGAAACATAAGCACAAGCGGTTGCGGTGTATAGTTCACAGATGTTATAGCGGTCGCGGAGCTCGTAGTGGAACAACCATAAGAATTTGTCACCACATCCGTTCCGACTACATAATAAGAGCCGGGAGTATATGCAACGATCGAATCATTTTGCGATCCTGTATTCCAGAGATAAGAAGAAGCGCCGCTTACTACAAGCAATGCACTGTCGCCGGGACATATTAAAACATTCGGAGTAATGGTCAATACAAGATTTCCTGCCGGTGGTGCAGGAAGCACAATGAAATAAAAATCATGTGTGCCGATCGTGGTATCATTTCCGCAGGCGCTTGTACGGATTATTGTTTCAGTGATCGTGTACCAGCCGGTGCTGTCGAGCGATGCATACGTGAATGCAAAACCGGTGACGCAATCCGAAGTCGGAAAAATAGTGGCGCCCGTGTTGGCAGGCGTAATAGTCCACAACACCTGGGTCAGTCCGTCGATGCATTCGTAATTGGCAGTCGGATTACTCAACGAATCATAAGGGAAAAGTGTGATCATCACATTCTCGCACGTCGTAATTGTATCGTTGAAATCAGCATCTTCCAGGCAAGTCATCGCAGGATCGATTGGCGATAACGGATGATCAAGCGTAACCATTACATTATTCGCAACCGAACAACCGTTTGAATCTATTACAATAAAAACATAGGAGCCGGAGCTGTCGACGACCACTGTAGCTGTAGGAGCAGTAGCCGGATAAAAAGCAGGACCTTGCCAGTAAACGTTGGAGCCCGCACCAAAATTTCCACCGGTAAGAATGACAGAATCCGCGCAGACAACAATTGGCTGCGGACTTGTCGCATTGGTATTGATGACAACATTATCGCTGATGGTCGGCATAGGCGGACTCGGATTAATATCCACATAGATCGTGTCTTCGCTGTTAAAACAACCATCTTCAGTAGTAATCACCACAGAATAATATCCGCTTGCTGAAATATTTACAAATGGAGATGTGCCGCCATTCGACCAGAGATAATTGAAATCGGGGCCGGTTCCGCTGCAGGAAGGATTAAAATAAGAAGTGTTCGTGCTTGCATAAAGCTGCCCTTGCTGACAAAAGCCAAGCGTGTCGCCGCCACATAAAAAATCAAGCCCGGTATAAAGATTGATGCAGGTGCCGACAAAATCAGTTTCACATCCGCTCCCCGGGCGATAATAATAATCGTAAGGTGCACGCGCCGGATCAATCGCATTGCTGACAAAAATATCTGAGTTACCGGCTGAAGCAGCGGTGGAATACATTCCATAATCGGCAGCGGCGCAATTGATTCCTTGCGGAACAAGGCTGTCAGTCGGCGGCATATAGCCATAAAAAGCCGCGCTCACTGGCGTGATCAATTCAAAATCATAAGAACCTGCGAGATGCGGATTTCCTACGGGATCAACTGCAATTCCGCTGCAAAACTGATCTTTTTTTCCGCCCAGCTGACGCGCCATCACCCATGCGCCCGAAGAAGCCGCATATTTCCCTGCGAAAATATCCCAGTAGCCGCTGCTGTTAAAAAGCCCGGTTCCATATTGCGCGCTGTACGTATCAAACCTGCATTTAAAATGTCCGCCGATAAAAACACTTGTTCCGTTGGTCGTAATGCTCCGCGCTGTCAATGGAGAATCCGAACTTTCCGCAACGCTCCAAGTCAATCCGCCCGATGCGTCGTATTTTGCAATAAAAATTCTGTTCGTATACGTCGCGCTTAATGTGGTGGTGGTTGTTCCGAAAAAGCTGAGCGTTCCCTGGAAATCACCTGTGATATAAATTCCGCCCGCGTTATCACAAGCAATTGAATTTGAAATATTCACCGCGCCACCGCCTATCCTTCTGAACCACTGCTCCACACCTGCTGAATTATATTTCACCACAAAAACAGCATTGAGCATATTGTTCAAATGCTGCACATCAAACGTGATCGTATCGGAAAACTGCCCGGTGATATATACATTTCCCGAAGCATCACAATCCACATCAAGCCCGCGGTCGGTTTGCGAAGCCGAACCTTGTTTTGTCCACACAAAATTTCCGCTACCGTCAAGCTTAGTGGTAAATACATCGGTGCTGCCGTTCTGGCTATTTAAAGATGTGCTGC
>JALYQL010000194.1 GCA_030855855.1 Bacteroidota bacterium | reverse complement strand
CTTCTTCTGTGGATAAGATCACCATCACGCACGAAGCATTCAGCCGCGAAGGTTTTGCATTGGGCGCCGTTTTAGCTGCTGAATTTATGGTGGGCAAAAAGGGCGTTTATGGAATGGAAGATCTTCTTGGAAAGTGAGTAGTGAGTAGTCGGTAGTCAGTCGTCACCTATTTTAACTGACTTGCAATTTAACAGCTTACAACAAAAACCAACATTTTTTTACTGCTGACAGCTGATGAGCGGCAATTTTTACTGACAACTGACAACTGACAACTGTTTTTCCTCTTACCTTTCGCCTTCCAAATACAACCTATGCGTCCCATTGAAATTTTCTTGCTGATCTCCGCAGTGCTTCTCCTTATCGGACTTTATAAAACATTTGAAAAAGCAGGCGAGAAAGGCTGGAAAGCTTTTGTTCCCGTTTACAATTTCCTGGTCTGGCTCAAGATCATCAAAAAACCATGGTGGTGGATCTTTCTCATTCTCATTCCTACCGTAGGTTTTTATATGATCGCCGTGATGATGGTGCTGCTCTCCAATTGTTTTGGCAAACGCAAATTCACAGATCATGTGCTGGCAGTTGTCGCCTATTTCATCTGGCTTCCTTATCTCGGATTTTCAAAAGACATAAAATTCCAGGGTGTTCCTCCTGAAGAAAAAAAGAAACACATGCTCAAAGAATGGGGCGAGGCCGGAATTTTTGCAATTGTCGCAGCAACGCTCATCCGCACATTTTTCTTCGAAGCATTTGTTATTCCATCCTCATCCATGGAAGGAACATTGCTTGTAGGCGATTATTTATTCGTAAGCAAAATGAGCTACGGAGCTAAAGTTCCTGCTCTTCCGCTGACGATTCCATTTACACACAATTCGATTCCGGGAACAGAAACAACGCCATCGTATCTCGATTGGATCGAGCTGCCGTATATGCGTTTGCCTGGATTCGGAGAAGTTGAACGTAATGATATTGTGGTGTTCAATTTTCCGGAGGGAGATACGGTCTGGATCGGAGACCGCAACCGAAGTTATTATGGCTACCTGCGTATGCGTGTAAAAACGAGTGGAGGAACAATGACAATCGGGGATGTAAGAAATAACCTGATCAAAAGCGATTCAATTATTGTGCATCCGGTCGACAAGGAAGATAATTATGTGAAGCGCTGCGTGGCTATTGCCGGTGATGTCATCGAAATACGTGATCATAAATTATTAGTCAATCAGAAAGATGGAATAGTTCCCAAAGGCGCGCAATGGGCATATAATTTTAATATTGCCATTGCCTCTAATGAAGATTTGGAGAAATGGAAAAAACGTTTTGCCTCAATTGGTGTTACCGACCAGTTTAATTATTCCGCTGGCGATTCCATGTACAAGTTAACGGTGCCGGTTCATACTGATCACCTGCAAAAGTTTAAGGAAATAGTGGGTGGTGTTAGTCCTGCTAATTGGTCGCAAACGTATGCTGAAGAAGATGATGTGTTTCCTCACGACACAGAACATTTTCCATGGACCCGCGATAATTTCGGACCGCTTGTGATCCCGAAGGAAGGCATGACGGTTCATCTTTCTCTGGATAGTCTTCCACTCTGGAATCGCATTATTTCTGTTTACGAAGGAAATAAGCTGGAAGTGAAAGATGGAAAAATATACATCAACGATAAACAGGCAACGACTTACACGTTCAGACAGGATTATTTCTGGCTGATGGGAGACAATCGTCACAACTCGCTTGATTCGCGCTATTGGGGATTCGTGCCTGCGGATCACGTAGTCGGTAAGCCTGTTTTTGTCTGGATGTCGAAAGGTGAGACAGATGGATTTCGAACTGATCGCATGATGTCATTCGTCTCAAAAGAAGGTTTATCCAAATCCTATCTCTGGTGGATCATCGGCGGAATTGTTTTGATCGTTGCTTACAATCAATTCAAGAACCGCGGAAAAGGCAAAGGGACTGACAAAGATCCGAAGCTGAAAGTTCAGACAAAGAAGAAATAATTCAAAAAGTATTCAATATTCAAAGATTCAAGATTCTTTATGGGGAACTTTTTCAGGGATAAACCGTATTAAATAAAGGTTCGGTTCTGAATTTTGAATCTTGAATTCCTGCTATGGAAGAAGAAAATTTTCCCAACGATGACATCTCCGATAATCCGGATATACTCGCTGATGGAAATGATGATCCTTCTGCGGATTATGAAATAACGCAGGAAATAATCGCGCCTGCCGAATCTGAAAAGCAGCAAGACCCATTACCGGAAAAGAAGAAACGCAAAACACCTGTACGCGAATGGTTCGAAGCGTTGGCATTTGCTTTTATCGGCGTGCTGCTGGTCAAAGCGCTCATCTTCGAACCTTTCGCCATTCCATCCGATTCGATGGACAATACATTGCTTGCGGGAGATTATATCGTAGTCAACAAGCTTGCGTATGGTGCGCGTCTGCCCGTCACACCGCTCAGCATTCCTTTTTCGCATCAGACCGTTGGAGGAATCCCCGCGTATCTCGAATGGTGGAACTGGGGCTACAATCGCGTTCCCGGCTATTCAGAAATTAAAAACAACGATGTGCTCGTGTTTAATTTTCCTGCAGAAGATCTTTTTCCACTGACCGGGAAGCCGAAAAATTATCCTGTCGATCACCGCACACATTTTATCAAACGTTGCGTAGGACTTCCGGGCGACACATTTAAAATCACCGATCGCGAAATTTTTATCAATAGAAAAGCGCTCCCTTTTCCGCAGGATGTAGTTTTTAATTTTGTCGTCAAGATCGATTCCGCCAAACGTGATAGCGTGAAACTGGAAAAGCTGGGAATGCTGCGCGAAAGTCAGCAGGGGAAATATTTTCTTTACACCTTAACGCTTCTTCCTGCCCAGGCCGATAGTCTGCGACTTATAAAACAAATTATTTCTGTAGACCCCGAGCTTACACGCACAGGCTTGTTCGACGAGCAGGTGTTCCCGCACACACAGAAATTTCCCTGGAACCTCGACAATTTCGGAATGATCGTGATTCCCAAAGAAGGTGCGACTGTAAAGCTCACTGCCGACAGTCTCCCGCTGTATGAACGTATCATCGTCAATTACGAGCACAATGTGATTGATGTGCGTAACGATTCTATTTTCATTAATAAAGCTTACGCGACTGAATACACGTTTAAGCAGAATTATTATTTCGTGATGGGCGACAACCGTCATTATTCGATGGATTCACGCTACTGGGGATTTGTTCCCGAAAATCACATCGTAGGAAAAGCGACGATGATTTTATTTTCGTATGATAAAGTAGCAGGAAAAGTGAGATGGGGAAGATGTTTTGAATCGATCAGATGATTTGAAAATCCGATAGTTGAGATTCTATATTTTTACTCACAGTGCTGACTAATGATAATTGTACCACGAGAATAACTTTCCTGTATTTTCGAATCATCGAATTTCGAATTGATGTATGCAGGAACTTTTCTCCCAGCCCGATTTTTATTTTTTATTGATAGCTGCTTTTTCAGCCGGTTTTATTGACGCTATTGTCGGTGGCGGCGGATTGATTCAGCTTCCTGCGATGTTCCTTGCATTTCCATCACTTCCGGTAGCAGTTATTTTCGGCACTAATAAATTCGCTGCTTTTTCGGGAACAGCAGTAGCGACTGTTCGTTATCTCGGCAGCCGGCCGGTAAAATGGCAGGCTGTTCTGCCTGCAATTATTACCGCATTGATTTTTTCCGCTATCGGTGCGCATCTCGTTTCCGGGTTTGATAAAAATCTTCTCAAGCCGTTCATTCTTGTTTTACTGATCATCGTCGCAATTTATACGTTCATAAAAAAAGATTTCGGCTTAACTGAAAGAGCAGGCGTAAACGGGTGGAAAATGACAGTCGCATCATTGCTTACCGGCGCAGTGCTTGGCTTGTACGATGGATTTTTTGGTCCCGGAACAGGAAGCTTTCTCATCCTGATTTATATTTCCGTTTTTGGTTTCGACTTCCTGGATTCATCCGTAAGCGCCAAGCTGATCAATTGCGCTACAAATGCCGCCGCGCTCGTGTATTTTATTTACACCGGAAATATCCGTTTCGATATTGCTATACCGGTGGCGGTTTGTAATATCGCAGGTTCATTGCTCGGAGTAAGGCTCGCATTATTAAAAGGAAGCGGATTCATCAGGGTGTTTTATCTTGTGGTCGTTTCCGGCATTATTATGAAATTTGCCTGGGATATTTTTTCGAAATGACCGCTTCAAAAATTATTTTTCCTTCCTGCTATCTCGCGCCCGTTCAATGGTATTCGAAATTATTTCAGACCGATGAAATAACTATTGAACAGCATGAGCATTACGTCAAACAAACCTGGCGCAACCGTGCCCGCATCATAGGTGCAAACGGAATCCAGGACCTGATCATTCCCGTTCACGCGCGCAATCATATGGCCATGCATGAAGTGGAAATTAATTATGAAGAAGACTGGCAAAGACAGCACTGGCAATCCATCCGCTCTGCTTATGGAAATGCGCCTTTCTTTGAATATTACGCGGATTATTTTTCGCCGTTCTATGAAAAGAAGAATTGGATAAAGCTTGTCGATTATAATGCGGAATTAGTGCAGCTGACCCTAAAGTTGCTGAAGCTGCAAAAGAAAATTGTGTTCACAGAAGAATATCTTAAATCATCTGAAGGAACAATTGATTTCCGCTCGCTTATTTCTCCTAAAACCGATGTTAAGGAAGATGTTTCTTTTAAACCGCAGCGTTACGTGCAGGTTTTTGAAGAACGACATGGATTCATTCCGACAGTCAGCATCCTTGATTTGTTGTGCTGTGAAGGTCCTGCTTCGGGAGAGATCCTGCGGGGAATTAATAATTAATAATGTGCAAATTAATAATTAGGGTGTTGGGAAATTGCTTCTGCTTTATTTTTCTTGGCGACTGCGTGGCTTGGTGACCGACATCCTGAAATCCGAATTCATTTTTCAAAATAGTTTTGCCACCAATACACTAAGGCACAAAGTTTTTCAATTGAAATTTGATTTGTGATGGGCAGATTAATAATTATTAATTGACATGGCAGGAAGCTAAAGCAAAAAACGCTGTGCGGACTGAATTATTAATTTGCACATTATTAATTATTAATACTTAGGCGGAAACCCCACGGCAAGCAAAACCTTACTAAAGGCAAGACTGGCGCCGGTTTTATGGGTTCTGGTTGCAATTCTTTGGTTGTTCATTCGTTCTTGTTACGGCATAAGAAGTCACCCGACTGTCACCCATGTTAAACCCTATTTATAACCCAAAACATGGCTATTCAACGTCAGCACAAGACCACGGTAAGTTACGGGAAAAAGTAAATGGTTCAGGCACTAAGAGTGTATTCGACTCATTATAAATACAATAGTCATTTTGTGTAAGCGTTTGTTGTCGGCTATCACTAATACATTGTCTTTCAAGGCTAAAACCGCTACGTTTTATTTAATTAAATTTTAAGTATCTGATACGAATATACATATCCGTTTACAAACGGATAGCATGATCTAATAGACAACCAATTCCGTACTATTACACTCACAAGTAAACTCTCTAACCAAAACAATCGCCTATGCACACATAAGAAACGAGTTTCAGCTGTCGATCCCTGGGGACAGAAAAATATCTTTCAACCATTATTTTAATTCACATCTGAATTTTCCCATTCAGTTTAATAAATAAACAAAATGAGAAAATTCATTACTACCGGCATACTTGCTGTGTGTCTATTACTGATCAGCGCTTCCAACAGCACTGCACAAACTTATACCTGGGGAATAACAATTACGTTACCCTACACCAGTTGTAATACTCAAACGATTAGTGGAATGCCGAGCACATCCTATGGTAGTGGTTCATGGCAATCGACGATCACTTTACAGCGGCAGGTAGGAGCATCCTGGACAAATGTTCAAACGATTGTTACTACCAATGGGGCATTTGCTAATTTTCCTAATACTGTAACGGGCTATTATCGGGTTGCTTCGGGTAATAAGATTTTGGTTGGCGCTACATGGGTTCCAAACGGCAGTACAGTTTACTCATCAGGCGGAACTTTTATCGGGCCCTATACCGTAGATAAAAGCCTGGTGCTTTCTTCGATAAATTTAAATGGAACGGCAGTGAGTCCGACGGTTGCAATCAATGTATATGCCTGTAGTGCTGTTATTCAAAATAACATCTTCACAGGTGACAATGACGCCGCACATGGTTCACAATACCAGTTGGTTGTAAGAAGCTCTAATTCATCAGCGCTTACCACCGGTACCATTCGTTATACTTCCGGTTGGGTTGCAGCAGGTATTGTTCCAACAAGCTTTGATCTGGTGGCACTAACATCAAGCTATATTACTGCCAATCCGGGTTATTACTTAACAACGCTTGAAATAAAAAACACATGTAACGCGGGTGTGGCTTCAACTAAATCAGGATTATTCCAGATGATCGCGGCTCCTACAGCAGCAGCGGCAGATTTCAGATGGGTTGAAGGGGTTAACCTTTGGGCGCCTAGTCATACACTACCCGGTGTTCTTGTCGGTGGTCTCTCTTTATCACTGAACGGGAGTTACAGTTCTGGGTATATTGAGTGGTTTCAACTTACTCTACAGGAAGTAAATGCTACTACTGGGGCTAATATTGGTTCACCTATTCCAAATAATTGGTCAACTCCGCAAAGTGCGGCAGGTATCAGTTATTCCCTGGCTACTATTGTTTCTCAAAACGTGAATTCGTTGTCATCTGCTTACTTCTATCTTAATTTTAATGTGGCAAAAAGATATAAATTGACGTTGACCGTTGGAAATACCTGCGGTCAATCTTCTGAATGGAGTTACTTCTGGTGCAATAGTCAAACTGGCCGAATGGCAAATCCAAATCTTATAACTGGAGATGATAGTGGAATTTCTTTATTTCCAAGTCCTGCCAACGAGCAATTGCAAATACAATACAATGCAGCATTAGAAAGCAATGTTACTGTGAGTCTAGTTGACGCTTCTGGTAGAAATGTTCTTTCAACAAATCAGGGCGCGCCTGCTGA
>JALYQL010000146.1 GCA_030855855.1 Bacteroidota bacterium | reverse complement strand
CCAGCATCTTACACCACTAAATTGGTATTTTACCAATAGAAAAATCCCTTTGTTTTCATTTTCCTTCAGCTGATCTCAATACAAAAAATGCAAAAAGCGGCTTTTATGCGCATTTTTTCCTGCGTTGTTAATAACTCATTTCAGCGTTTTTAGCAGGTAAAAAATGAATTTTCAGAATAGAAATTTTTCACGGTTTCCTGTGGTGAAAAAAATCAGGATTGATGTTTCTCCAATGAAAAAAAATGAAATCAAAAATTTCATTGGGGAAATAGACTTTAAAATATTTGCACAAGCTGCAAGCCAGTAAAATCAATGGTTGTAGCGAGTTGGATATTTTTATGGAATTAGAAAAACAGATTTCTCCAATACAGAAAACGGGCAAAAGTAAGATCAAAAAAATATTTTCATAATGCGCAGAAGCGAGAAAAAAAATTGCGCAAAAATGAAATCAAAAATGTTTTGAAAATTCTCTTCTGAGAACTGTTTTTTTTGATTTTCGCCGGAACTTATTAACCATTGGTAAAAAGGCGTTTATCAATTCTTTTTTATCCTATTTTTGGGGCACCATTTGGTATTAACAAAAACAAAACAAAAAAATCATGGCAAAAAAAGTAGCTAAAAAGGCAGCTAAAAAAGCAGCTCCGAAAAAGGCAGCTAAAAAAGCAGCTCCGAAAAAGAAATCAGCACGTAAACCTAACGCTGCGTTCATGAAAGCCCTCACACCATCTGCAGCTCTTGCAGAAGTAGTAGGCGACAAAGCGATTCCACGTACTGAAATCGTGAAAAAAATCTGGGTTTACATTAAAAAGAATGGTCTCCAGGACAAAAAGAACCGTCGCATGATCAATGCTGACGCGAAACTTAAAGTAGTTTTCGGTGGAAAAGCACAAATTTCCATGTTCGAACTTGCAAAAGTTCTTTCAAAGCACGTAAAATAGTCTCCCGGCTATTTACAAAAGAAAAGGGGCTTCATCGCCCCTTTTTTTATGAAGTAAATTCTGATTTTCCGAATGAGACTTAATAGAAACTCTTTCTTTATGAAATTTTCACGATGTAATTCGGCTTTGACGGATTCATAACGCTAACTTTGAGTAAATATTTTTCTATGAAGCCAATTCGTGTTGCAATCAATGGTTTCGGTCGCATCGGCCGCGTCAGTCTCAGAGTGATCTTCGAGCGCAATGATATCGAGGTCGTTGCCATCAATGACCTTACCGATGCACATACGCTTGCGCATCTTCTCAAATATGATTCTGTCCATCGCCGGTTTCCGGGTGAAGTAAAAGCCGATGGAAACGCGATTATCGTGAATGGAAAACGCATTCCGGTAACGGCAGAGAAAGATCCTGCTAAGCTGAACTGGGGCGCTTACGACACGGATATTGTCATTGAATCGACCGGAAGGTTCCTCGATATGGAAAGCGCTAATTTACATTTGAAGGCCGGCGCAAAAAAAGTGTTGCTGTCTGCCCCGCCGGATGGAAATGACATCAAATCGATCGTCATGGGCGTAAATGATTCTATTCTTACCAACGACGATCTTATTGTTTCAAACGCTTCGTGCACCACCAATTGCGCCGCACCGATGATCAAAGTGCTGCACGATAACTGGGGCATTGAAGATGGCTACATCACTACCATTCATTCGTACACCGGCGATCAGCGGTTGCATGACGCACCGCATAAAGACCTCCGACGTGCGCGTGCGGCGGCAGTTTCTATGGTGCCGACTTCTACCGGCGCTGCAAAAGCCATCACGAAGATTTTTCCTGAGCTCGAAGGCAAACTAGGAGGCTGCGGCATCCGCGTTCCTGTTCCGGATGGTTCGCTCACGGATATTACCTGTGTGCTCTCAAAACACGCGACAGTTGAAGAGATCAACGCGGCATTCAAAAAAGCGGCTGAAGGCGAATTGAAAGGCGTTCTCGAATACACCGAAGACCCGATCGTATCAATTGACATTGTCGGCAATCCGCATTCCTGTATTTACGATGCAGAATTTTGCGCGATCGTTGGAAATATGGTGAAAGTGATTGGCTGGTATGATAATGAAATGGGTTATTCCAACCGGTTGATTGACCTGGCGCTCAAGATGGGCAGGTGAAAATAATTACGAATTACGATGTACGAATTACGATTTAGCAATCTCTTGATTCGGAAGATATCTGGCGCAGATCAATAATAGCAACGAAATATTTTTTCCAACGTTTTGATACAGGGCCGTGTGCCTGGCAGCCACCACGTGTGTTGCATTATTAATTTGCACTCCCGATAACCATCGGGATAATTTGCACATTACTTCCTGTAGATATCAAGCCCTCTTTCATTCAGCACAAAAATCGCGTTCCGTTCCATTCGCATATCCTTTGTAGCGGAGTCCCCGATCGGGCTGGTGAAATCAATATGGTCATTGAGCTTGATAAAGTCCATCTGCAAACGGAAATCTTTGTAATAAACAACCGCGTCATCCTGCACCTGGAAATTTTTCAGGTTGAGAACAGGAATGGTTTTGGAATAGGTTCCGAACACATCAAAGACAAGAATTCCGGTGCCGGGATTATTCAGAAATAAACGATTGTCTTTTTCGATCATAAAGTTTGGCTGCAATTCTATTCCCAGAATCTGTGAAAGATTTCCACTTCGATGTTCTTCCTGAAGGTTCCTGTTCAGGCGGATCAATTCAAAATTCCGCATATCGTAGATCCATAAGCCATTGTCGTGCGAAGCGGCAACAAGCGAAGTCAACGGAAAACCGATTGTTTCCAGCGTCAGCGCTTCTCCGTTCTCGCTTAAAGTATTGTCAAGCGTCACCACGCGATTGAAATCTTTGTAGAACAAAACGATCCGCAATGCATTCGTTGCATCAGCAGAAGTGATTGCTCCGAATGTTTTATTGCTGAATGTTTTTTGCAGAACGCCGAGCGAATCGTATTTAAAAACGGATTCGTCTTTAATGAGATAAACGTTACCGAGATTATCGCTTGTCATTTTATCCGCATCAGCTTTTACAACTACATCCGGACTTTTTATTCCGGGCGTAAAGGAAATCAACGGTAGAAGACACAATAATGTGTAAAGGCGGTTCATTGGTATAAAGTTACTTCAAAAATGAAGCCAATAATCGGGTACGAAAAACGAAATAAAAAACGAAATAGGAAATAGTACGAAATAGGAAATAGTACGAACGGTTTCGTTCTACTTTCGTTTTTCGTACCCCCGCAAACTTCTCATCCAAGAGCCAAGATCTCCTCGGCGAATCTACGTTCATTGGATAATCTCGGGATTTTATGCTGGCCACCTAATTTCTCTTTTGACTTGAGCCATCTATAAAACGTTCCTTCCGGCAGGTTTTGTATCTGCGGCGCCTGCAAAACATGATTGTGATATCGTTTTGCTTCGTAATCTGAATTGATCGACTTTAACGCATTGTCGAGCATTTCTGAAAAGTAATGCAGGTCTTCGGGCGCTTTTCCGAATTCGATCAGCCATTGATGTGCGCCTTGCCTTGCATCTTTGTCCATAAAAACAGGAGCGACCGTATATTCATTCACCTTCGCGTTTGTTTTTTCGCAAGCTACTTCGAGCGCTTTTTCCGCGTTCGCGATCATTACTTCTTCGCCGAACACATTGATGAAGTGTTTCGTCCTTCCGGTAATTTTAAAACGATAGGGAAGGAGCGAAGTGAATTCAATTGTATCGCCGACATTATAGCGCCACAATCCGCCTGTAGTAGAAATGATCAGCGCGTAGCTTTTTCCAATCACCACTTCATCCAGCGTTAATGTTTTGCCATTTTCATTTTCCCATTCTTCAGCAGGAAGGAATTCATAATAAATTCCATAATCCAGCATCAGCAATAATTCATTCGAATCGCGCTGATCCTGCATGCCGAAAAACCCTTCAGAAGCATTGTATAGTTCCAGCAGGTGAATATCAAATCCGAGAATTTCATTTACCTGGTGACGGTACGGCGAATAGCTTACGCCACCATGAAAATAAACTTCAAGGTTAGGCCAGATCTCTTTGATGTTTTTCTTTCCGGTAACGTCCAGGATCTTTTTCAAAAGAACCAGCATCCACGACGGCACGCCTGCGAGGCTCACTACATTTTCTGTGATGGTCGATTGAGAAAGCTTCTCCAGCTTTTCTTCCCATTCGCCTATCAAAGCAATATCGACACTCGGCGAGCGAAAATAATCCGCTATAAAAGGAAGATTCTGAATGATAATTGCGGAAACATCACCTGTGTAGGTTTCGTAATTTTCAAAAAGATCGGTGTGGTGACTTCCACCTAAAGCAAGATTTTTTCCTGTGAAAAGCTGGTGGTCGGGATAATTTTCACAGTAAAAAGTGATCATATCTTTCCCGCCTTTGTAATGGCAGCCTTTCAATGACTCTTCCGTGATCGGCAGGAATTTGCTCTTATCATTTGTCGTGCCGGCCGATTTTGCAAACCATTTTACTTCCGTTGGCCACAACAAAAATTGTTCACCATGACGCAAACGATCGATATACGGCTTTAAAGAATCATAAGATTGTAAAGGAACTTCTCTCCTGAATTGCTCAATGTTTTTAATTTCATTGAAACCATATTTCATTCCGAATTCCGTTTCCCGGCCTGATTCAATTAATTTTTCAAACCATTCGCCCTGCACTTCATGCGGATACTTGCGGAAAAGGTCGATCTGGTGAATGCGTTTCACCATGTACCAGGAAGCAAGGGAATTTAAAAGTGGCAAAGGAAGAAAAATTTACGAATTAAGATTTACGATTTAAATAAACATGAATGAGCTAAATTTATTTCAATTTCTTTTTTCCTTTCGCGGGTGCCAGGAAGTTTTCGGATGATACTACTTTCTTTCCTGTTTTTTCTTCTAATGCCAGTCGTGCATTTTTAGCGATTGTTCCGCCTTTTTTACTTGAGATTTTATTTTCCTGCAATCCTTTTGCTTCGTCCGTTTCTGCAATTTGACGTGTAGAAAGTTCGGCAAGTGCAGTAAAAATAAGCTCCGCTTCCGTCATGTGATCTCTCAGGTTTTGCGATTTCAAACCTTTGGCGTCTTTATGATTCTGGACAGTCAATCCAGTCCACTCCTTATGAATTATATTAGTAAGCAAAGCAAATTCATCCGGCTTTTCAACGCCACTGTTTTTCCAATAGTCTGTTAATTTATTCCGGGTTTCCTGCCCCGTCATTCTTTGCTGGATCCATTTCTCGCTACGGCCTAATTGCTGCCAGTTTTCTCTTGCCCGTTCTAGGCTTTGTTCAGGATCAGCAATTTCCTGCATCCGCTCATAGCCGACTTTTGCTAACCACTGCTTAAATGGCTCGGCTTTGGGAGACGGGACGGATTGGATTAAACGCAAAAGTTGCTGAGCGTCAGCTACATCCGTTAGTCGCATCTTGCCATCTTCTGATGCTAATTTCAAGTGTCCGATTTTTTCGGACACTTCACTTCCTTCAGAAGCCAGTTTGCTTTTTAAATCGCTCCAGTATTTTCTTGGGCGGTCACTATCAGTTAAAATTGCAATAACATCAATAACAGAAAAATACCATTTTTCATCTTGCTCATTCCAAACGGAACGAACCTGCTTTGCTTCAAAAATCTTAATTGCTGTATCTTTTTTCATGGGGCTTACTCAATATAAATAAAGTGTAAAAAATAAAATTCAATGTGAACCAGCTAACAATATAAAATATCGCAGTGCAAAATATAAAATTAAATAGAACTGTTAATTATTTCACCGGAACTTTCCTGATATCAATGTCCGCCGGAATAATTGTTTCAGGAACAAACTGCCGATCGATCAGCTCCGACATCGGAATTTTCCTTTTCAGAATTCCCATTCCGATGGCCATGTCCTGGATGTCCTGCAGGTCTTTATCTGATGGAGTGAGCTGCACATACGAAACACGGCTTGGAGATGATGTGAGCACGTAGTTCAGTACTTTCTCATCCTGTCGATAATACGGCGCAACAAGCTTCGCAGCATCTGCACGATGTGTTTCTGCCCATTCGCCCGAAGCTGCAATGCCACGCACAAGATCGCGCACTACATCCGGACGTTCTTTGATCAGGTCTTCATGCACGACCAGCGCGCAGGAAATAAAACTCGGCCAGATGTCTTTCGCGTAATACAGCACACGCCCCGTGCCGTCAAGCTCTGCCTTCGCGCAAAATGGCTCACCCACAAAAAAACCATCGATCGCGCCCGATGCAAG
>JALYQL010000135.1 GCA_030855855.1 Bacteroidota bacterium | reverse complement strand
GACGCAAGCCATAACCGATAAAACGAAGCCGGTCAGAAAGTTTGCTGTTTACAAAACTCAGGTTGCTGAAGTTCCAGTCAAAAACAAAGAAGATGAGAAAGATCAGCGCTGCCGTTTTTATTTTGTTCATAATAGGAAATGCAATCTGTGAAGGTGCTTTCCATTTCAGAATATAATTGAGCAGCACGACAATTCCGGAAAACGAAACAGCGATTTTATTTTTTAAGATTCCCATTCGTCTTTCAAACCAATCCATGAACGAAGAAGGAAAGATCCCTATTGCTGTTGTGATTCCTATCAATGGAAATAAGCCAATAAATAAGGTCATGCTGTTAACTAAATGAAATCCGATGATTGCAAAAACTGCGGCTGTTCTGAAGCCTGCATGCTTTACCGGGACGAAAAAAAGCAAAGGAACCAGCAGCTCAAAATAGTATGCCACGCAGGTCAGCTTTTTTAAAAAATCCGGCAAATAATAAATATATTTTGTAACCGGAAATGCAATCTGGTCGAGGCTAAACGCATAATACAGCGCTGTATAATCCTGGTTCCAGTCAGCGCCTTTCAGCAAAGCAGAACCTGTATAGATGTAACACACCTGCAATAGGTAAGCGATGCAGGCGACGGTCAGCATTTTTGGATTTTCTTTTTTCTCTTTATTCAATAAGCTGTCGCAGGAATAATATTCTCCCCATGGAATAAACATGGACCAGAATAAAACCATTCGCAGCAGATCATCACCACCCTGCAGAATAAGGATATTCCTGTTGTGAAGGGAAAGCAGCATAAACCAGGTGAGGAATGTAAACAACTTTGTGCGGTAGCCAACAAAAAGAAAAATCGCGAAAATAAACGCAAGCATAAATAATAAAAGCTGCACCTGCCATAACCCACTTATCGTGTGAACCGAAACATAAAATGGATTCCATGCATTTTCAAAAAGCGCCGGCAGGGGGAGCACACCTGTATTCGAATAAAAAGCTTCGAGGTCTGACACACGTATACCAAGGTCGAGCATCACTACGATTGCAATGCACATACGCATCAATGCAAGCGCGCGCTTATCAAAAAAAAGATAATTCATCAGCCGTTATACATTATAAATAAAGGCCAGTCTCTGTTGAGAAAGGCCTTTATACATTGCAGTTGTAAAGCAAATTTATTTATGTTGTGATGTTGTGCTCATTGTGACAGACGTGCTTCCGGTATTAAAGGTTGTTCCGGTTGTGGTGATGGGTCCTGTATTATAAGTTGAGCCGGTTGTAGTAGTGCTTGGGTTATTGGTTGTACCGGTTGTACTGTTGTATGTTGTAGAGGTCGTTGCAGTAGTGGCGGTGGAGGATGTCGTTCCTCCTGTTGTTCCTCCTGTTGTTGTAATATAAGTTGTAGAGGTTCCACCCGTCGTTCCCGCAGTCATGGAAGTGGTGCTTGTTGTACCGGTCGTTGACGAAGTTGTTGTTCCTGCAGTAGTCGAAGTTGTTGTTCCTGTAGTGGCTGAAGTTGTTGTTCCTGTAGTGGTTCCGGTTCTCGAAGTGCTTCCTGTGGTTGTCCGTATGGTATCGCGGCTTGTTGTGCTTGTCGTCGTTGTGGTAAGCGTCCCTGTACTTTGAGCATCAGTCCTTGAAAATGCTAACAATGCAACTGACGTGATAACGCATATTCCTAAAAATACAGTATTTGCTTTCATGGCTATAATATAATGTGTAGCTTATACATTCAATCCCTATGCCATGCGAAAACCCGGGGTGAACTGTTGTAAGTCAGAAGTTTGTGAATGCAGAAAAATCAGGGTGTATGCGTGTGGGGAATTTGTGCCTCAATCGCGTTTATTTCCGCAACAAATAATGACTCACAAACCATTCTTCACCATTATCAAATCCCCACAATTCCGCGCATGCTAAATAAAAAACTCTCCAGTACACCCACCATTTTGTTGCATTTTCTTTTCCATACGTTTTTTCAAACAAGGGCATGATCGCGGATTTATTCTTGTCCATATTTTCCAGCCACGCTTCAGATGTTTTGGAATAATGTTCACCGCTAACTCTCCAGTGTTTTTTCACTTTCAGATCTTCATTCCAGTAATACAGGTAATGATCAGAAGGCATCATTCCGCCCGTGAAAAAATATTTCGACATCCAGTCTGAATTATCTTTTACTTCGAAGAAATACAGAAAATCTTTATGCGTAAAAATATGAATGAACAGCGCCGCATCTTCTTTCATCCAACCGGAAATCTTTTTGAGCAGCATTCCATGATTCCGCATGTGCTCAAACATTTCCACCGACACCACGCGATCAAATTTCTTCGCGGTATCAAATACATTCATATCAGCGGTGATAATCTCGATATTCGTTAACCCGCGTTCTTTGGCCGTCGCGTCGATGTATTCCTTCTGTGTTCTGGAATTGGAAACCGCGGTAATCTTCGCGTTCGGAAAATGTTTTCCCATCCACAAGGTCAATGATCCCCAGCCGCAGCCCAGCTCCAGAATATCCATGCCGTCTTTCAGTTCCGCGCGCTCGCACGTAATTGACAGCATATCTTTCTCCGCCTGCTCAAGCGAATAAACGCCGGGCTTATAAAATCCGCTGCTGTATTTCAGGTTCGGTCCCAGGCAATATTTGTAAAATGCTGTCGGAACTTCATAGTGCTGCTCATTCGCCGCTTTGGTTTCTATGGCGATAGGACTGTTGCGGCAGCTTTCCAGCAAAGCATTAAAATGTTCCTGCTGTGCATCAGGCGTTTCTTTTTTTTCTTCTTTCAAACGCTCTTTCAGCAAACGACGAATGCCTGCACGGATTGCAGAATCAGGAAGAAGATTTTTTTCTAAGAGCGCGTCAATGTTCATAGCTGGATATGTTAGCGGATAATTGCAAATTTTTTTGTCACCGGGGCGGAACCGCAATACTGAACAGTGAGAAAATAAATTCCTGAAGTGTAATTTCCGGTACTAATGCTGCAGTGGTTTTTAATTTCTGTGTCAGCAACGCGGTAAACCAATTGTCCTGCTGAATTATAAATGGTGGCAGATGTAATTTCCTGAATATTATTTGAAAATGTAATTTCAAGAAATTCATCATGCGGGAACAAATGAAATGCCGTATTCTCCTGTTCATTCACAGCCAGCGGCAATGAATAAGGCATGTCTGTATATGCAAACCATTGATAGCCGAGCAGGTCAATCCCGGCTGTCCAGGGAGAAGCATCATTCTGAAAATCGGAATTGTAAGTTGAAAATGCCTGCGTTTCCGGATTTGTATTCAGCCATGGGCCCATGAAAGATTGCTCTGAAGAAAAAATAACAATAATCGGATTCGGGCTCTGTGAGGTTCCGGCGAAATAAGAAAGACGGGTCTGCGTATAACCATAAGCTGTCGCATCCGTCCCTACATACGCATGCACAAGCACACGATCACATAATGCCGCGATCTGCTGACATTGTCCCTGGTTTGGCCAGCCCACATAGGTTTCTGAAATCGTACCATCCAACGTGGCAACCGAATCAATCTGCCTTAATTCATTTTTATAAAATGCAAATGCGCCTGAAGTATCGCAAGGCAAAGAAGCGGGCTGGAGATAAGTAGTGCAATAATATCCGGATGGGCCGGTTGTCGAATTAATCCAGAATTCGAATTCGAGATTGTAGACATCGAACTTTTCGTTGATGTTCGTATGCGCAGCATTATAAGGACGCACACGGTTCTGAAAAAACCAAAAGTTCTCTGCAGTCGCACCGACCTTTAGAATTCCGAATTGTGTTTTGGCCCGTGAAATAAAATCAGCAAGTGGTGTAATCGAAGAAAAATCCGTCATGTCATATTGCGCATGTACAAGATGCAGTTCGTATAATGCGAGATAATTAAAACCATTCAGCTGTGCATAATTCAGAAGACTGTCTTCGCGTTGTGTATTGCCAAGAATAGAGTTGAACCCGTCGACATATAATCCTTTAACCGATTGGGCAGCAAGAGATGAAATGCAAAAAGACAAGGCAATTATCGAAATAATATTTTTCATGAAATTGCAGGAAAAATTGCAGATTTTAGAATCGTCATATTGTATTCGCAAAATCCGTAATTCGGACTACGTTTATTTTTTCTTAAACCACGGAACAAACACACTTGTAGTGCGCTGGTATTCTTTGTAGAGCTCTCCGCGTGAACGGATGGATTGCTCTTCGGTCATTGGTATGCCGGTTACTTTCCAGATGAGATAGAAAATGGTAAGCGGGCAAACAATGGAGATCAAACCATAAGGCAAAGTGCCGAGCGCGAAAATAAAAACAGAAACCCAGATCATAAACTGGAAAAAATAATTCGGGTGGCGGGAATAATTCCACAATCCATCCTGGCAGACTTTTCCTTTGTTGGCAGGTTTCTTCTTGAAATTCTGTAATTGCCAATCGGAAAGCGCTTCACCGATAATGGAGATCAGCCACAAACCCGCTCCGATCAATTCAATAAGCTGCAGCGGCTCTTCATTATTCAGGGCGATAATGAAAAATGGAATGGCAAGAAAAATATTGGAAAGCGCCTGTGCCTGGAAAAAGAAAAAGAAAGTTCTGTTGGCATTCGGCGCCCATTCTTTTCTCAGCTGCGCATAACGCCCTTCTTCCACATCAAGATGAGAGCCAACTCGTATCAACAAATAAATTCCGAGACGGAGGCTCCATAATCCGGCCAGCCCACAAACCAATTGTTTCCGCAATTCAAATCCATCGGCCATAAAATAAATAACAGCAGCGATCACTGTAAAATTAAAAGCCCAGAAAATATCAACGACTCCGGCATTTTTGATTTTATAAGCCCAGGTCCAGATGATAATCATGACCAGTGAGCAGGCAGCGAATGCTACTAATGGAATTTGTAGATAGGGGTTCATGGGGAAAAAATGTTTCTGGTTTGTTGTTTCTCGTTTGTTGTTGTTTCTGGTTTGTACTTAAACCTTATCCCTTGTTCATTGTACATTGTTAGTTTGACATTGTTTGTTCCTGAATATTGGAGAAATGCTGTGTCTGCAAAAAATGCTCAATGTCAAAACCAACAATGTACAATGAACAAGTAAAAAAAGGAAGTATCATATATCGAACCTTTTTCAAGAAACCTTTTAAATCAGAAACTTTTAAACCAGAAACCAGAAACTTTTTTATTGTTTTCTCAATTTAATAATTCCCACAAGGTTGAGAAGTTTCATAACCGGGTAAGTCGGATCAAATTCAAACCAGCGTTTTGCAAAGTTCGGACTGTTCGGACTTTTATGGTGATTATTCTGAAACAATTCGCCCATGAGCAGAAGCTCTATCGGGAAAGAGTTTTTCGAATGATCGTCATTGTCGAAATTTGAATAGCCGTATTTATGTCCGCACCAGTTTACGATCGCGCCTTGAACCGGGCCAATCAGGAAATGCACCGGAAGAATTAAAAACATCCACCAATGTGTAGCGAAGAAAGCATAAAAAAGAAAATAAAGCACGCCAAATGTGATGCGGATCGCCCAGCTGTCGGAAATCCTGTCCATCAGCGGCCATGTCGGATAATTTCCTTTGAATGCCTCTTCAGGCTCCGTTTTATGATAAACAAAATCATGATAGATCCGCTTTGTCTTCATCATTAATCCCCACACATCTTTAATAAAATGAGGAGAATGAGGATCTTTTTCAGTGTCGCTATAAGCATGATGCATACGGTGCATGATAGCGTAAGCGCGGGGATTCAGAAAAGAAGAACCTTGCGTAATAAATGTCAGCATGTAAAAGAATTTTTCCCAGAACGGGGACATAGTAAACATCTTGTGGGATGAATACCGGTGCAGGAAAAAGGTCTGGCAGAACAGTGAAAGGAACCAGTGACACAGAAAAAAGATAAGTATTGCCATTGCGTACAAATATACGGAGCACATACGGTTTTTGGATTGAGAAAAAGTGAAAAAAAGTGTGTATATAAAAGGTATAAACCAGCGCCCAAGCCTGCGGAAATGCGTCGATAGGATGCAATTCCCTATTTTTACCGAAACGCAAGAAAATCAGACCCTGATGGATTACAGTAAACTGAAGCGCCGTTCTTCATATCCTTTTGAAACAATAGGCGTAGCTGTTGCATTTTCACCGCGATTGGAAGCAATTTTAGGTGAAGCGAAATTGATTGCGGATAAAACGGGTGCCCAGCTTTTGCTTATGCACATCGGCGACAGGACACGCACGAAAGAGGCCCGGCTGGATGAAATTATCAGCAAGATTGGCATCAATGAAAAGAAAACACGCGTCATCTGGCACGAAGGAAATCCGGTAAATACACTGCTTGAATTGTGCAAGCTGAATATTGTCGACCTGCTCATACTTGGCGCCATCCGAAAGGAAAATGTGCTGAAATATTACCTCGGTTCTGTAGCACGGAAAATTTCACGAAAAGCAAAATGTTCCGTTTTGTTATTGACAGATCCTGTAAAAGAAGGATCGCGTTTTAAAAAGGTCGTTGTCAATGGCGTGCAAAATCCCAAAACCATTCACACCATCAATACTGCCGTTTATTTCGGTAACCACATGGGGGTAAAACAAATTACGGTCGCCACGGAAACTGATCAGCCGGGATTGGCTATGGCCGTGGCAAATGAGAGCACGGCAGGTGAAGCTTCCAAGCTCAGGAAAGAATTTTCGGAAGAGGAAATGAACAAAGTGCATGATATTGTAATTAAAGTAAGTCAGCAGGAAGGAATTGAGATCCTTGAAAAAAGCATCAAAGGAAAATCAGGTTATGCCATCCGCCAATATGCTGAATCTAAAAAAGCAGATCTGCTGGTGATCAATTCACCTGATGTGAAATATGGTATCATCGACAGAATATTTACACATGATATGGAATATATTCTCGAAGAAATTCCGACAAATGTTTTGATTGTTCATTCACGGGTAGCTGAAAACAAATGAAGTTAGTCAGTCACGATATTATTGTTTTATTGATTTTCATCGGGGGAGCGCTTATTCTCTCCCGGTTGTTTGCGGAGCTGGGAAAGAAATTTAAGCTACCGGTTGTTCTTGGTGAATTACTTGTCGGAATTATTCTCGGCCCGACTTTGCTTGGTAAATTTTATCCGGAGCTCTTCGCGAAGTTTTTTCCGGGCCAGGGAACTGCGGCGCGCATTGCACTTGATGGAATAACGCAGCTTGCTGTGATCATGCTGCTTTTTGTGGCGGGACTTGAAGTGCAGCTTCAGCTCGTGCTTAAGCAAGGCAAAACGGCGATATTGACAAGTCTCACAAGCATGATTATTCCGTTTGGACTTGGTTTTGTGGCCGCATGGTTTTTTCCTCAATTCTTCAATATGGGAAAAAACGACAAGCTCATTTACGGGCTTTTCTTTGGGATCGCCATGGCAGTTTCCGCGTTGCCGGTGATTGCCCGGATACTGATGGATCTCAATCTGTATAAAACAAAAGTCGGAATGACGATCATGGCCGCCGCTGTTTTTGATGATCTTACCGGCTGGCTCACTTTTTCATTTGTGCTCAGCATGATGAATGTCGAGAATCGTGAGATCGGAAATATCTGGGAATCGGCAGGATTGATCCTTGGTTTCGGTTTGTTTATGCTGATCATTGGAAAACGCGTGATCAATTTTGTTTTACCATGGATACAGAAAAAAATGTCGTGGCCGGGCGGAGTGCTCGCTTTGTGCCTGGGCTTCGGATTTCTCGGTGCCGCATTTACAGAATCCATCGGGCTGCATGCAATTCTCGGTGCGTTTATCGTAGGAATTGCAATCGGTGATTCGGTGCATTTCCGTGAAGAAGCAAGGACGATCATTCACCAGTTTGTGATGAGCATTTTTGCCCCTTTGTTTTTTGTTTCCATCGGGCTCAAAGTTAATTTCGTTGAAAATTTTGATCTTCAGCTGGTGCTCATTGTCTTATTCCTCGCAATGGTTTGTAAAATCGCCGGCGGTTACCTCGGAGCGTGGATGGGAGGAATGACAAAAAGAGAATCGCTCGCGGTTGGATTCGGACTTAATGCGCGTGGCGTGATGGAAATTATTCTTGGAACAGTGGCGCATGATGCAGGACTGATCGACAATAAAATGCTTGTGGCTTTGATTATCATGGCGCTTCTTACAAGTTTGATCAGCGGACCTTTGTTGAGGAAATTTACTATGGAGCCCAAGATTGCTTAATCCGATGATTCGAAAATCCGAAAGTCTGATTTTGAAATCAATAGTGCAAATCAGCCTGGTAATAATTTCGAATGTTCAAATTTCAAATCTTCAAATTGTATTTAAATGCTCGGACTTAAATTAGCCACAGATCCTCGCTGGGTAAATATTGTGGAAAGCAATATTGATGAAATCCTCACCGATCACGCTTTTTGTGAGCAGAAAGCAGCTTCGAATGCAATTTCAATCATTGTCAATCATCCCGAATACCCCGAGCTGGTTGAAAAAATGATTGCTATTGCGCGGGAAGAGCTGGAGCATTTTCACATGGTGCACGAATTGATCCGTGAACGCGGACAAGTGCTCGGTCGCGAAAGAAAAGATTCGTATGTGAATGAACTGATGCAGTTCACAAAAATTCCGCACCGCGAAAGAGTAAATGTCCTTGTCGATCGTTTGTTGCTCGCCGCGATGATCGAAGCAAGAAGCTGCGAGCGGTTCAGGGTCTTATCCGAAAATATCAAAGACCCGAAGCTCGCAAAATTTTACCGCGACCTGATGATCTCCGAAGCCGATCATTACACGACTTTCATCACTTTCGCAAGGGAATTAGGTATTGGAGTGGATGTAGAAAAACGCTGGCAGGAATTTTTAGCCTATGAAGCAACAGTTATAGCGAAGTATGGAAATGATGAGAAGATACATGGGTGAAAAAAAGTTTGTGGTTTGTTGTTTGTTGTTTAAAAGGTTTAATGTTTCTGGTTTAGGGTTGATCTAAATTATTCCCTTTTCTACTTGTTGATTGCACATTGTTAGTTTGGTCTGCCGTGGCGGATTTGTTCCGGAGTAATGAGAAAATTGTGTAGCTGAAAAAAAAGTTTGTTGTTTGTTGTTCCTGGTTTAAGGGTTTCTGATGGGTGTAAATTATTTCCTTTTCTACTTGTTCATTGTACATTGTTAGTTTGATCCCGCCGTGGCGGATTTGTTCCGAGTAATGAGAAAATTGTATAGCTGAAAAAAGTTTGTTGTTTCTCGTTTGTTGTTTAAAAGGTTTAATGTTTCCGGTTTAGGGTTGATGTAAAATCATTCCCTTTTCTACTTGTTTATTGTACATTGTTTGTTTGATCCCGCCGTGGCGGATTTGTTCCGGATTAATGAGAAATGCTGTGTCTGCAAAAAATGTTCAATGCCAAACAAACAATGCACAATGTTCAAGGCTAAGTTTCAAATTAGAACAACAAACAACAAACAACAAACATTTTTCCCCGGAATTTTCGTAAATTAGCCTAAACATCTCTTCCTATGATACGTTTCATTTTTATTTTCATTACAATCACCTGTCTTAGCTCCACTACCTGGGTTGCGAATGATATTACAGGCACATGGCTGAATAAAGACAAGGACGCACACATCAAAATTTATGGCTCGTACGGAAAATATTACGGGCAGATCGTGTGGCTGAAAATCCCTAATGATCCGGAAACGGGCAAGCCAAAACTGGACAAGCATAACCCGGATAAAGCTTTAAAGACCAAACCAGTGATGAATCTCATCATTTTAAAAAACCTGGAGTTTGATGCTGATGACCAGGAATGGGATGACGGTGAAATCTATGATCCGAAAAGCGGGAATGACTATAGCCTGACCTGCTCGATGAAAGATAAAAACACGATGGAGCTGCGTGGGTATATGGGAATTTCTCTTTTGGGAAGAACCGATGTCTGGACAAGGGTGACGGAATAGTCTTAAATCAGCACAACCTGCTTGATAATCGAAAATTGACCGTCCAAACGGCAGGGTTTTTGTAATATCGGAAAGGAATAACCGAATAAATCAATGATCCGCTTCTTTATACTTTTTCTGATTTCTGTTTGTTTTTCATCCACCTCATGGGTGGCGAATGATATTTCCGGTACATGGATGAATGCCGATAAAGACGCGCATATCAAGATCTATGGCTCTTATGGAAAATATTACGGCCAGATTGTCTGGATGAAAGAGCCGCTGGATTCGATCACCGGAAAACCGCAGCTGGATAAACTCAATAAGGATCCAAAGCTCAGATCACGTCCGGTGATGAATATGATTATTATCAGCGGACTTGAATTTGACGCCGGAGACCAGGAATGGACAGACGGCACGATATACAATCCAAAAGGCGGTGATTCTTACGATCTTTATTGTAAGATGAAAGATAAAAATACGCTGGAAGTTCATTTTTACATGACCATCACAACCATTGGAAAAACATTCTTCTGGACACGGGTGAAGTGATTTTAGATTGATTGATTTTAGATCGAATATTTATTTTAAAATCTAAAATCAATTAATCTAAAATACCTTCCGTCATTTTCTTAATCCATGCCTCCGGAATTTTCACCGGCTTTTTCTCTTTGTAATTATAGCACACGATAACGGAAGTTCCCGTCGACATGATCGTTTCGCTTCCGTCTTTTTCTTCTTTTACCAATTTATATTCCAGCTCAAAGCTCGTAGTGCCCGTTTTTACAAGAGCAGTGTAAACGAATATCTTATCCTTTAAAAGAACAGGCTGCTTATAATCAACCGTCACACGCGCGAGGATCATTCCTTCATTCTCCCAGTCAATTTCAGTCCCGATCACATCGTCGAAATAATTAATACGCGCCAATTCAAAAAAAGAAAGATGATTTGCATTATTCACATGACCTAATGCATCGATGTCTTTGAAGCGAAGCTGTATTGGAGATTTATGTTTCATAGAGTAAATTAATTAATAATGTGCAAATTAATAATTCGGTGTGCGTTGAGTTACTTCGAATTAAGAATTAATAATGTAGTAATTGGGGAATTCTGCCGTAGCACCTGATTACAGGGTTTTTAGGAGAAAAATGAAATTTCATATAACAAAGTGGTAACGGTTTTACCTAACCGAATCCAAATTTACCTGAGATGAATTAAGAACCTTCAATATTGGAGAATTTGCTGCGTTTATTTTTGGCAGTATTACAAAGATGAAGCACAAATATTCGAAATTTATTGACCCCACTCATTATTTGAATTTCAATGCATTGCAGGCCTTGTTTTTTAATAAAAATTCGCAATAGCTTTCAGTTCTTCTGGTTTCAGAATCCGGATTTTTCGTCCCTGAGTTTCTATGATTTTCATCTTTTTGAGATCCTGTAATGCACGCACTGCGGATTCCTTTACCGTCCCAACGTAGCTGGCTAAATCTTCACGGGATAAATTTATGTCTCCGGTAGCACCTTTCGTTTTGTATTTTTCTTTCAGCACCAATAATCCCAAAGCGACACGCGCTTTGACAGGGAATTGCGCAAAGACAGAAATGTTATTTACCCAAACGGAAAATTCATGGCTCATTGAAACAAGCAAGGCATGGCATAAGTCGTAAGAATTGTGCAGGCATTCCTGGAAAAATTCACGTGGGATAAAATCATACGAGCATTCTTCCAACGCTGACGCAGTTACAGGATGGGTTTCATTACATAGAATAGGCCGGTAACCGAATATTTCGCCTTTAGTATATATGTACATGATCTGAGGTCTGCCTTCCTGTGTAGTTTGGTAAATCTTCACTTTACCTTTTTTTAAAATATAGACACCTTTCGGAACCGCACCTTCTTTATAGATGATTTTTCCTGCCTTAATCTTACGTTTTATTATTCCTTTATCCAGTTTAAGTTTATCCTCGTGCGGAAGGTTTGCGAATACTTTAGCATTTGCGAAATAAAATTTATTCAGGTCGAATCCCATATTGTTAAATATAGCGGATATAATTGTTCCTGATATTGACAAAAGTCACCTCCATGCAAGTATGGTAGTTTTAATTTTGTTCCGTTTTTGGTTAGCCATCCTCGAAAATTCCTGCAACTACGGATTTTCGGGGATTAATATTCAAAATATGCCTGTTGCTTTAAGTGATATAGTGCTTACCTATATCGACGAAACGCTCGATATTAATGATCTGGAAAATCCTGGAGATGTTGTTCGCTCTGCCATTGTTGTTGAAAATATTGAAGAGTGGCAGCTTAAAGATGGTTTGCGTCAGCGTCATATTGATCTTAAGGAGAATTTCCAAAACGAAACCAACAAGGCACGACGCTTACGATTGAAAGTTGCCATAAATCATTATGAAGCTGATTTCTGGGATTATTTTGTGGCTGTGGAAACCTTTGGCCATTGGTTCAATTTCAAATTAAAGCGTCCATAATTTCAATAGTGACTTATGTCACCCGATTTTCTTTACTGGCCATTTAGCTTTGTACTATTATGATCCGATACTTTTTTGAAGACTTATTTAAACGACAGAATACAGACCGGGAGGAGGGCCATTACCGTTTATTTGCAATAATTGACAACCAGTATTTCTGGAATATAGAATGGCAAAAGAATAAATTGCAACAGACGATTACCCTTCCGGTTTTTCAGGCCGGATTTGTTTCTGAAGAAATAATGGAACGGTGCAAAAGTTTATCTGAAGTCGAACCGGATAAATTCAAAGAACAATTCGGATCAATTGCCTGTTTTATTGAACGTGCTGTGGATGGATTTAAAAGCTACACCATGTGGATAAGTCCTGATCCATTGATAAAAAACATTCCCTGGCAAATCTCTTTGAATTAGAAAAACAGTGTTGGTAATTGGTGTGATTGGTTTGTTTTGTAATGTGTGCCACCGGGGATCTTGTCGTAGATGGCGAGTCCCCGGTTTAGCTGATTAAATTATGGAAATTCTGAAATTATTTCTTTCTGTTATTGGCATTGTAATGCTTCCCCTGTTTTTTATAACAGCGGCACTTCTTCTTGCTTTCAAAATCAGGAGCAAGAAAGCTAAAGGATCAGATTTATCTTTATAACGTGTCGAACTATACCCGTTAGATTGAATTCTGTATTGAATGGCTTCATCAGAAGGTGAGCAAAAAACAATTCAGCAAGCACAGAAAATTGCTTGTTAACAATACGATTGAACACGAATAGTCACTTAAAAGGGAAAATTAATTATGTCAATCCGGCTTCAGCTGTTCACCGGCTTTTTTGTTCTTTTCCTGATCTTCTTTATTAACTATTTCGTTAACCAACGTTTATCCAACCAGGTTTTAATAAATACAACCTATATCAGCAATTCCGAAGCGGTCATCAGGAATTCAAATATCCTGCACAAAGAAATAATAGAAATGCAGAGTGGATTCAGAGGATTCCTCCTGACAGGGCAAGAAGTTTTTTTAGAGCCTTATTATGAAGGTACACGAAGCGTTCCTCCTTTGATAAAAGAGGAGCTTTCATTGCTGACTTCTCCAAATCAAAAAGAAAAGCTTGATTCTATTTATTCTTTACACAAGGAATGGTTGAATTATGCCGATGCACTTATTGCTACAAGACTGGATACACTTCCAGAAGCCAGCAAAAAATACAGGGAACTGTTTGACACCAAACTCCGCATGGAAGTAGGGAAAAAGCTGAATGACAAAATTCACACATTATTTTATTCCTTCGATAACTATGAATATAAGATCAGGCTTGAAAGAAGGGAAAGGCTGCAGGATTCCTTATCGTACACCAAAAACATAACACTCGGATTAGCATTGGTG
>JALYQL010000119.1 GCA_030855855.1 Bacteroidota bacterium | reverse complement strand
GCTTAATCTCAGCAAAATCTCACCCGAAGAACTTTTCGTCTGCCGCTGCCGCCTTTTTCCTGCCGCTCAATCTCAGCAAAATTCCACCCGAAGCACAACTCCCCTTTTTGTATATTTGCACCCATTATGATACACATCACCCGAAGAGAAAGATTTACTGCCGCACACCGGCTTTTTAAGCCAGAGCTGACTGACACAGAGAACACGGAAATGTTTGGAGGTTGCGCGAATCCGAACTGGCACGGACATAATTACGAGCTTTTTATTACTGTAAAAGGTAAAGTAAATCCGGAAATCGGATACCTGGTAAATTTGAAAGATCTCAGTGCGATCCTCAAGTCAAAAGTGATCGACAAGATGGATCACAGGAACCTTAACATGGATGTTGATTTTCTGAAAGATATTATGACGTCTACTGAAAATGTAGCGATTGCGATTTGGAACGAAATTGAAAAACCGATCAAAGAAGCAGGCGCTGTTTTACATTGTGTAAAGCTGGTAGAAACAGAAAATAATTCTGTTGAGTACTTTGGAGAATAATTAATCTCAAAAAAAGCTTTTTATGCCGGAAGAATTCGGGTACAAAAAAATTGACAAGTACAACGAGGCAACTATTGAAAGTCTCGCAAAAAAATACCGGGGAATTCTCGAAGAGATCGGTGAAGATCCTGTACGTGAAGGGCTGGCAAAAACACCAGAGCGTGTAGCGAAAGCATTGCAATATCTCACGCACGGATATGATCTTGACCCGGCAGAAATTCTCCGCTCAGCGATGTTCAAAGAAAAATATTCGCAGATGGTGATCGTAAAAGATATTGAAGTGTATTCTCTTTGCGAACATCACATGCTTCCGTTTTTTGGTAAAGCGCACGTGGCGTATATCCCGAATGGCTGCGTGGTCGGGCTGAGCAAAATTCCACGCGTGGTAGATGCCTTCGCGCGTCGCTTACAAGTGCAGGAACGCCTCACCGACCAGATCCGCGATTGTATACAGGAGACGATGAATCCTTTGGGCGTGGGAGTTGTTATTGAAGCTTCTCACCTGTGCATGCAGATGCGCGGGATCCAAAAACAAAATTCGGTTACCACAACTTCCGCTTTCACAGGTGAATTTCTGAAAGAAGCTACACGTTCGGAATTCATTAAGCTGATCGGATCGCGATTGCATTAAATCATTTCAAACGCTTTTTCAAACTCTATCAAGATGTACACAACAAATCCAAACAACTTAAATCCGGAACAATGGAACAGCTCCGGTGTATCTGCTGAAGGAACTGCTATCAGGACATTTATGAGAAATGTTTTTGGATGGATGTTCGGCGCCCTTGTCATTACAGCTTTAACTTCTTATGCATTTGGCAATATTCCTGAATTAATGGAATTGCTTTATAAATTCAAAGGAGGAAGAATTGTCGGATTCCAGGTATTGGGAACTGTGCTGATCTTCGCGCCTTTTATTTTAGTCCTCGTAATGAATATTGCATACAACAAACTGTCGTTTTTTGCGCTGGTTGGGTTTTTTATTTTGTTTTCATTGGTATTCGGGGTCAGTATCAGCACCATTTTTATTCGTTACAGCATGCCAACTATAGGCGCATCTTTTGCTATTGCCGCTGGTATGTTCGGAACAATGGCGATAATGGGCTTTACTACCAAAGCCGATCTTACAAATTTCGGCGGTATGTTAAAAATGGCTTTGTTCGGGCTTGTCATAGCCATCATTGTAAATATATTTATGAGAAGTGATATGATGCAATATGTTATTTCGCTTGCAGGCGTAGCAATATTTACCGGGCTCACAGCGTATGACGTTCAAAAGCTGAAACAGATCGGAGGAGGAATTACTTATGGCACTGAGTCCGCCGCAAAGCTTTCCATAATGGGCGCATTGACATTGTACCTCGATTTTATCAACATATTCTTATTCCTTCTTCGTTTGATGGGCGGAGGAAGCCGCAAATAATTTTTGAAATGCATTTTGATTGAACAGCCATTCGCAAAAACGGGTGGCTGTTTTTTGTGTCAATAAAATATTTTTGAAACAATAACCGTAATAGTATCTTCGTCAAAACTCGTTACGTATGAAAAAAGCTTACATCTTCCCCGGACAAGGATCTCAATTCCCAGGCATGGCAAAAGATCTTTATGATTCCAATCCGCTGGCCAAAGAAATGCTCGAAAAAGCAAACACAATTCTCGGTTTCCGCATCACTGATAGTATGTTCAGCGGCACTGAAGAAGAATTAAAGCAGACAAAAGTTACGCAGCCTGCTATTTTTCTTCATTCAGTTGTGCTCGCCGCGACGTTGGGAGAATCGTTCAAACCGGATATGGTGGCAGGACATTCACTTGGTGAATTTTCCGCATTAGTAGCGAACCAGACATTAAGCTTTGAAGACGCGCTTGTATTGGTTTCAAAACGTGCGCTTGCTATGCAAAAAGCCTGCGAAGCACAACCTTCAACGATGGCTGCCGTCCTCGGAATGGAAGATGCAAAAGTGGAAGAGATCTGCGCAACGGTTACTGACGGAATCGTTGTGGCTGCAAATTATAATTGTCCCGGCCAGCTTGTCATTTCAGGAAGTGTGGAAGGAGTGACCAAAGCCTGCGAATTATTAAAAGCTGCCGGTGCAAAACGTGCGCTCCTTTTACCAGTAGGCGGTGGATTCCATTCTCCCTGCATGGAGCCAGCACGTGTAGAATTGGAAGCTGCCATCAAAGCCACTAATTTCAAAACACCGATCTGCCCGGTTTACCAGAATGTAAATGCAAAACCAACCAGCGATCCTGTTGAAATTCAAAAAAATCTGGGCGCGCAATTAACTGCACCTGTCCGCTGGACACAAACCATTCAGAACATGGTAGCAGATGGCGCAACGAATTTTATTGAAGTGGGCCCCGGAAAAGTGCTGCAGGGACTTGTTAAGAAAATTTCTCCCGGCGTGGAAGCTGTGAGTGGGCAGTAGTGAGTGGGCAGTGGGCAGTGGGCAGTAGGCAGTAGGCAGTAGGCAGTAGGCAACTTACTGACAAATGACCAATGACTATTGACTTTTCTTCACACTATTTTCGCTGAAATAACGTTATATTTATACTATGAAAGGGCTGTTATCCTGCTTATTATTTGTGTGCCTGCTTACTACTGCAAAAGCGCAGTTTTTTCAGGGTTTTGGAATTATGGCGGGTGGAACGCTGGGGCGTCAGAACTGGTATTACGCCAATCCGGAATCAAAAGTGAAGCTGGATTACCTGCTGCGTTATAACGGGGAAATTTTTGCAGAGTTTGGGCCTCATCCTGTTTTTCGCTGGGTGACGGAATTGCAATACAATGTAAAAGGTTCAAAGCATAAAAATGCCGGCACAGAAGGAGAAACGATAAAATACCAGAACCAGTACGCAGCATGGAATAATTACCTGATGATCCGAAAAGAAATGTTCGCGATCATTCCGTATGTGAAGATCGGGCCGCGTGCTGAGTATGTTTTTAATTCGGACAATAATTTCAGCAAGCTTCATTTCACAGGAGCTGCCGGCGCCGGAATTGAATTTGTCGCTTACGGTCCTGTTAAATTTATTACCGAAGTATGGTGGGTTCCTGATGCGTCAAAATCTTATAAAAGCGACATGCTCGACATCAAACAGCACGCGTGGGAATTACGCATCGGCATTAAATTCACAGCAAGAACCGGTGAAGCTTGTCCGAAAGTTTATAAATAAGGTTTTTTCTTAGTGTCTTCGTGCCTTGGTGGCGATATAACGAATTAAGAATTCAATTTCTTTGCGTTTACAAAAGATTTCTTTTTTGCTTTTATTTTTACCTGCTCTCCTCTGCGGACAGAAATCTTATTCCCTCAAAATCATTGAAACCGGAAATGAGAATGCAATAAAGCACATCAGCTACGAGAAATCTTTTTCATCTGTTCCTGCAAGAGAAAAAGAAATGCAGAATGTGCTCAAAGCACTTTGGAACAGCTCCTATCTCGCCGCCCGTTACGACAGCATAGAGATGGATTCTCTTTCTGCAACGGCCTTCCTTGATCCGGGCGTAAAGCACAAATGGGCAAAAGTGAAAAAGGGAAATGTAGATGAAGATATCCTCGGCGAGATCGGATTCCGGGAAAAGCTCTGGAGAAATCGTCCGCTGAAATATAATGAAGCAGGTAAATTACAAGAAGATATTCTCGACTGGTGCGAAAACAATGGTTATCCTTTTGCTTCTGTCAGGCTCGACAGCGTTTCTTTTGTCAATGATCAAACGATCAGCGCGCAATTGCATCTTGAAAAAAACCGTTACACAAAGATTGACAGCATCGACGTAAAAGGAAATCTCCGTCTTTCGAAACCATTTCTTTACAATTACATTGGCATTTCACCCGGCGATGCGTATGACGAAAGCAAATTGCGGGCAACCAGCAAACGATTAAAAGAACTTTCTTTCGCGAAAGAAACAAAATCGTACACCATTCTTTTCACCGAAAAATATACCAAGCTTACTTTATTCCTCGATAAAAAACGCTCCGGACAATTTGATGGTATCCTTGGCTTTTTACCGGACAGCAAAACAGGGAAAATTCTTTTCACAGGAGATGTCAGGCTACGTTTGCAGAATAGTTTCGCGCATGGAGAGATCATCGAGCTGAACTGGCGCAGGCTGCAGGAACAAACACAGGATCTCAAAGCGCATTTTAATTATCCGTATTTATTCCGCACACCGGTTGGAATTGATTACGCCATCAAACTTTATCGTCGCGACACCACATTTCTCGATGTCAACCAGGTGATCGGGCTGCAATATTTATTTTCTGCGAACACGAGCGTCAACACATTCGTAAAACGCAGAAGTTCTAACCTGCTTTCCACTTCCGGTTTGGAAAATGCAACTGTGCTTCCGCAGTATGCAGATATCAGCACCACGTCATACGGAATAGGTTTTCATCACGAGCATCTCGACTACCGGTTCAATCCGCGGAAAGGATTTTCATTTACGATCATCAGCGATATCGGGAACCGCAACATCAAAAAGAACGCGAAGCTGAATCCGCTGATCTATGAAAATATCACATTAAGGACCACACAGTACAGCGGTGAATTGCTGCTCGACAAATTCTGGCCGCTCGGAAAACGCAGCACCATAAAAACAGGCGTGCAGTCCGCGTGGATCTATAACACCGGTAGTATTTTCAGGAATGAACTATTCCGCATCGGTGGATTAAAAACATTGCGCGGGTTCGATGAAGAATCAATTTACGCTTCCAGCTTCGCGATCGGAACTGTGGAATACCGTTACCAGCTTGAACAGAATTCCTGGTTCTTTGTTTTTGCCGATGGATGCTGGTATGAAAATCTTTCGCAGGGAAACTACAATAACGATCTGCCGTTCGGTTTCGGAACAGGCGTAACATTTGAAACCAAAGCCGGAATTTTCGCAATGACATACGCGCTGGGAAGCCAGCAGGGAAATCCGATCCAGTTTAAGGATGGGAAGATCCATGTTGGATTTGTGGGATTGTTTTAAAAAAAGTCATCAAGATTATTCAGTCCCATCGGGACGACACTTTTGTAAAACCAAACGCATCAAGTTAATCGAGCCCTGTAGGGGCGATACTTTTTCCACGCGCATTGCCGGTAACGTATGAGTGACGCGTAGAGAAAGTATCGCCCCTACAGGGCTTGTGTCAGTATATAGTTTCTGTTTTACAAAAATGTTGTCCCGATGGGACTTAGCAAAGCCAATTAGCTCATCTGACAATCCCACTAAACTTTCTATTGAAAAAATTGAATTTGTAGATACATATCACTACCATTGCTTATTGAAATTTTCAAACAGCAATTCTACCCCTAAATTCAGTCTTCTATGTTTTTATCTTCCCTGCAAAAGAAAGTTTACAAAAACTTCTTTTTAATTATTGCGTTCCTGTTCACCGGCAGCATTTCCATTAGTGCACAGGATCCAGATCCTAAGGATACGAACCGGGTAATAAGCGCGCCCGTTGATGTTCCGCCTGCCGCATTACCTGGGCCTGAAGTGATCGCTGTTACTTCATGTGATCCTGCACATCCGAATATATCAGGAGTAGGTGACGATATTATGGTGAAAATAAAAAACGCCGAAACATTTTTCGACGAGGCAAAAAAAGACGAGGCGAGAGTGGTTCTTTTCGTGAATAACAAGGCTGTAAGGGATGTGGTGTATGAGCATACCGCTGATGGGATTCGTTTTTTTATGCATAATGAAGGCGATGTAACAACGCTTTGGAATTACCTGATGGAATCGCGTGGGTCGGATGAATTTTTTGAGAAAAAAGTTTCCATTTCAGTTGGCATTGAAGGAAAAGATTCCGTGCTTACGACACTTGATCCCATCCCGACAAAGATCGATGGCAAAGAAGGAAGGTCATACACATTGATCCTTGTCCATAAAGGCTGGTTTGCCGCCTGCATTCTTTTTATGCTCGCCATCATCATCATATTCTTAACCATCGGTAGCCGCAGCGATATGCTTCGCGATACAGGTCCGCATCCCGCAACCGGGCGCAAACCATATAGTCTCGCACGTGTGCAAATGGCCATCTGGTTCGTTGTGATCATTTCATCCTGGCTGCTGCTTTATGTTTGCCTCCACCATTTCAACCTGCTCAATGAAAAAATACTCATCCTCATGGGGATAACCGCAGGAACAGGAGTAGGCGGACTTGCACTGGATGCAAATAAAGACAAGACCATCACGTCTCCGTCAGAAGGATTTTTTAAAGATCTTATTTCAGATCACTCCAATATTTCTTTATTCCGTTTCCAGAATTTAGCCTGGACGGTTATACTGGTTGTTGTGTTCGTCCGTTACGTGATCGTTTACATGAAAATGCCCGAATTTGATACAACGCTTTTATTGCTCATGGGCATCAGCTCCGGCACCTACATCGGTGCTAAAGTGACAGAAAAAAGAGGTGAAGAAGAAGAAAACAAAGGCACCCCGGAACCTGCTGATCAGCCGTAGAGGATAAATAGCCTCTGAGTGAACGGGCAGCAGATCATTAATCTTATTATTTCAAATGAAAGAGGACTCAGACAATGGATGAGTCCTCTTTTTTACTGCCGTTTTTTTTCTGTCGTTTCCTTTCTGCCGCCGTCGTTCCCCTTCTTTAATGGCCATAATCATCTTACCTTTGCACTACATGATGGATTTTTTATATCTCATTGTCGGAATTATAATCGGCGGAATTATTTCCTGGCTCATTTTCAGGGGAAAAACTGATGCTGCTGTTTCTGATCCGCGTACTGCTGAACTCGATCGGCAGAACGCAGGGCTGCTTGCACAATTGAACGCCGCAACAGACGAAAGAAAACGTTCCGAAGAAAATCAAAAGATTAATCGTGATAAGGTCGAAGCTGACTTAGAGCTGGAGCGTGGAAAAGTTGGGGTGCTGACAGATCATCTTGCAAGAAAAGAAGCAGAGCTGGAAGCAATTGAAAAACGTTTGCAGGAACAAAAAGCCGAACTGGAAAATCTTCAGAAGCAATTCACAGAGAAATTTGAAAATCTCGCAAACAGGATCTTCGAAGAGAAATCGAAAAAATTTACCGAACAGAATAAAACACAGCTGGATGATCTGCTGAAACCGCTGGGTGAAAAAATAAAAGATTTCGAGAAGAAAGTAAATGATGTGTACATCGATGAAAATAAAGAACGCGCAACATTAAAAGGGGAGATCACAAAGCTGTTTGAGCTCAACCAGCAAATGGCGAAAGAGGCGAATAATCTCACACGCGCGCTGAAAGGTGAAACGAAAACACAGGGAAATTGGGGCGAGCTTATTCTTGAAACAATCCTGGAAAAATCGGGATTAAAAAGAGGATATGAATATCTCGCACAAGGTTCTTATGTTACTTCGGAAGGAAAACGTGTTCTCCCTGATATTGTAATTAATCTTCCGGACGGTAAACATATTGTGCTGGATTCAAAAGTCTCTCTCATTGCGTACGAACGTTATTTTTCCGCGACGGATTCCGAAGATGAAAAAGCAGCTGCGTTGAAAGAACATATTGGTTCCGTAAGAAAACACATGAAAGATCTTTCGGAAAAAAACTATCAGTCTTTATACAGCTTAAATTCGATTGATTTTGTTTTACTTTTTATGCCGATCGAAACTGCATTCAGTCTCGCGCTTCATTCGGACCAGGATTTATTTCATGACGCGATAGGAAGAAATATTGTAATTGTTTCACCTTCTACTCTTCTTGCTACATTAAAAACCATTTCTTACCTCTGGACACAGGAAAAGCAAAACAGGAATGTTATCCAGATAGCGGATGAAGCAGCGGCGATGTATGAAAAATTTGTTGGGTTTACAGAAGCGCTGATTGACATCGGCAAAAAAATGGATGACAGTAAAAAATCGTATGAAACCGCGATGGGACGCCTTACTACCGGCCCGGGAAATGTGGTGAAGAGAATTGAAAATCTGAAAAAACTGGGTTTAAAAGTTACAAAATCATTAGACCAGAAACTGGTAGATCGTTCAGAAGAAAACGGGCAGGAATTTAATGATGAAAAATAAAAACATATTCATTCTTTTTGTTTTTGTCTCCGCCATTTTCATTGTGTGGAGCTGCAGAACCTCTTCAGGTAATTCGGTCACACGGCAGAATTTTGCGACGCAATACCAGGGTGAACAAAAAGTAATGCGCCCGGCTTATGTGCTGCACAATGTCACAGATAGTTTATCGCGAATGTATTTTTCTGTGAATTCTTCAGAATTGCTTTACCAGAAAAATACATACGACGGAGGATATACGGCCAGGATATTGCTCACGTATGTTGTTCACCCGGTTGCATTTCCGAAAGAGCTCACCGACAGCGGGCGCGTGGTGCTTACTGACATTGGCCAGCCCGGAATTTCAAAGCTCCTGGCGTCGCACGTCGACATGGATATTTATGGCATAGGAGAATATTTCCTCGAAGTAATTTTTCGCGACCTGAATAAAATGACTTCCAGCTATGAATTACTTTATCTCGATCATAGCGGAAAAAATGCACGTAATGATTTTCTAATCACTGAAGAAAATTCAGACAATCCTCTTTATAAAACCTACGTCGGGAATGATGAAAAATTCAGCATTCGCTATCGCAGCCAGACTTTCTCAAAGCTTTACGTTTCGTATTATAAAAACAAATCAGGCCCCGCCCCTCCTCCCTACGCCACCAGTGAACGCAAAGCAGCATCAAAGCCTGACAGCACCTGGAGAATGGATCTCACTTATCATGATGCGATCACGCTTCCTTTTGAAGGCTTTTATACATTCAGCATTGATTCCACCGCAAGAGGCATTGCCGTTACGCGTTTTCATGATGAGTTTCCGAAAATTCTTGTGGCGCGCCAATTGGTGTACCCCCTGCGTTACCTAACGATGCGTGATGAATATACTGCAATGGACACTTCGAAGAATGTAAAAAAGGCGGTAGACGATTTCTGGCTCAACAGCACCGGAAGCCAGGAACGCGCGCGCGAAGTCATACGCAATTTTTACAATCGTGTAGAAGCTACAAACAAACTTTTCGGGACTGAAACAGAAGGATGGAAAACAGATCGTGGAATGGTTTATCTCATTTTTGGTCCGCCGGAAAATGTCTATCGCAATGTCCGCTCGGAAACATGGATCTATGGCAATGGCGGAAATACCAATGGACTTTCTTTCATATTTGAACATAAGAGCAACGCGTTCACTGACCAGGAATTTATTCTTTCGCGAAATTCAGACTACCGACTTAACTGGATCACTGCTGTCGATTCGTGGCGGCAGGGTCATGTTTATACCCTCAGATAAATTGAGAAACTCCACACCACGGGAAGAAGCATCTTCCATGATTTACGGAATTCACGCCGTCACCGAAGCTATCAAAGCCGGAAAAGAAATCGATAAGCTTTTTCTGCAGGAAGGATTGAAGAGCGATCTTTCGTCTGAGCTGCGGAGATTAACGAAAGAAAATAATATTGTTTATGTGATGGTTCCCGGTGCAAAGCTGAATCGTATTGCCGCCGGAAAAAATCACCAGGGTTGCGTGGCCTTTCTCAGCTCGGTTTCCTACAGCAGGATCGAAGATGTTCTTCCGTTTGTTTTTGAATCCGGAAAAACACCTTTGCTCCTCATACTCGATCGCATCACGGACGTCCGGAATTTCGGCGCCATCGCACGCAGCGCAGAATGTGCAGGAGTCGACGCGATCATCATTCCCACACGCGGATCAGCACAGATCAACGCGGATGCTGTAAAAACTTCCGCAGGGGCTTTGCATTCCATTCCTGTCTGCCGCGAAGACAATCTCAAAGCGACATTAGAATACCTCAAAGAATCAGGATTGCGCATTGCATCCTGCACCGAAAAAGGAAGCACTCCACATTCAACAACCGATCTTTCAGGACCGCTCGCGATAATTATGGGTTCCGAAGAAGATGGAATTTCTCCTGAATATCTCAAGCGCTCTGACGTAAAAATTTTAATTCCGATGCGCGGAAAAATTTCTTCACTGAATGTTTCTGTGGCGACGGGAATTGTTTTGTTTGAAGTGTTAAGGCAAAGGGAAATGTCTAATGATTAGGTAGTATTGGGTAGTGGGTAGTGAGTAAAATTACCCAATACTCAATACCAATACTCAATACTCAATACCCAACACGCCACTAATGAAAGCACTCTCCGAAAAAACACAGCTTCTCTTACTTATCATACTCACTGCAATCACACGCATTCCATTCATCTTTGATGGTTACGGTGTAGAAGAAGATTCATGGGGATTGGTGGTGAATGCGTTCGAGATGAAACAAACTGGGCATTACGTGGCTTCGCGTTTTCCGGGACATCCGCTGCAGGAATATGTTTATCGTTTGATCTATGATCAACCGGCGTGGGTTTACAATTCATTCAGCATGCTTGCAGGAATTATTGCAGTTGCATTTTTCTTCAAAGCTTTAAAAAAGATTCAGCTCAAAGGCGCATTTGCCGCGTCGCTGATGTTTTGCTTTACACCTGTTTTTTACATTGCGGGAACGTACACGATCGACTTTGCGTGGACGGTTGCGTTTGTAATGGTTTCATTTTATTATTTGCTTGACCGGAAATTTATCCTGAGCGGAATTATGCTCGGAATGGCAACGGGCTGCAGATTGACGAGCGAAATTTTCCTGCTGCCGTGGCTCATCATTCTGTGGAATACATTCGATTGGAAATCATCGGTGAAAGATCTTATGAAGGTTGCTGTTCCGGCTGTCGTCATTGGAATTTTATGGTTTGTTCCCGCTTATCTGGTTTACGAAAGATCATTTTTCGATTACAGTGATCAGTTTCCCTATCCTTCCCTTGCGAAAGTAATTTATAAAGCCAGCATCGGCGTTTTCGGACTAACGGGAATGATCGCATTGTGCATTTATGGAATTGTTTCGCTGAATACCTGGCGGAAAAAAGAATTAAACCCGGTTACACTTTTTTCTTCGGAGCGGCTGCTGCTGGTTTGTGCAGTGGTGATCGGTCTGCATATCAT
>JALYQL010000077.1 GCA_030855855.1 Bacteroidota bacterium | reverse complement strand
GATAATCCCAGCGATGCTGAGCTTACCTCCAGAGCATTGAAAAAGAAAAACCATAACGGGCGCCTTTATCATGCAAAAGATGGTGCGGAAGCCATCAGCTTTATTTTTGCAGAAGGAGAATATGCCGGTGAGCGGGAAGTAAATTTACCAAAGCTCATCCTGCTCGATTTAAAAATGCCAAAAGTAAATGGTCTTGAAGTCTTGCGTAAAGTCCGACAAGATGAACGGACCAAAATGATCCCTGTTGTTATTCTCACTTCCTCCAAAGAAGCCCGCGATATTTCACAAGCCTACCAATTAGGCGCAAACAGCTTTATTGAAAAGCCGCTGGATTTTGACAAATACATGTCGGCAGTTACTGAGATTGCGAATTACTGGATGATGTTGAATTTGCCTCCGAATTAATCAGACTGGCGGAATAATTATTTAGTTTTCTATTTTCATTTCCTCCGCCCCCACAAAATACATATCGATCTCTCCTTTATTCTTCGCCTTAACCTTACCACGATATACACAGTTGAATTTATCTTTCATAAGCGCATAAGTGCTTTCTGATATATTAATTCTCCCCGGCTCCCCGCTGCTTTCCATGCGCGAGGCAATATTTACCGCATCGCCCCAGATTCTATCGTCAGGATTCGTTTCAGGGCTGCGCCGGTATGTTTATTTTTTTTCTCCATGGAAAAGAGGCAACCTCTTTTCCACCATGACAAAGAGCTGTCGGAATTGAAATTATAATACGCAAGTCCGATTTCCGCGTGAAGTGCAAGCAAAGTTGTATCATGGGTTGCTGCGGAGAGCGCTGCTTTAAGTGAATCAACTTTGTGTTGTTGTGAAAAGGAAAGCAACGGGAGGAAAATAAAGAAAATGGAAACTGTCCGGGATGAAAATATTTTTTGCTGAAGCTTGCTCATAAAAGTGAAATCAGATCGAAAGCTATGCGTGATTTCTGAATAAAACAAATGAGCAGATTAGAGAAAAGGTTGTTTTTTAAAGCTGCAATGAGGGATATTCCCCGGATTCCGCATACGTTAAAAATACCGGAAAAGCTCCCGGACAATCAGAAGAAGAATGCAATCATATACCAACCTTTTGTAATAATCCGGCAGCGAATTACGCGTTATTTGTTTAAATCTGCGCAGGCAATATTTATTAGCTTTCAGGAACGAAAATTTCGTCAAACAGGAGCTGTCCTTGATGCGTTTATTAATCCTTTTAGCGAAAAATTTTGTGATTTGAAGAAAACGATATATATTTAATTAACCGAATCTTGACAATATAAATAATTTGTTGAGTATGTAACCCAGATCCTTTTTTTATGAGCCCTTCAAACATCCGTGAGGCAATTGCAGCTCCCGATTTTACGGAAGCGGATATTGTCGTTTTGAAAAAGTATTTTGAGTTTAACAAGAAGTATTATGAAGTCGTAAATAAGGAGCTTACAGAGCAATTAAGTGTTCATCCGTTATTGGGGCCGATATTAAAAAGCCGCACACCGGAGCAGGTGCTTGCACAGAGTAAACGTTCGCAGGAAATGCAGCGTGCCGCTATTTTCGATGGGAAATGGGAAGAATACGCAGATGATCTTGTGATGCAGGGCAAAGCGTATGCGCGTATGAATGTAGCGTATGCCGACTGGTACAATATCATCCGCATATATAAAGTTTGTCTTTTGCCGCACATTAAAACCGACTTTGCAGATTCTGTGGAAGACGCTGTTGATTTTATTGACGGACTTTCCAAGTTTATCCATTATGCCATGTATGGTATTGCGGAGTCTTATTTCCAGGAAAAGAATGCCATTATTAAAGAGAATGAAGAGCGGTTTCGTGCCATTTTTGAAAATTCCGCCGATCATATATACCTGCTGGATAAGAACGGGACCATTGAAATGATCAATCATACGGTTAAGGAAATCAGGAAAGAAGATATTGTCGGTAAAAATATTTTCGATCTTCAGGCAGGCCCAAACCTCGCTATTTTACAAAATGCTGTCCGCACTGTTTTTGAAGAGAAGATTCCGGCGAGGTATGAAACCCAGCTCACAATTGCCTCCGCGAAAAAATTTTACTCGAGCACAGCAAGCCCGATCTTTAATAAGGATGGAAGTGTGCAGTCTGCTGTGATCATTACACGCGACGTTACCGAAAAAAAAGAAGCGGAAGAAGCTATCCATAACATTAATGCGACGCTTGAACTTAAAGTGCAGGAGCGTACAGAAGAACTGAAAAGCATCAATAAAGAGCTGGAATCATTTTCATATTCCGTATCGCATGATCTTCGCGGACCGTTGCGCGCCATCAGCGGATTCACCCAGATACTTGCCGAAGAAATTCCTGAAAATGTAAATGAAGATGCAAAAGATGCCATGCAGGAGATCATCGCAAACACAGCACGTATGGGTCGGCTCATCGACGATCTGCTGGCGTTTTCCCGTCTTGGCAAGCAGCATGTTTCCAAAGTCACTGTTGATATGAATGAGCTTGTAAATGCGGTCATCGCCGATTTTAAAAAATCGGGCGTGGGTGAAAAAGTTACCTTTCATGTCAGTCCTCTTGGAAAGGCGCAGGGCGATTACGGAATGTTAAAGCAGGTAATGATTAATCTCGTTTCAAATGCTATAAAATATTCCTCCAAAAAAGCTGCCAGCGAAATTGAAATTGGTTTTTCAGGTGATAATAGCCAGGCAGTTTATTATGTGAAAGACAATGGCGCAGGATTTAACATGGCCTATTACGATAAGCTGTTTGGTGTTTTCCAACGGCTGCATGGCGCTGATGAATTTGAAGGCAACGGCGTCGGCCTTGCAATTGTTCAGCGCATCATTACAAAACATTCAGGAAAAGTATGGGCGGAAAGCAAAGAGAATGAAGGGGCAACATTTAATTTTTCTTTACCAAATAATTAAAAACGATGAGCCAGATTGTTGAAATTTTATTGGTGGAGGATAGCGCATCTGATGCAAAGCTGACGATACGTGCGTTGGAGAA
>JALYQL010000075.1 GCA_030855855.1 Bacteroidota bacterium | reverse complement strand
ACGGATGACACAGATCGACCGATAAAAACGGATCATTTGCCTGTGATGTGACCGGTTCTTTCTTCCCCCATAATTTCCACTTTCCCAATTTCCACTTCCCCAATTGGTAATTGGTAATTATGTAATTGGTAATTTTGCACTATGAACATCACCAAAGAACAAGTCCTAAGCGCACTCCGCCACGTGGACGATCCCGATCTTAAAAAAGACCTTGTCACCCTCGGCATGGTTAAGGATATTGAAATAGATGGATTAATAATTTCTTTCACCATCGTCCTCACTACGCCCGCTTGCCCGCTGAAAGAGCTGATTAAGAAAAATTGCGAGAACGCCATTCTTGAACATATCAGCAAGGATGCGATCGCGAAAGTGAATATGACTTCGAATGTGACCTCGCAGCGGGTAGGAAATGCGTTGCCTGGCGTCAAAAATATCATTGCTGTCGCTTCCGGAAAAGGCGGCGTGGGAAAATCTACTGTTTCGGCCAATCTTGCCTGTGCGCTTGCCATGCAGGGTGCGCGGGTCGGACTTATCGACGCGGATATTTATGGTCCGTCCGTTCCGATTATGTTTGATGTTGTGAATGAAAAACCGATGCTGCGCGATGTGGATGGAAAAAGCCTCCTCGTCCCGGTAGAAAGCTACGGAGTGAAATTATTATCCATCGGATTTTTCGCGGATGTGAACCAGGCTATTGTCTGGCGCGGACCAATTGCTGTGCGTGCATTAAACCAATTGCTGAGCGACGCAGATTGGGGCGAGCTCGATTATATGATCGTCGATCTTCCTCCGGGAACGGGCGACATTCACCTTTCGCTTGTAGCTGCGGTTCCGCTTACCGGCGCCGTGATCGTCAGCACTCCTCAGAATGTAGCGCTGGCGGATGCGAAAAAAGCCGTTTCCATGTTCCGCATGCCGGCGATCAATGTTCCTGTTTTAGGAATTGTAGAAAACATGGCCTATTTCACACCTGCGGAGCTGCCGGAAAATAAATATTTTATTTTCGGAAGAGAAGGCGCCACACGACTGGCAGAAGACCTTGATGTGCCGCTGCTCGGACAAATTCCATTGGTGCAAAGCATCTGCGAAGCCGGTGATGCCGGTCGTCCGGCCGTGTTGCAAAAAGGAACCCCGCAGGCGCTCGCATTCATGGAATTAGCCGGAAATATTGCCCGGCAGGTGGCTATCAGAAACGCCATTGTAAAAGAGCCGGTTGCCTGAGTCTAATTGCGTATCTTTGCACCAGATTTTAAATAAAATGCATACAGAACTTACAGCCCGGATTGAAGCAGCTCTTGAAAGCCTTCGCCCATTCCTGAAAGCGGACGGCGGCGATGTAAAGCTGATCAGCATTTCGGACGATAAAAGTGTGAAGATCGAATTTTTAGGCGCCTGCAAATCCTGCTCCATGAATGTCATGACATTCAAAGCCGGAATTGAAGAAGCCATCCGCAAAGCCGCTCCGGAAGTTATCTCTGTGGAGGCAGTGAATATGGTTGCTGCTCCTGCGCACGAATAATATTCAGAAAATATCTCCAAAAGGAAAGCCGCTTTACACGAAGCGGCTTTCCTTTTTATATGTCTTTCCTTTTCAGCGTCAGTATTTTTATTTTACCAGGTAAGTATTAATATAAGTACGAATACGCTCTCCATTGTTCTTGGAGAAATCTTCATACTGTTCTGAAAACGTAATATGGTACATGCTTACCATTGCGAAACAATCGAGATAACCGGCTTTCTGCATCTCGCGCGCAAAACCGAATTCTTTGTCTTCGGTTGTCGATTTCTTTAGCATAAATTCCCAGCTATACGTCTCGAGATATTTCTGCTCAGTAAACTCCAGCTTCTTTTTAATCACACCTTCATCATTGCAATAATCAGCGATCTTATCTTTTGCCTGGCGGTAATAGCTCCACGGCTCATCCTGGATCGGCACCTGGCCGGTCGCCGACAACATGCTCGGCATATAATCGCGCGCCATCCAGTGACGGTTGAATGTTTTTCCGAGCTTGTCGCAGATCTCGTCCATTTTGCTGAAGAAACGAATATCAGGATATTGAATAATTCCATCTACGCAAGCACTATATGCATCCTGCCAGTTTTTTAATTTGATATGACAATTCACCAGGTTGTGCCGCGGATCGATCATTTTGGGCTCAATGCGGATTGCTTTTTGATAATACGGAATTGCTTTTTCAAATTTTTCGTCTTTGTAATAGCACATTGCTATTTTATAGCTCGCATTATAATAATTGCTGTCAATTTTCAGCGCTTTTTCATAAGCGCGGATGGCTGCTGTAAAATTGTTGGCAGAATAATCGTCAGACGCTTTATCGTACGCTTCTTTTGCCTCCTCTGCTAATGCGGTATCTACTGACGGCTCAAGGAATTGCTCGTGAAGCACCCATGAAGCAGTTTCCTGTTTCGGACAGATCAGCGTGGCTGTAGAACAGGCACCGATCATCTCAGAGCGGTAAGCAGTGGATTTCATTTTGGAAAAATCAAAATTAACATTGCCGCCTTTACCCGCTTTTTTAAGGATCGCCAAAAAGTCGGTGATCAGCTGCACCTGGTAACGGTCGTATTCATAGTTACAACGTAATTCCCAGAGATCATTTTCATAATAGTGCGTTAGCTGCACTTTTTTAAGCGTTGAGATCGCTTTATCATATTTGCCTTTGGCGTAATACGCTTTTGCTTTTTCAATCGACTTCAGTTCGGAAGAGTTGTATTGAGAAAAAGCCGGAATGGAGAGAATGAAAGCGACTACAAGGGCCAGCAAACATTTTGATGCGTTTTTGATCATAAGGATGATTTGGGTTTAATTTGAAATTTATTGACGTGTAAGCGTTGCCGTGCACGTATCGATCGTTGAACCGTTATTTACGTAGTACGTCATATTAATTGAATTCGCGTTGGTTTTTGTGCCGCTGCCATGAAGCTGATTTCCATTATACGTTTGCTGCGGAATGGTCATAGAGCTTCCATCGATATTTACTTTGGCTTTAAAATTAAAGCCGATGTTGTAAAAATTTTCGATCTCTACCTGCGTGGTGTTTGTGGTCACTTTATTAATGTGAATAGTATACGGTGGTGATACTCCGATCTGGGTGCTGTTTTCGTTCAATGTCCATGAATCAACATAAAGATCGCGGGCATCTGCAGGAGCAGGCTCTTCTTCCGGCGCGCAGGCCACAAAAAATGTAGTAGCGAAAATTACAGCTGAGAAAAATATTTTTCCGGGTTTCATAAGATGGATATTCATAACAAATATGGGCTTTTTACTCTATACTGGCAAATGGAATGCCATGATCAATAACAGAGCGAAAAATAATGCAGATGCAGTATTGTTTTATGAAAAAAACAACGAATGCTTATGGCAATACCGCGGGGAATGCAGCAGCTGCTTCTTAATTTTTTTTCGTTAATGCCTTTGCCTTCGCCTCCGGATTGAATTTGACGAAGATGTTGAGCCAGATATTTCTGGAAATACGAAAAAAAACAGGAAAAAATAAAACGTAAATGCCAATTACAATGGCCAGCATAGTGCCAAAGGTGATATCGAACAGAAAATACAAAGTATAAGCCGGAATAAACATCGCGATGATCGATAATCCATAACTCACGTACATCGCGCCATAATAAAAACCGGTCTCCGGCTCGTACGACTGACCGCAATATTCACACTCCACCTTCATCTGCCCCAGTTTTTTGAGATTGTACATATTACTGTCCGCGTACATTTCTCCAAGATTACATTTCGGACACCTCGAATGTAAAATACTGTAAAAAGCGCCTTCTTTCAACGACATAAAAATTGAATATGCACAAAGGTAATCAGTAGGCAGTAGTCAGTAACAAGCAACCTTTAACTGAGTACCGACTACTGACTACCGCCCACTGACTACTGCACACTGCACACTGACTATTGCCAAATGACTACTGCCCACTTACCCAATGACTACTTTCTTTTCCCACCACCACGAGGGGCAGCTGATGCTTTTTTCTGTCCGCCACCCTGCTTATGCTGTGGCTGCGATTTGCCCTTTTGCGCGTTGCCGTTTTTGGGTGTTGTTCCTTTTTTCTGTACACCGTTATTCTTCTGAGCGCCGCCGTTTTTTTGCACGTTACCATTCGGTTTTCCCTGCCGCGCAGCATGACGCTGGTGATGCCCTTCATAACGTTGGTGAACAGAATGCGATGCTACTCTGTGATTGTGATAGCAAACGTGCGCGCGGGCCATGCGGTGATGATGCGCATAACCATAATGCATATGATAACGGACAACACGCGCGCGATGAATACGCCATCCTACCGGTCGCCACGGTTTCCAGTACACCGGATAATACGCCCAGCGATAAGGAGAAACCCATACCACATAAGCCGGTGCATAAATAAAACGAACACTCGGCCACAGCCAGACATTCACCACCGCGACAGGACTGAATCCCTGCCATCGGGCTTCTGCCCCTGATTTTGTTTCTTCTTTTACTTCAACGATATAATCAGCGCCGTATAATTCTTCGTCGCCAACAATCTGCAGATCGGCAGCATCAGCGCCTGTCTTTTCAATCTCGATAGCCGCAACATCCTGCGATTCAGTTGCACTTACGGGCACCTGAAGAATAATCGCATGCGCATCACCTTCCCTCTGGTCAATCACCCGGATATAATCCACGTTCTCATCATTATTGAGATCGAGATCGTTTACTTCATTTGCCGGGTCATTTATTTTCTTTTCAAAATCTTCCAGTGAAGACGATTGCTTGAAAAGCTCAAGCACGCCGAAAAGGTCAAGATTATCGCCGGGAAGTCCAAGCGAATCATTTTCTTCAATCGCTTTTGCAGAAAATCCCGCGAAAAGCAAGGCAGATAGTAGCAGTAATTTTTTCATGGCTTTTGTATATCAATAATCATTCCTGTATGCCTTTGACCGACATAAGACCGGAAGGTTTAACGGAATTCTACAGAAATTAGCGGAAATAACAATGTTTTTTCCACATTTTCTAATTACGGCTTAAAAACTCCTCACTAACTTAGAGGAGAACAAAACCGCTATCATGAAAAAAATCTACTTCCTATTCCTGGTTTTAATTTCAACAACCGCGATCGCACAACCCACGACATGGAATTCCCGTGGGATCGGTGGGGGCGGTGCGCTGTTTTCTCCGAGCATAAACCCTGCAAATCCCGATGAATATTATGTGGCGTGCGATATGTCCGAACTTTTTCACACTACCGATTTCGGACAAACCTATTCGCAGGTTCATTTTTCGCAATTCATGGGCGGGCATCATTCAAAAGTCTGCTACACGATAACACCGAATTTACTTTATTCTGTTTCTTACCTAAATGATATTGCGACACCGGTAAAAAGCACCGACAACGGCGCGAGCTGGACTTTGCTCACCGGCAATCCTGATCCGAACTCCGATATCGAAACCATTGATGTGGATTACAACAATCCGACGCGTATTGTCATTTCTTATTACGGAGAAATTTATTTTTCAGCCAACGGCGGAACAACATTTACATTAATTCATACTTGTCTCGATAATAATGTGGGAAATGTTGTGGGCGGAGTTTTTTTCGACAACACTAATATTTACATCGGCACGAATGACGGTGTGCTGGTTTCAGCAAATGCAGGACTGACCTGGAGTACAGCGACGATAACAGGCATTGCCGCAAATGAACGGATATGGAGCTTCTGTGCAGGAAAATCTTCAGTGGGTGTGACGCGCTTTTTCTGTCTCACTGCTGATGTAAATGATCTTTACGTCGGCATTGTTGGTTCCGATTATTGGGGATTTTACAGGAATGTTTATACCTGCGATTATTCCAGCACAAACTGGACAGCCGCGTCCAACGGAATTGCACTAAATACGGATTACCCGATGTTCATCGATATGGCGGGCAATGACATCAACACCGTTTACATTGCCGGCAGTAACGATAACACCGAACCGATCATGATGAAAACTACAAATGCAGGTGGTGTGTGGGGGCATGTTTTTCAGAAGGTCAATAATCAAAACATTATCACCGGCTGGAGCGGACAAGGTGGCGATCGCGGATGGAGCTATGGCGAATGTCCGTTTGGTTTTGATGTAAGCGCGACAGATCCGAACGTGGTAATCTTCGGCGATTTCGGATTTGTGCATAAAACAAATAACGGCGGAACATCATGGCAGCAGGCGTATGTCAATACTGCTGATCAGCATCCTGCAGGTTCAGCCACTCCTCCGGCGCAACCGTATCAAAGCATTGGCATTGAAAATACAACTTGCTGGCAGGTGAATTTTATCGATGCGAATAATCTTTGGGCTTGCTATTCGGACATACGCGGAATAAGAAGCACCGACGGTGGAAATGCATGGTCGTTTAATTATTCCGGTCACACCGCGAATTCTTCTTACCGCGTGGTGAAAGCCGCAAACGGAACTTTGTACATGGCCACTTCCGGCATTCATGATATGTATCAAAGCACACGACTGACAGACGCGATCCTTGATGCAAATGATCCGGCCGGAAAAATTCTTTATTCCACCGACAATGGCGCAACATGGATAACGCTGCACACGTTCAACCATCCTGTTTTCTGGATCGCGCTTGATCAGAATGATCCGAACCGTGCGTATGCGAGCGTGATCGATCATGATAATGGAAACGCTGGCGCAACAGGAGGCGTGTACCGCTGCAATGATTTAAATAATCTTGCTGCTTCTGTGTGGACGCTGACTCCTGCACCGCCACGCACGGAACATCATCCTGCATCGCTGAATGTTTTGAATGACGGAAAAGTTGTCGCATCATTTTCCGGAAGAAGAACATCGCAATTCACAGCAAGCTCGGGTGTTTTTATTTA
>JALYQL010000064.1 GCA_030855855.1 Bacteroidota bacterium | reverse complement strand
CGGTAACTGCTACTGCATCTTCACCAACCATCTGTTCCGGTAATTCAACAAACCTTACCGGAGGAGGCGCGGTTTCTTATGTATGGAATCCCGGCGCAATTTCCGGATCTCCTATCACAGTTTCTCCTGCGGGCACAACAACATACACCGTTACAGGAACAGGAGGAAACGGATGTACTTCAACAGGGCAGGTCACTGTAACAGTTAATCCGACTCCGACAGTAACAGCAACAGCATCTTCACCGACAATCTGTTCGGGAAATTCCACTAACCTCACTGGCGGCGGCGCCGCATCGTATGTCTGGAATCCCGGTGCGATACCCGGCTCACCAATTTCCGTTTCTCCTGCTACGACAACAACGTATACCGTTACAGCAACCGCGGGAAATGGCTGCACTTCTACCGCACAGGTAACAGTCAACGTCAATGCCACACCAACTGTAACTGCCGTTGCATCTTCACCTGCAATCTGTGTAGGTGGTTCAACAAATCTTACCGGCTCCGGCGCAACGAGCTACGTCTGGAATCCCGGGGCAATTCCCGGTTCATCCATTACAGTTTCTCCTGCGTCCACAACTACGTATACAGTAACCGGAACTTCAGGCACCTGTAATAACACGGCGCAGGTTACAGTAACTGTAAATCCATTACCAACGCCATCAGCGACTTCAACACCAACAGTGATTTGTGCCGGACAAAATGCATCATTAAATGCTTCGGGCGGAACAAGCTATTCGTGGAATGGCGGCGCGTTGGTAAATGCAAGCGGATCGTCTCAGACTGTTTCTCCCGCGGCGACAACTACTTACACGGTTGCCGTAACAGATGCAAACAGCTGCACTGCATCAACACAAGTTACATTGACAGTAAACCCATTGCCAACACCAAACGCGGGAATTGATCAGACCATTTGTTCCGGTAATCCTGCGTCGCTTCTTGCAACAGGTGGTGGAACTTACACCTGGAATGGCGGATCACTTGTGAATGCAAATGGCGCAGCACAAACTGATTCCCCGTTAACAACCACAACGTACATTGTCACAGTTACGAATGGTTTTGGCTGCCAGAACAATGATTCTGTAATTGTCAATGTGAATCTCACACCGGTAACTTCTGCCGGGCCGGATCTTGTTATTTGTACAAGCGATACTGCGCAATTAAACGCGACAGGAACGGGAACATTTGTGTGGAGCCCTTCAACAGGATTAAGCAATCCGAATATTTCAAATCCACAGGCTTTTCCGGTTTCCACAACCACATACACTGTCACATTAACTGCTGGTAATGGTTGTTCACGCAACGACACCATTACATTGACAGTAAATCCGCGTCCGATTGCTGTTGCTTCCAACGACACCACAATCTGCAGCGGAACAACTATTACCATTACTTCATCCGGTGGAAGCAGTTACACCTGGAATGGCGGATCGCTTGTCAATGCAAATGGCGCTACACAATCTGTTGCACCGACAGCACCGACAGCCTTTGTCGTAACGGTTACAGCTGCAAATGGATGTACGGATGATGACACAGTGAATGTTGCAACTAATGCTCTGCCAGCTACAAATGCAGGAATTGATGTTTCGATTTGTCCGAACAGTTCCATACAGCTGAATGCAACCGGCGCGACAAGCTATTCATGGTCACCGTCTGCAGGACTGAGCTCCTCAATTATTCCGAATCCGGTTGCAAATCCTGTGGCTACAACAACTTATGTTGTCACAGGTTCCAATGCGGCTGGTTGCGTGCTCAATGATACAATTGTAGTGACCGTCGCGAACAATCTTACAGTTTCTGCAGGGAGCGATGTGACGATCTGTTCAGGAGATACTGTTCTGATCAGCACTTCTGGTGGCGCAACATATTCCTGGACGCCTTCCGCAACTTTGCAGACTCCCAATACAGCAAGCACAAATGCATTCCCCGGAGTAACCACAACTTACACCGTGAATGTAACTGACGCAAATTCCTGCACAGGTATGGATTCCGTTACTGTTTTTGTAAATGGCCCGGTAAATCTTACTTCTTCGGGATCCACAACAATCTGTATAGGGCAATCCACTGCAATTGATGCAACTCCTGCTTCCGGAAATGCACCGTTTACATACAACTGGAGTAATAGTCTCACAGGTCCCGGACCGCACACCGTTTCGCCGGTGACGTCAACAACTTATACTGTTTCCGTAACTGATTCTACAGGTTGCACTTCCGCTACGCAAAATATCATCGTAACCGTAAATCCTGCATTGACAGCCAATCCGATTGCGGACACAGCAATATGCGCTGGAAATTCTGCGGTGCTGAATGCAAGCTCGACCGGCGGTGATGGAACGTACGTTTACAATTGGAATCCGGGAAATCTCGGCGGCGCTTCGCAAACGGTTTCACCTTCATCCACTACCACATATACAGTAGTGATTACCGATGGATGCGGAACTCCTGCTGATACGACAATGGTTACTGTTACTGTCAATCCGAATCCTGGTGTTGCGCTTCAGTCTTCTACGAATGTTTTATGCAACGGCGGATCAACAGGAACCGCAACTGTGATTGCAAGCGGAGGAACTACTCCATACACGTACGTCTGGTCGCCAGTCGGAGGAAATGCAGCTACCGCATCAGGATTGCAGGCCGGAACATATACAGTAACAGTTACTGACAGTGCAGGTTGTCCGCAAACACAAACCGTGACATTGACAGAACCAACACCGATTGTTGTGAGCAGCACAAGCACACCTGAAAATTGTAATAATGCAAACGGAACTGCCAGCGTTACTTCTTCAGGCGGCAATCCCGGTTACACGTACCTCTGGAGCAATTCAACCACGAATGATTCGATCGTTAACGTAGTGGCCGGCACCTATTCCGTCACCACCACGGATGCCAACGGTTGCACAAGCGATGATACAGTGGTTGTGTCTAATACCGGGAATGCCAGCGCGAATGCAGGGCCTTCTGTTACGATCACATCAGGCCAGGCAACTATTCTTACTGGTTCAGGTGGTGTGACATACAGCTGGTCACCACCGACAGATCTGAGCTGCACGTCCTGCGCGAATCCTGTTGCTTCTCCCACAGTAACTACAATTTATACATTGACAGTTACCGACATCAACGGATGTACAGGAACAGATACCATGACTGTTTATGTTGACATTGCCTGCGGTGAAGTATTTGTGCCGAACGCTTTCTCACCGAATAATGACACGCAGAACGACACACTTTATGTACGCGGAAATTGCATCGGGTTCATGGATTTCCAGGTTTACAATCGTTGGGGCGAAAAAGTTTTCTTCACAGCAAATCCGGCGAAAGGCTGGGATGGAACATGGAGAGGACAGGAATGTGAATCTGCGATCTTCACCTATTTCCTGCGCGCGACATTAATGGATGGAACGCTCGTTGAAAAACAAGGAACGATCACCCTTGTAAAATAGAATTGAAAAAATAAAATTTCCTTTAGAAATAAAGATCAGATGAATAACATCAAACTATTTTTTACTGCCGCTGCAGCCTTTTTACTGCCGCTTTTTGTTTCGGCACAGGACGTTCATTTTTCGCAGCTGACCGAAATGCCGATGCTGTTGAATCCGGCCAACGCGGGTTTGTCGCACAAGATGCAGGCCATTGTCAACTTCAAAGATCAATGGAATAGCGTAAGCAGCACGCCTTATCGTACGTTTAATGTAAGCGGTGATATGATGTTTCTCAAAAAACCGAATGGCTCGCATCTCGGTGCGGGGCTAAATGTTTTTTCGGACAAAGCGGGCGAGGGCCAGATGGGGACTACTACAGGACAGCTGCATCTTTCCGGTGTGCTGGCTGTTGATGATAAAAATTTAATTTCTGCAGGACTTTATGGTGGATTTGGCCAGCGCAGTCTTACGTACGGAAATTTGTTCTGGGATAAGCAGTACGACGGAATGAATTTCGATGCAACACGCCCGACCGGTGAAACACAGAATTTCGGCAATCATACCTATGCTGATTTCGGCGCGGGCGTGGCCTGGTTCTATGGGAAAGGCCACGGAACACTGAGCTCCAACGATGGCATGAGCTTCACAGCCGGATTTTCATTGCAGCATATCAACAAACCAGTCTTTAGCTTTTATGGCGCGGGAGATATGAGATTGCCCATGAAGTTTGTCGCGCATGGTAATGCGGAAATCGGATTGAAGAACAGGAATCTCGTGCTCGAGCCTGCTTACATCGTGATGATCCAGGGCGGACATCATGAAATTAATGCGGGAATGTTGTTCAAATATCTCATGCAGGATGCATCGCAATACACCGGCAGAAAAAAACCAGCCGCATTTGTGCTCGGCGGATATTATCGCTATTCAGATGCAGCTGTAATTGTGGCGGCATATGAATTCAACGGTTTCCGCCTCGGCATGAGCTACGATCTCAATCTTTCCGATCTCAAAACAGCCAGCAAAGCCCGCGGCGGATTTGAAGTAGCACTACGTTACACGATCGCGAATACAAAAGGAAGATCGTCGGCGCTGATTGACTAGGAAATTTTCCATTTTGTCAGACTGAGTGTTTTTCGCTTGAGAATAATCTTTAACAATACAATTTCATAGCGAAAAATGTATCGAAGGCTGGCAAAATGGAATAATCATTTTATCCTTCCTCCTTTATAAAAATACTTCGCGTAATATGCTTCATCCAGCGAATTGATCATAACACCTTTGTGCGTAGAGGCGTGGACGAAGCGGCGGTTTTTGAGATAGATACCGACGTGAGAAATTTTTTCAGAATTGATCTTAAAAAAAACGAAATCGCCTTCCTGCAGATTTTTTTCAGAAACCGTATTGCACGATGCAAAGATAGAAGCTGAGCTTCCGCTGATTGTTTTATTATAAACCTGGGCGCAAAGCACCGAAACAAATCCTGAACAATCGGCACCCGCTTTTGTTTTTCCCGCCGATTTATACGGAACACCATACCAGCTGTCAATGAATTTATAAAGCCTGATGTTGGTGATCTCGTTTTCTTTCACACCCATCAATCCGGCGTATTTTTTTTTCAGGGTCGTCTCTTCTGAAGTATTTCCCGTCGATGCATGCTTTTCAGTATGGCAGGAAATCATCGCGATTAACGCAAACCAGGTGCAGAAAGACAAAAAAGAGGCCTGAAATCTCATTAATTCAAAATTATAACCTCATTTACCGCCTTTTTAGTGCCTTATGCCGGAGTTATCCTTTATAACTTGTTCATAACCAAACTTGCTTGTTGAATATGGCGGAATTACTAACTTTGAGCCTTATGCCTCTTCCCCCGGAATTATTCCGAAAAAGAATTGGCCTGACCTTTGCCATAACTCGGCCATGAGACGCCTCTTAATTTGTCTTAGCTTGCTTGTACTTCCTGCGGTGTTTGGATTCCAATCCATACCCAGCGGGGATACAAATGCGCGTCTCAAATCGGTTTTCATTTACAACTTTACACGTTACATCGATTGGCCCGCAGATTACAAAACAGGAGATTTTGTAATCACCATGTACGGCAACAATGCAGCGATGAACACAGAATTGAATAACCTGGCAAAAACCAAAACGGTCGGCACACAAAAGATCGTAATCAGAAATGTTACCACACTGGACGGAATAGGAA
>JALYQL010000023.1 GCA_030855855.1 Bacteroidota bacterium | reverse complement strand
AATGATTTGTGAAAACAAGGTTATATTTGCCATGAGAGAAGGTTTTTTGTTACGCAACTCAAAGGTAACTTTGAGATACATAAATTCTTTCTCTCACTTTTTTTTCTAAACGTTTAGGACGCTATTGTTGAACAATTCAGAAAAACATTTCCTAATGTTAGCCTTAGAGTGACTTGGGCCTATAAAAAAACAATAGAATAAACTGTAAATTTGAATATGTATATTGATAAATCGACTAATCGACTAATCGACTAATGCAAGAAGCACCTGAGGAATATATTCCCATCGGCTGGAGCGATAAAGAAATTGAATTCTTCGAAAATCAATTGGGGAAAAAACTTCCTGTAGCACTTAAAGAATATTTACTTTGGGGAGGCAATGTTGCGGGACCGCTTGAGCAACGTTTTGACATGCCTTTTGAACGAACCTTATCGCTTAAAGAAAATGAAATAGCAATCAAATATCTTAACGAAAACAGGGATTCTCAACCTCAATTTCACGAGTTTCTGCCTCAGGACGCTTTAGTACTTAGCACTTCACAAGGATATCATTTTTGGTTTATTCGCCTGACTGATAATAATAATGATCCTGCCGTGTATGAGTGGATGGACAATGAAGACAGGACTTCATTCGAAAAAAAGTTCGAACACTTTTCTGATTATCTTTCTAAAATAGTTGACGGTTATGTGGTCTTGTTTAGAAACCGTAAATCCAGACTTGCCAGTGATGCAGATGATGAAATTACTAATCAATTTAAAGAATCGCAATGGCAACTCTATCTTTATAGAAAAGGGCAAAATTTGAGGCGTTAAAAGTGGAGCTCACCAGTGGCGGAGCTGGCTCAACTGCAAAAGCTTTTTATGTGATTCGCTATTCTAAGGTGAATAATGCCTGGGATCAAATTGCCGAGACTTATGCACGAACTATTGATCCGGAAACGCTGGTAAGTGATGCAACAAAAGCAGATCCGCGTTTTGGGCCATTATCAGCCGACCCTGCAAAAGGTGGGAAGCCAGATATTCTCGAAGCAGAATCTGCTATTCAGGCTGAAAGAGAAAATGTTTTCAAAAATCCAATTCGTAATACGGATAAACTTGGTTTAAAAATGCCAGATTTTAAGGCAACAGGAGATTTTCCTTATTATGATATTAAAACACCAATTCCAACAGCTTTTAATACAATGGAATCTCAGGCCAATGGAATTGCTAAGAATATTATTGATGACTTCTTTAATGAAAAAATCCTCAACGTGGGCTTTGTTATAGATTTAAAATTACTACGGGGAGCTGAAAAAACAGATTTCATTACAACTTTAAACAAAGTTATTCCCACGGATAAGTCTAATCATATTTTTTTCATCAATAAGTAATTAATAACTTTCACTTAAAATCAAGATACAATGACAGTCATAGATGGTTATGTTGTAATCGATAAAGCAGATATTAAGCGAAATTTTTTGTCGTATCACTCAGATAGGAAAAAGATTGAAGAATATGGTCTTTATGTTGAAGCACTATCGATTGAAAATTTAGACTTGCGCGGTCTTATTATACGCAGGTCAAAATTCGTGAATTGTCAATTTATTAACTGCAATTTTGGTTTTTCTGAAATGGATCAATGGCATGCTTTAAATTGTTCTTTTAGCAAGTGTATTTTTGACAATACGCATCTAAATGACGGTATATTTGAAAATACATCTTTTATACAATGTGATCTGGCCGGAGCTTCATGCTACGATTCTACATATATAGGATCTAACTTGTCTTCAAATAAACTATGTGCATCTTTCTCTCGTTCTGATCTCCGATTTTGCAATTTTGAAAATTCCGACTTCAGCAATGCCTCATTTCGTAATGCCAAATTATTTAATAATAAAAGATTCAATATTATTGGTGAACCATCCGAAATAGATGAAACGATGGTTGATTTCAGTGAAGCAGGTGATGGTAGTCGAATGATAACGTTGAGAGAAGCAATGTCTTTATTAAGAAAATGAAGGTTCTGTAATTAGCTTTCCTCAAATTAAGACATCAAAGTTTAAATTAAAAAATCCCGCAGATGCTGCAGGACTTTTTTCTTTATATGCCTTGGAATATCGCTTAATGCTTATGACTCTCAATATAAGAATTCAATTTATCCACCGAGTCCGAATAAGTAAACCCATCATTCAACTGGTAATAATTATTCGGATCTGTTGTTTTGCCGTAAGCAAATTCTGCCCAATCCACTTTTGTGTCTTCGAAGCTGAAAAGCGACATGATCTCTTTTATCTGTGAGGTGCTCATGCAGTTCGTATTCAGGATCTGCTTAGCTATTTTCAATTTTTGCTCTTCGAATGACTGACCTTCAACCGATTTTTTAGCGGATGCGAAATCTGACGACGACATCGGGAACATGCACTGGTTCGATGGTGCAGCAGTTGTTGTGGTTGTTGCCGGCGCGGTTCCTGTTGTTGTGCTCGAAGAAGATGTTGTTGTAGTTGTTGATGTCGAAGTTGCAGTGCCACCCATGCCATCGGTAATATTGATGTTTATGCCGACTCCCACACCACCCATATTCACTCCTACATTCGCATTGTCAACTGTGCCTGTTGTAGTCGTTGTTGTTGTGGTCGACGAGTTTGTACCGCCCATTCCGTCAGTTACCGTTGTTGTTGTTTGCTGGGCAGGTGGAGGTGTTGTTGTCATTGTAACGCCTGTTGTCGTTCCTGTTCCTGTTGTTGTAGTAGAACCTGTCGTTGTAGTCGTTGTTGTTGAATATGGATTTGCATTCCCGGAAGGATTAAAAACATAAATCACTTGACCCGGAGCAGCCGCGCCTTGTGGGGTAATATCTGCAACGCTTTGTCCGCGCAGCTTCATTCCTTTTTTTGTATTTGCAATAACGTAAGTAAATTCTTTGTTCGTAACAGGCTCCCCGGCATCCGACATAAAAACATTCTGATCGATCGGCGCGAGTCCTGCATTTTCAAAGATCACACGCACTTTGTAATTAGCAGCATTAAGCCTGGTCACTTTTACATTCGTTTCCGGTTTTTCGTTCTGGCGCAAACCATTAACGATCAGCGAGAATTTGTCACCATCCTGTGAGAACACAACAAGATTATTATTGCTCACTTGTGCGAAGGTGTACATTGCTGTAAGAAGAAACACAGACAGCAGGGAGATTTTTCTGAGATTGGTTTTCATTTTGAGTTTAGTTTAGTGGTTGTCCGCCGTCGCGGATTTGATACTGCTTCTTTCAACTGCTATGCCAGAAGCGATGTGAGTTCACAGCTTTCAGGAATCCCGTTTTTAAAAAGCAAAAATAAAATCTGAAATTAAGAACGTGATTGTCCTGTTCTATTAGTGTTTTTACTGGAACTGATCAACGCGCCAAAGATACTTCGAACCGGAGAAGCTGGTTTTTTAAATGTACGAAATGTGGTACTTTTAGGCCAGGTTTTAGACCACGGCTGATTATTCAGCAATGAGCTAAAATATAATGGCATATCGATTGTGAGTTCACATAGATAGAATCCGTTTTTATCTGTTGGAATTTCGGATCAAGTGCAGGCAAGGAATAAAAAAAATCTCCCTATGAATCAATTGCTCCAAAACCGTTATAATGATTTAGGCACAGACGAAATTTTCCAGCTCAGACATAAGCTGTCTGATTCGCCACGTGCGCTTCTTTTACTTGATCTCCTTGAAAAAAGACGTGACAAAAAAATAAATATATCAGATGCTGTCGGGTTTATTTATAAAAACGAAACAGAAAATTTTGAAACCCTGCGCAATCGATTTTTTAAATTAAGAAAGCAGGTCATTGAATACATAGGTGAGAACGGGAACACTAAAAATTCCGGCGGATATTCTTTATTACCATTTGAAGAAGCAGTGTACAAAAGCAGGCAGCTTATTTCAGAAAATCATTTTCAACTCGCCAAGGTTGAGCTCAAACAACTTATAACGGAATGCAGAAAGCAAAATATTTTTGAAGTACTGCCTGATGCACTCAGCCAGCTCACGTATTGCAACATGGCAATGAATGTGCTGAAAGAAAATGACAAGCTGCTCGACGAAATTTCTGATTCCAGCCTTTTACTTCATGATCTGCGGAACGCACAGGCAAATTCAAGAAAGATTTATCAATGTGTTTTGTCGAAGCAATATGCTCCTATTCCTGCAATCTTACGTCAGCTACGTCGTCTCGCAATTGCTCGTGCAGGATTTCCACGCTTCAGGATTCTGTATCATTTTACCGTCGTAGGCTATACGATCGGTATTCCCGGTTTCAGCACCCGCGCGCATGCACGACACCTCGGCGCGCTGAAAAAGCTGATGAATAAATATCCAGGAATGCCCGCAGGATATTATGAGCCAAACGGCACCGCGCTTATGCAGTTTTACATGCTTATGGCAGAAGGAAATTATTTATTCATGAAAGGCGATGTGGCATCCTGCTATGCTTATTTCAAAGAATCGTGGGAAATTATGGAACGAACTCCCAATCTTCGCATCCGAAGGGCCGATAGCTATTTCAGCAACCGGATCGCCATTGAAATTGCAACAGGACGTTTTCGTGAGGCATTAAAAACTGCTGAAGATCTTATTGAATTTCAAAAAGAACAGCGACAAGAGGAAAAACGTCTTAAAGGTTTCGCCGAGATGGCGACCATCTACAGCTATGCGTTTCCTTCCATGAAATGTCCGAACCCCGATTTCCTGATGTCACAGTTGAAATCATATGTAAGCATTCTCAGAAAAAATGAATCGCCTTTGCTTGGTGATGGATTGTCAACGCTCGCTATTTTTTGCTTTATGCATGGCGAATGGAAAGCAGCGAAAAAGCTGATGCAGGATGAAAATACACAGCTGATCTTTCATAAGATGAACCTCACAATTTACAATAAGCTGCTTGTTATGGCTCCTTCCACGCCGGCTAATGAAATTACAGCGCTTAAAGCAGAGATTGAAAAGCAGCTGCACAAAGCAGTCTCAACCGACATGGTTTTCGCCATCAGAAGAGCCCTGAATTTACTCCTGTTTCTTGAAGAAAACCGCCGTGAACTGATGAAAAAATCGCAGAAGCCGGCAAGAATGGTTTAAGCGCTGGCCTGCGCATGAAGACTGACTGCGAGAATGGTGACTGCGACAATGAAAAGCAGGAATTGCCGCAACATTTTCATTCGGCTGGATTGTTTTTTCATTTCTTTATTTTTCCGCTTCTTTGCAAAAATATCTCCATTATTTCCCGGTTCATTTTCAAAAGGTATGTTGAAGGTATTTTGAACTTTCCGGTTTTTTATTTTCATGCGTAAATCACTGTAAAAGAATGATTCACGAAAATGAATATGAGTTCACAGTATTTATTATCGCACGCATTTTGTTCAAATCCTCAGTCCGAATTTCTACCTTCGTGGCTGTATGAAAACAATTCTCGTCATTGGCGCCGGCCGTTCTTCCTCTTCGCTTATCCAGTATTTATTGAATCATGCTGCAAATGAAAAATGGCAGGTGCGGGTAGGAGATGTGGATGAAAAAAATGCTGTAGCGCGTGTCAGCGGAAATATAAACGGAACCGCTTTTCGTTTTGACATTAACGACGAGGTGCAACGGGAAAAAGAAATTTCAAATGCTTCATTGGTAGTTTCCATGCTGCCCGCGTTTATGCATGGCGCTGTGGCAAAAGATTGTGTGCGGCTTGGAAAACATCTTGTAACCTGCTCCTATGTCAATGATGAGATGCGCGCGCTGGATGCAGAAGCGAAAACGAAAAACATAATTCTTCTAAATGAAATCGGCCTTGATCCCGGCATCGATCATATGTCGGCGATGCAGATCATTGACACTATAAAAAAAGCAGGCGGAGTGATTACTGCATTCTATTCTTACTGCGGCGGATTGGTCGCGCCGGAATCGAATGATAATCCATGGGGTTATAAATTTTCATGGAACCCGAGGAATGTAATTCTTGCAGGACAAGGAACAGCGCAGTTTATTGAGAACGGGAAATATAAATATCTGCCTTACTCACGCCTGTTCAGTGAAGCTAAAACCATCAGCGTGGAAGGCTCAGGAAATTTTGATGCGTACGCAAACCGAGATTCACTTTCCTATCGCGCTGTTTACGGCCTTGAAAATATTCCAACTATGCTGCGCGGAACATTACGAATGCCCGGATTCTGCAAAGCGTGGAATGCATTTGTACAATTAGGATGGACAGATGACACATGGAAAATTCATAATTCCGCTCAGTTAACGTATGCAGAATTGATTGAATCATTTCTTGCTGAAGGAAAAGGAAATGTAAAGGAACGCCTTGCCGCTTTTTTGAATGAAGAGCTGAGCAGTGAAATAATGTCTAAGCTCGAATGGCTTGGCATTTTTACCGATCAGAAAATTCCATTGAAGGATGCAACTCCCGCGCAGATCCTGCAGGAATTATTGGAACGTAAATGGAAGCTGATGCCCGGTGATAAAGATATGATCGTGATGCAGCACCGTTTTGAATATGTTTTGGAGCAAAAAAAGCATACGATCATTTCCTCTTTTGTAATAAATGGCGAAGATGAAATTCATACTGCAATGGCGAAAACTGTTGGCTTGCCCGCGGCGATAGCGGTGCGAAGAATTTTATCAGGAGAATTAAACCGCACAGGTGTTTGTATTCCCGTTACCGAAGATATCTACGCGCCCGTTTTGAAAGAGCTTGAAAATTTCGGAATCCGTTTCGATGAAAAGGAAATTGCTGAATAAAACACTGGTTATTTTGTAAACCAAATATTCAGGTAGATTGCCATCAGGTCCCAAACAATATGACAGAAAATAAGGACTTTGATATTCCTGAAATTATAATAATAGATCGCAAAGATTAATCCGATAAAAAAAGGTCCGACGAGCTGCATCACCGTTCCGTACCCGAAATGTAAAAGTCCGAAAAGCACGGACGAAATAAAGATCGCAAGTGCAGGATTCTTTAATAAAATTGTCATTCGCGGCAAAAGATATCCCCTGAAGGTTAATTCTTCCACGATTCCTGCTGTAAAAGCCGTCAGAAAAATAAGCAGGTGATTTTCGCGAAAGATACCAAGCATCCTGAGGAATTTCGGACTCTCTTTTTCAAAGCCGAAGTTTATAAGCAGTCCCCCGATAATGATAAGACCGACAATGAGCGCGAAAAAGATGGCCATCACTGATACGAGATATTCCCAGAATTGTAATTTGCGTTCTTCCCACGCAAGCAGCTTTTGTTTTTCAGCTTTCCTTGCATAAATAAAAATAACAACCAACGAAATCCAGAATAAGACCCGTGATGCAGCAAAAACAGTTGCATCGATTTCTTTGACATTAAACAGGTAAAGCAATGCACTCCCTCCGAACAAAGTGAATGCAAACTGCGTCGCAAGTAAAATTGCGATTCCAATAAGCAGCGTTGTTTTTTTTGGGATGACCGGAACCATTTCCATTGCGGAAAGATAGTGGAGATTTGGTGAACAGGTAAACTGGAAATTGAAAAGGAAAGCGGTAAGCAATAAAAAAACCTTTCACTTGCATGAAAGGTTTTACAGATCGGGTCCTGTAAAATGTTATTCTGGTCGTCCCACCTGGCTTGCAGGTGCGAGGATCGTACTGTCGCTTTTTTCCGGAGCTGTTGCACCATTTGCACGTGGCCTGGGTTTAGGCTTTGATGTTCCCGACTCATCTATCGCGATACTTTGGGGAGCAGAAGGAGAAGCTTCATCCGACTTTTTTGCAGATTTTTTCGCATTCGGTTTTTTATGTTTTGGTCTTGATGTTCCGCCTTCATCTATTGTGATCTTTTCTGATGCGCTTGAAGGAGCAGCTTTTTCTTTTTCAGGCTCTGATTTTTTATTCACTTGTGTAGTATCTGCAGAACCTCTTGCATGGGGCGGAGGAGGAGCTGTCTGAGCATTAAGAGAACCGGCATATGTAAGTCCGGCAACAACAAGTAGAAGAGTCAATATACGTTTCATGTTGAAGAGATTTGTAATTATGTAACACAAAGATAATGCCATTTACATATTCCATGCAGTCCCGCCATATTCAATTAAAATTAAAACAGACATTTTCGATCAAAAACCACCTTTTTTGGAGTGCTTGTAAATGAATTTGAGTTGAAAATGAGCGAAACTAAAAAAAACATAGTCTTTGCTTAAATTTTACAAAAGGCTAAGAAAAGAATTTAAAGGCGCGATTCCCTGTTTCTTTTAATGAACGAAACAGGAGTGATTTATTTCAACAGCTCTAAGGCTTCAGGTACCGAGATCTGTTGTCCTTTGAAGAAAGCGATTACAAAAGCATCCGGGAAGCCCTGCGTTTTCATCTGATCTTTCAAAGCAAGAATGGCTTTATAATCATTTGTGCTTCCATTCGTGTAACGCGTAAGACCTGCAGAGGTAAGATCATGCTTCACACCAGTGATCTTAGTCAGGTTTGCCATCACATCTGCAGGAACTGCATTACGGAAAACTCCGAGCTGCACCCTGAATTCCACGAGCGATTTTACATTCGCGCTTTGCTGGGTGCTGTCGGAAAGATTTTCTTTTTCCTGCTTAACGTAAACTGCGCCTGCTTTTTCAAGCGGAACACGTTTTCCGTTTTTATATGCAGTAATAAATGCACCGCCATAACCTTTCACAAGCAACTGAGCTTTCGCGTTTGCTGCCTGCTCAAAAGTAGAATAGGATCCGCTCATGTATTTATACAGACCGTCTTCCGTTCGCACCACAGTGAGATCAGGCACATCGCTGAAAGTTCCTTTGGAGAGCGGTCGCGCAAATGCGCCTAATTGAACTCTGAAAACAAGCTGGTCGGCTGGATCACCTAAAAATCCGGTGGAACCAACTGCGCCTGTTGAACCGCTAACACCAACTGTTCCTGTTGACCCCGTGGACCCCGTTGAGCCTGTTGATCCTACTGCTCCTGTTGATCCTGTTGCACCGATTGTTCCTGTAGTTCCTGTTGCGCCTGTCGGACCAACACCGCCACCATTTACAAACACATCATTTACTTCCACATATCTTCCGTCAGGAGTTTTGTAAACGAGCTTTGGATTGGTGAAACCCTGCGCTTCTAATTGTTTTCTTCTTTTTTCCGCGTCACGCAGATCATAAAATTTGCCGGCAGTGTAAATCGTGGAAGAATCCGCAAGTATTGTTCCGGACAGATCTGAAACGCTCAGCAAACGGGTAAGCACTTCATTGGAAACACCTCTCGAATAATTTCCAAGCGAAACCATGTACACTTTTCGTTCACTGCCGGTTGCAATAAAATCTTTGTTGGTTCTTACAATTTCAGTTTTTGCAAAAAGCGCACCGGTTGAATCATTATACATATCCCAGCGCATCTGGATCATTGAATCGGTAAGACCAATTCCGGTTTCATCTGTAAATGTTCCTCTTGATGTTCCTAATTCCTTGTCGCGGTAATTCGGAGTATAATCAACGTCTTCATCCAGCGGACAACCTTTCAGGTCAACTGCAACTCCCGGAGGTGTTCCTGCGCAGGAATCCTTTAAGTCAATTACGCCGTCTTTATCATAATCCCATTGATCGAGTGCATAATAATCCACATCGCTGAAGGGATCATTGCCGGTTGAATCCACAGTTTCTGCCGGACCTGTGAGATTGTAGCGCAGGGAAAATGAAGTGAAAACAAAATTATCGTTCGCGCTTGTGCCGATGCGCATGCCGGTGCTGGTTGAGGTTACGCCGTCAAGGTAATCGGTAAAGCCGAAATGAAACGTTGTGCCGATCTTCACATCTACTTTATCCGTCAGCTGCATGAGGAATCCTGCGCCGACAGGAACAGCAAAGGAACGTTCGGGGTATTTACCAAATCCATCAAGGTTTTGCTCGCGCACATCTGTTTCGTACGTATAATCCCTTACAAGAAAAGAAGCCTGCGAAGCGAAAGGATCATTCTCGGCAAGACTTCTTACTGAACCGTCGGACCAATAATTATAGGCAATGCCATTTGCATCGAAGAGATCTGTTTTGGTGAGGAATTCGAATGACTCAAAACCAACAGATATCCACGGATGAATAGCGTGAGAAGGAGGAATCCAGTTTGCAAAATTGTATTCCAGATGTAAGCCGCCGATGCGTATAGCGGATTCAAAATTCAGGTTGCGGTAGATCAGCCGTTCATTTGCGCCCAGCTTTCCGAACATGGCGTAAAAGCCGAGTCGGAGGTAAGGATTTATGGGCTGGCTCAGCGAAAGCTCATAGCCGATGCGGCTGACCTGCGGAGATACGGCGTGACGCTGGTAAAGATCACCGAACACCGAGAACATGCCCGTTCCGAGCCCCAGCGTTGGTTTAAATACAAATGGCTTAGGTGCCGGGCGTGGCTGTTCTTCTGTATGCGGAAGTGTGAGCGAAAGCGTATCCTCTTGCGCAAAAAGCTTTGCACCCGAAAACAATAAAACAAAAGCCGCTGTGACTAACAGCGATAAGCGGGGTGCTGCCATTACGCAAATTTAGCAAAGAGATTGAATAGCGTAAAGGATTATTGAATCCATTTTTGATTCGTAATCATTAACGCCTCCTGCACTGTAATACGTTTTCCGTTATTATAAGCAATTACGAAAGCGTCTGTAATACCGTTATTGCGAACCTGGTTGCGGTTATCACGGGCCGACTGGTAGGAAGAAAAAGAGCCGGTCGTGTATTTATTCAACCCGTTATGCTGTTCCGCGTTGACAGTAGCTGAAAAGCTGAACGCTTCTTTAAAATAAGAAACGGGAAGCATTCTCGTAAAAGCCGCAATCTGTACACTGTAATTCACTCCCAAAGCGCCACTTTTTGCAGAGGAGTTGTCGGTATTTACTGTAGTGTTGCCAACATCGTTTGTCGTAGTTGACGTATTGTCAGTTGTTTTTACCGTTGTGTTATCGGTGGCAGTGCTGGTAGTATTGTCGGTGGTTTTAACAGTTGTGTTATCCGTTGCAGTCCCTGTCGTATTATCCGTGGTTTTTACGGTATTATCTGTAGCTGTTCCTGTTGTATTACCGGTGGGATTATCCGTTGTTGTTGTAACTGTGGGATTATCGGTCGTATTTACAACAACAGGCTGTTCTTTTACACGGATGACAGAAGGCGAAATGGCCATAAGCTTCCCTGTTTCATTTTCAACATAAGAAAAATGGCCGCCAATAGTTTGGGCTCCGCTAACCGACGGGTCAATTGTCACGCGGTACTGCACATTCAGCACCTGTTTTACCGGCATCACGAACCACGAAAATTTCACTACGCCGTTTTCAAATTTAAAATCAGCGCCATCCGCTTTTATTACCTTCGCGGAAAATCCTGCAGGCAAAGTATCTTCTACTTTTCCAAAACTTTTAAGATCATCTTTATTAATAACAATGCTCACTACAAATTCATCAGTTACTTCATCAGCCGGCACAAAACGATCAATGCTGATATGGACCGGTGGTTTAGCTGTAGAATCTGCAACGAGCTTTTCACTTGCACCTGAATTTCCTGTCACATTTACTGTCATCGGTGGCAGTTGAATATTGGCAGGCAGATTATCTACCGTATGCGAAAGTTTGCAATTCATTGTAAAATCTCCCGTTGCGGTAAGAGGCGGCGTAACGCGGTAAGAAATATTCAGCTCTTTCACTTCACCCACACGCGACCAGAGAAATTTCGCCGTGTTCTTTTCATATTTAAAAGTGCTTCCCGCAGCTTCCACTTTTTCCACTAACCAACCGGAAGGAAATTCCATGGAGTAGCGCATGAAATCAGTTTCGCCATCAGTGGAGATACTGACTTCCACCAGGAAAGCTTCTCCTGCTTTTACAGTCGACGGAGATTTTATCTCAGCGTAAGGAGAGCTTACAAAAAGTCTGAAGATCGCGACGATGATCAGGTTGACAACAATGATAAGTGCTCGGATCATAATTTTTCCGTTTGGCTTGGTTTTATTGGTCGAAGAAAAAGTCTATTAATCTGTTTATGCCGTCTGCAGTCCAGTTTCCGATTCCATCGAAGAAATTATCGATAACTGTATTGATCTCATCAGCCGTGATCACGCAATCTTTATTTATATCAGCTGCGCGGAATTCTTCAGGAATACAATCGGGGCCAGATTTCAGGTCAATATCTGCGTTGCCTTGTTTCAGTGTTTCCTGCGAAGGATTCTGTTCAAATTTATTTTTCTGTGCTTCATTGATCGAATCGCGTTCTGCTGCTGATGTTATTTCTACATTCTCCGCTACAACATCTTCAGTTGCTACAGGGGTCAACGCTGTTTGTTCAGGAAGCTTTTCCTGCTGGCGATCTGCATTTCCGAATTTGTAATAGAGGGAAGCGCCGAAAAACATCCAGCTGTCATTTCCGCCGTCTTTTACATTATCAATATAATCGCTGAACGTGAGAAAATAGCTCGCCTGGATATTCGCGCCTGCATTTGTGCCGAACTTCCAGCGAAAACCAACGCTTAATGGAATTCCGAATGTGCTGCGCGTATAATTCACAGCGCTGTCCTTCAATTGCGTTTCGTAAGTGTAATCGCGGTTAAGGAAAGTGCTGTTGTTTGCCAGCGGATCAGATTCTGGCCGGGAATGAATTGATCCGTCGCTCCAGTAATTATAGTTGCTGTCGTTCTTGTCTTTTAAATCGCCATGCGGATCAAAGCTCATCCATCCGAAGCCGGCAGCTAAATAAGGCACAAACGGTGCGTCACGTTTAAGGACAACATTGTTGTCGAGATAAAGTATTCCGTTTATTCCGACAAAAAGAAACTGCGATTCAAAATTCCTGTTAAGCGTAACACTACGCTCGCCTTTTGCAAGTTTTCCGAAGTTTCCAAATACTTCTGCACCCACCCAGCTACCAAAACGTTGCTCTACACCAAAGCGCATAGACGAACGGAAAGCTCCGCCTGTAGTATTGGTGCGACCAACATCACCGGAGAATTGCGTGAGACCATACCCGACGCTTACCAGGGGCAGCTCTTTCGGTGCAGTCTGCGCGACTGCACCAAATCCTGTAAGGCAAGCCGGAATCATCCAGATCAGTTTTGTTCTCATTTGGTCTGATCCGCATCAGTTAGGGAATAATACGGATCAGAACAAAACTATCCGAACAGCCCGCTTCATTAATAAGAGTGACGCGGACTTACAAACATGGATTTGTTAAGAGGAGGGAAGCGATGCAGCTATTCTCTTGTAAACAAAGGGAAAGCAGGAGATTGAGGAGTGCAGGAATGGAAGTTGCACTTGTTAACATTTGATTGTTGAAAGAGAGGCAGGGGATGTACGAGGTACGAATTACGATGTACAATTTTAAAAATTTTACATTTCAAATAATCGTACATCGTTACTCGTACATCGTAATTTTTTTAAAAATTCGGCTTCAACATATATTGCGAATAGAATTCATTAATGATCTTCACCGCTTCATCAGCAGTATCGACCAGATGAAATAAATTCAAGTCGCCTTCATTCACGTTGTGCTCTTTTTCAAGCAAGGTTTGCCTTATCCAATCGATCAGTCCGCCCCAGTATTCGGTTCCGACCAATACAACAGGGAAGTTCGCGATTTTGGAAGTCTGCACCAGCGTCAGTGATTCGAATAATTCATCTAACGTTCCGAAACCGCCGGGCATTGCGATGAATCCTTGCGAATATTTCAGGAAGATCGTTTTACGGACAAAGAAATAATCGAAGTTGATATTCTTGTCGTAATCGATATAAATATTCGAAGATTGCTCGAACGGAAGACGGATATTCAGTCCCACCGATTTTCCTTTTCCGGTTTTGGCGCCTTTGTTGGCAGCTTCCATAATTCCGGGACCGCCACCGCTGATGACGCCGTACCCTTCACGGCAGAGCTTTTCCGAAATTTCTTCAGCAAGCTTGTAGTATTTATTATCAGGTTTAGTCCGCGCCGATCCGAACACAGAAACACACGGACCGATCTTCGCCATTTTTTCAAAACCTTCTACAAATTCCGACATGATCTTAAAGATCTGCCAGGAGTCGCCCGCCTTGATTTCATTCCAGTCTTTTTCAGCAAAGGCACGGCGGATTTTATCTTCATTGGTCATAGTAAGCATAAAATTAAGGATAGGGGGAAATAGAGTAATTAAGAAATTAAGTGGCTCATTTCAGCAGATGCTGCAAACGGCGTACCGTTTTTTAGAGAAGGAAGGATCACATTGCGGTAAGTATTCGATAGTGTTACGAGGATTTGATCGGGATTGTTTCAAATGGTGTAAATGGAGCTTCTTGTGTCAATAATATTCATTCAGTTGTGATAATTGTTCTGCAGACAAATCATCAAGAATGTCACGTTTATTTAAACCTGCCTGATATTTTTAAGCGCGATAAATATTTTCAAGAAATATATTGTCATTCGTGCTGTCAATCAGCCCATGTAATTTACTTTTCAGTTCATTCATAACAGTAAACTTATACCTAAAGATAAATTATTTCCTTGTCAGACTGAGTGACTCGCCAGAAGAAAAAATGACCAGAGCGAAATATAAAGTTCTGGCGAGTTGTATCGAAGGTTGACAAGGAAATAATTTATCGCGCCACCACCGAAGCTTCCAACTCCTTCCACAAAAAACTTCTAAGTAAAGATCCTTGTATTCTTCGCCACCTGCTCCGGCGTTCCGATCGCGAGAATTTCGCCGCCGCCAACACCACCTTCCGGGCCTAAATCAATATGATTTTGAAAGCTATTTTTGCCTGTTAAGATAAACGCGCACAGAATTGCTGATAATTTTTGCCACTTCTGCGGATGCATTGATCACCTTAATATTATCCCGGAAATAATCTGCACCATAATTATCAATTAAATATAAAAATGCACCATTAATAAAAGAGGGAGTAACATTTTTGACTCCTGAGAATGAAATTTCAATTTTATTTAACGGGTCATTTTTAATAATTGACTCTATGCTTTTTCCAATAGCAAGCCCACCCGAACTTGTCAGGAAATCAGTTGTTATTTTATTTGCAATTAAATGAGCCATGGAAAAGAAATGCCTTCAATACAACGATAAATCTATTTTTCGCTTGTATCACGATAATTAGATTGCTATTGTTTCAAATCTGATATTTGAATGTTCTGGTATCATAGAAATTAAGAAGCATTAATTTCTCATCTTCTACGAGATAATAAAGAGCATTATGCTTTGTAATCAGCACTCTTCGTACAAGATTATTTTTGGAAGATTGGATCCCGATTTCTGGATACACGCGAATAATTTCTAACTGATATTCTAATTCTTTGACAAATCCTTCCGCAATCTTCAATGACCATTCGCATTCAAGATAAATCAATATTTCTGCAAGGCTTTTAGTTGCCAATGGTGTCCAGTTTATTTCGAGCGCCATTGTTTCAGTAATTCCAGAACTTCTACATGTGTTTTTGTTTCTCCACGACGATATTGAGCAATTGATTCGTTTAACTGCGACAATTGTTCTCCTGAAAGATCATCAAGAATATCTCTTTTATTAATACCTACTTGGTGCTGCATTGCTCGGTAGATATTTTCAAGAAAAATAGTATCATTCGTGCTGTCAATCAGCTCGTGTAATTTACTTTTCAGTTCATTCATAACAGTAAATTTATACCATAAAGATAACTTATTTCCTTGTCAGTCTAAAGGAGTGACTCGCCAGAAAAAAAATGATCAGAGCGAAGTATAAAGTTCTGGCGAGTTGTATCGAAGGTTGCCAGGAAAATAAGTTATCGCACCACCACCGAAGCTTCCAAT
>JALYQL010000348.1 GCA_030855855.1 Bacteroidota bacterium | reverse complement strand
GGGTACAACCGGGTTATTGCCGGCATTCGTTACCTTTGAAACCCTTATTATCTGCGGTAAATTATGAGGATTTTTAACCTTACACGACTCTTTCTTCTGACACTGGCCCTTTCCGGCTTTGTACCGGCTTTGGGTCAACGGCCTTTGGCTGAACGTGAAGCGAATACGTATCAATTGCGATGGTCGGCACCCGTTACCAGCCAGTTTTCAGAAAGCGAGATCAAAACCTTTTTATGGTTTGACGGTGCATCTTACGATGCTGAAAATAATTTCCTTCCTCTTTTTACAAACCGCCAGAAGCTTCCTGCGGGCAGCACCGGGGCAACGGCCACTATTCAGAATGCAGTTTATGCCGCGCTCGACCAGGCTTCCATCACTGCGCTCGGTACATCAGCCGCGCTTCTTCCTGCTGAAGCTGAGGTAACCGTAAAATTCACTTTAAGCCGGAAAGAACCATTTGCCAATGTGTCGATCCTGCCGCTGCGTAAGAATCCGGCAAACGGACAAATGGAAAAGCTGGTGAGTTTTTCCCTGATCGTTCGCGGCAATGCAAATACGCAGCGCATTTCTTCCACAGCATCTGCAGCGTTTGCGAATTCTTCCGTGCTCGCCAGCGGTACATGGTACAGAATAGGTACAGTTACTACCGGCATTTATAAGCTTGATTATAATTTTCTTTCCGGCCTTGGTCTTGATATGGCGGCGCTTGATCCTGCGAATATCCGTTTATATGGAAATGGCCGCGGACAATTGCCTTATACAAATGCCGGCACACACAAAGACGACCTGGTGGAATATGCCATCACAGTGAAGGACAATAATTCCAACAGCACATTTGATTCGGATGATTACGTTTTGTTTTATGGCGTTTCTCCGAATACATGGAATTATAATCCGGGCCATTCGCATTATCATCATTCGGTGAATAATTATTCCGACACCACTTTCTATTTCCTCAACACTGATCTCGGCCCGGGAAAAAGAATTCAGTCGCAGGCTTCAGGCATAGCCACTCCTACAGATACCGTTTCTTCTTTCGACGATTACCAGTTCCATGAATACGATAATGAGAACATGATCAAATCGGGTCGCGAATGGTATGGCGAGAAATTTGACATTCTTAATTCCTACAGCTTCGCCTTCAACTTTCCGAACATTGACATGAGCTCACCTGCCTGCACGGAAGTGGATCTTATTTCCCGCAGCGATGGTACGAATACATTTTCTGTAACCGCGCAAAGCTGCACCGGAACAATTATTGGCGGCACCACCAGCTCAACTTGTTATTATTGCCCGTACGCTGCCGGATCAGGCACATCGCTTTGCTGCATTCCTACCGGGCCGGTCATTAACGTAACAATTACAAAACAAACATCTTCTGCCACAGGCTGGCTGAACTGGGTTCGTGTAAATGCGCGACGTCACCTGAAAATGGCCGGATCTCAGATGAGCTTTCGTGATTCGAGAACAGCGGGTGCCGGAAATGTTGCGCAATATGTTTTTGACGGATACAATTCCAATATTTCCATTTGGGATGTTACTGATCTTTCGAATATCGGTTTGCAATCAGGCACACCGCTTACCACAACATTTGTATGGACGCTTGCCGCCGACAGTGTGCGCGAGTTTATCGCTTTTGACGGCAGCTCTTACCTGACAGCAGTGAACTTCGGGCAGGTTCAAAATCAAAATCTGCATGCGTTGCAGCCGGTGGATTTTATCATCATCTCGCATCCTGATTTTTTAGCGCAGGCTGAAGAGCTGGGCCAGCTTCACCTGGTTAATGATAGTCTCAGTTATCTCATCGTCACGCCGCAGCAGATTTATAATGAATTTTCTTCCGGTGCACAGGATGTAACAGCGATCCGCGATTTTTTAAAGATGTTGTATGAGCGTGCTGCAACACCTGCAGATATTCCCCGATATGTTTTATTGTTTGGTGATGGTTCTTATGACAATAAGCATCGCATGCCAAGCAATACGAATTTCATTCCAACGTTTCAGAACCGGAATTCAGTTGGGCCGACTGAATCATATGTGGCGGATGAATATTACGGTTTGCTGGATGACCAGGGTGAATGGGATGATGGTGGCGATGCGGGAGATATGGATGTCGGGATCGGAAGATTTCCTGTGCGTTCTGTTTCTGAAGCACAGGCTGTTGTAGATAAAGTGCGCATTTACATTACACGCCAGCAGCCCGTGATCAATCCATCTGTGTGTGCGGGCGATGCGTGCACAAAAGGCGGTGAGTGGAAAAACTGGCTGACATTTATCGGCGATGATGAAGATTCTGACATTCATATGAGCCAGGCAGATCAGCTGGCGACTTATGTGGATACGCTTTACGATAATTACAATATTGACAAAATTTATCTCGACGCGTATCAGCAATTGCAGACTCCCGGCGGCGAGCGTTACCCGAACGTGAATGAAGCGATAGATAAGCGTGTGGACATGGGCTCGCTGATGATCAATTATACGGGCCACGGTGGAGAAGTAGGCCTGGCGCATGAACGCATATTGGAAATAGCACAGATAAATGCATGGACAAATCTCTGCAACATGCCGCTGTTTATTACCGCAACATGTGAGTTCAGTCGTTTCGATGATCCTTCAAGAACTTCCGCCGGCGAATATATTCTGCTCAATGGAAACGGCGGAGGAATTGGTTTGCTCACTACTGTGCGGTTGGTTTATTCGACACCGAATTTTAATCTGAACAGAAAATTCTATGAATGTGCTTTTGATCCGATCAACGGCGAAATGCCGCGTATGGGAGATCTGTACAGGATCACTAAAGTGAACAGCGGGAATAATACCAACAACAGGAATTTTACGTTACTCGGCGATCCTGCTTTGTTGTTAAATTATCCGGTAAACCAGGTTACTACCACTGAAGTGAATAATGTCGTGATCACTTCTCAACCGGATACACTTCGCGCATTGAGTCATGTAACAATTGAAGGTTATGTTGCGGACACTGCGGGAAATGTGATGAGCGGTTTCAATGGTGTTTTGTATCCGACTGTTTTTGACAAAGCAAAAACGATCACCACTTTAGGAAACGATCCGCCGAATCCTGTTTATACTTTTCAGCTGCAGAAGAGTGTTCTGTACCACGGAAAGGTTAGTGTGGTGAATGGCTATTTTTCTTATTCATTTGTCGTTCCACGCGATATCGCTTATCAATACGGGAAAGGCCGCGTGAGTTATTTTGCGGATAACGGTGTGACGGACGCGAGCGGAAATCATGAAAATATTATCATCGGCGGTTCGAACCCGAATGCTCCTGCAGATGTAACCGGTCCGCAGATAAAATTATATCTCAACGACAGTAATTTTGTTTTCGGCGGCATCACGAATTCAAGTCCGAAACTTTTCGCAGTCATCCGTGATTCGAACGGCGTGAACACGGTTGGTAATGGAATCGGCCACGATGTTGTTGCGATCCTCGATGATGAAACAGGCAACGCGATTGTGCTCAATGATTATTACCAGGCGGATATGAACAGCTACCAGAGCGGAAAAATTATTTACCCGTTCTCTGATCTTGCCCCGGGCAAACATACGCTGACATTAAAAGTCTGGGATGTTTACAATAATTCATCTACGGTAAAAACCGAATTTATGGTGACGGCTCCTGAAGGTCTTTCACTTGAGCATGTGATTAATTATCCAAATCCGTTTACCACGCATACATCATTCTTCGTTGAATACAATCAATGCTGCACGGAGTATGACATCATGATCCAGGTATTCACCGTTTCGGGTAAGCTGGTAAAAACAATTAATGAGCACGTCAATGCTGAAGGATTCCGTTCAGAGCCGATCGAATGGGATGGCAGGGACGATTATAATGACAAGATCGGCCGTGGGGTTTATATTTATCATGTTGTTGCGCGAACGGCGGAAGGAATGACGGCGGATAAGTACGAAAAGCTGGTTATTCTCAATTAAAACATAAAACCGAAGCATAATTTTTTATTTTTGTTACCTAATATCTTTTGCATGAATTCTAATCCGATAAAATTATCCGCGGTAATCGCTTTTGCAGCAATGCTGACTTTTCCATTTTTGGGTAATCTGCAGGCGCAGCAACAGACACAATTTACCACAGACCAATTATTGGGTCAACTGAATACCATCACTACGGCAGTTCCGTTCCTGATGATTACTCCGGATTCACGTGCAGGTGGAATGGGTGAAACAGGCGTGGCTACCACTGCTGATGTAAATTCAATTCACTGGAATGCGGCAAAGCTTCCGTTTGCAGAGAAAAAATCGGGGCTTGGAATTTCCTATACGCCGTGGCTGCGTGCGCTTGTGCCGGATATTAATCTTGCCTACATTTCTTTTTATTCAAAAATCGGAAGAGATAATAATTCGGCATTCGGCGGATCAATGCGTTATTTCTCTATGGGAAATATCACCTTTACCGATATTGTAGGAACCACGATCGGGCAGTTTCGTCCGAATGAATTTGCATTCGACGGATGTTATGCACGAAAGCTGGGCGACAATTTTTCCGCTTCGATGACTGCGCGATTCACACGTTCCAATCTTACCAACGGAATTACCGTGGCTAACCAGGATACCAAGCCGGGAACAGCAGTTTCTGTTGATCTTGGCGCGTATTATTATAACGATGAGGTGAAATTCATCAAAGGAAAAGAAACGACGTTCATGGCCGGAATGACGATCACGAATATGGGAAACAAAATTTCTTACAGCACTTCTGTCAATAAGGATTTCATTCCGATCAATCTTCGTCTTGGCGCAGGCATGTTGATCCATGCGGATGAATACAACCAGGTAGCATTCCAGCTTGAATTCAATAAGCTGCTTGTTCCATCGCCACCGGTATATGCGCTTGACACAAACGGAAACCGCATTTTTGATTCCAACACCGGAAAATACCAGATCGCTGCCGGTAAAGATCCTGATGTTTCTGTTCCACAGGGAATGATCCAGTCGTTTTACGATGCGCCTGCAGGATTTAAAGAAGAAATGAAAGAGATCAATATCTGCGCAGGTGTGGAATATTGGTATAACGGAATTTTCGCAGTTCGCACGGGTTATTTTTACGAAGCAAAAACAAAAGGAAACCGACAATTCCTCACTCTCGGCGCCGGAGTAAAATACCACGTATTCGGATTGGATTTTGCTTACCTCGTTCCTACAAACGGCCAGCGAAGTCCATTGCAAAACACACTTCGTTTCACACTTACATTCGATTTCGATTCTGCTAAAAATTCAGGCGGGGATGACGCGGCAAAATAAAGCTGAAAATTAAAATACTATTAAAGCGCTGTACTCGTTAAGAATACGGCGCTTTTTTATTAAAGCAATCTGAAACACATTTTAGCTGCGGAATCATGAAAAAATTTAACCAGACCAGGTTCTTGTTCCTGTCTGCGACTCTGCGGATCTGTACCGCTTCTAATCAGCGCGATTCTGCACTGAAAATAATTTCACTCAAATTCTACTCATGAACCTTGTGAAAAAATGCTTTATCACGTTCACGCTTTTTGTTTTCGGAAATCATCTGAAGGCGCAAATCAACCCGATTACAACAGCTGTTTCTTTTCTCATGATAGCGCCCGACTCACGTGCCGGCGCGATGGGAGAAACAGGAGTTGCTTCTTCCCCGGATGTATATTCCATGCACTGGAATATTGCCAGGCTTGCATTTGCGGATAAAAAATTCGGCGTGGGATTAGCTTATACG
>JALYQL010000324.1 GCA_030855855.1 Bacteroidota bacterium | reverse complement strand
CACCGTGCACCTGCGGCATGCAACGGAAAGAATACGGATCCTGCACATCTTTTTTCTGGTCCTGCGGCTTATTCGCAATCGGACTTTTATCAATGAGATCTAAAATGCGGGAAGCCGATTCAATCTGCCCGGGATGCGGACGGATATCATGCAAACGCGGATCGAAAGGAGATTTTAATCCGTCAAAAGCGTCGAGTGAAAGTGCGCCGATTGCGTCAGCAGCTTCGAGCATATTTTTCGCGTGCAGGATATTCCATGTTCCCCATGCGCTCATGAATTGTGTTCCGTTGAGAATGGCGAGGCCTTCTTTTGCTTTGAGCTTTACCGGTTGCAGATTATTTTCTTTGAGCACATCAGCAGCCGGACGAATGGTGCCGTACATATTCACTTCACCTTTTCCTATCAGCGGCAATGCAAGATGCGCAAGCGGTGCAAGATCTCCTGACGCGCCGAGTGAACCTTGTTCGTAAACGACAGGAAGAATTGCATTGTTCCAGAACGCGATCAAAAGTTCAACAGTTTGCAGCTGCACGCCGGAATGTCCGTGAATAAGTCCTTGTATTTTCAGCAGGATCATCAGCCGTACAATTTCCACCGGCACTGCATCTCCTGCGCCGCAGGCGTGCGACATGACGAGATTGGTTTGTAATTGTGAAAGCTCTTCCCCGGAGATCTGTACATTTTTCAAATCGCCGAAACCGGTGTTGACGCCGTAGATGGGATATTTTGCGTTGGAAACAATTTCACTGAGCTTATCGTGTGCAAAGCTGATGCGTTTCTCTGCTTCTTTGGAAAGCTTGAGCTGCGGCAATTCTTTGAGGAGCTTCCCGACGAGCTCGAAGCTTAATGATTTGGCAGGACAGAGTTCGTGAACGGGCATTTCCTTATGATTTTATTGCCACCAAGGCACTAAGGCACTAAGTTTTTCTTCGTGTCTTAGTGCCTTGGTGGCTATTTTATTTTTGCGATTAATTCATCGACGGAAACAATTTCTGTCTGCCATTTTCCTTCCGACTTATACTTCAATGTGATCTTTGAATCTTCTTCAACTGTTGCAGTGAATGGAATTTTTTTCGCGTCGACGTACTTCGCCTGTTTTTCCCATTTCGTTTTGTCGGGATAAATTTCGGCGGCGATGTTTGCTTCGCGGACTTGCTTTAATAGCTGCAGAGAAAGCATTTCACTTTTTCCGCCCTGGTTGATGAAGAGCAATCGTGTTCCTTCCGTAACGGATTCGGGATAAAGATTTAATTCGTTGAGCACATCGTAAATCCGGTCTGCGCCGAATGATATCCCTACTCCTGACATGTTTGGTAAACCGAAAACGCCGGTGAGATCATCGTAACGACCGCCGCCGGTGATGCTGCTTGTTAATGTTCCTGCGTTAGCTTTTACTTCGAAGATGGCGCCGGTGTAATAGTTTAGGCCTCTTGCGAGTGAAGGATCAAATTCAACCTTAGCTGTTTTTAAACCTGAATTTTCAATCAAATAAAGTAAAGTGATTAATTCTGCTGCACCTTTTTGGCCAATTAATGTTGGTTCAATTTGCTTATCACTTATTCCATCATAATATCCAAAAAAATAATCATTGACGCAATTAATTCGTTGCACTTCTATACCAACAGTTTCATCATTTTGGATATCAAGAATATGCTCTGCATTCTCTGATGAATAACCTGCACTAATTGCTTCTTCTTTAGTTTCAAAAACAATCAAATCTTCAGAACTTGGAAATAAGCAATCAAAAACGGTCTGCAATTGTGATTCAGAAAATCCTTTTTGGATTAATTCATCCATAACTACACGCCTATCAACTTTATCAAGTTTGTCAATAGAAACAGCGAGATCAGTTATTTTATCAGAACAACCGCAAATATCAGCAAGTCCTTGAAGTAATTTTCTATTATTTATTTTTATTGTAACAGGAATTCGCAACTCCGCAAAAACTTCATCAATCATTTGAACTAATTCAAGCTCATTAATAGGAGAATTACTTCCAATTACATCAGCATCACATTGAAAAAATTCCCGGTAACGGCCTTTCTGTGGACGATCAGCACGCCAGACAGGTTGGATCTGATAACGCTTGAAAGGGAATGTGATTTCGTTTTGATGTTGGACTACGTAACGGGCGAAAGGGACAGTTAAGTCGTAGCGGAGAGCTTTTTCGGAGATTTTTTTTGCTTCCTGGGAAAGTTTAGCCTTTACTAATTTCAAAGTTTCTTCTTTGCTATAACTTTTATTTTCATCAAGGTTTCCCTCTTTGATAATTTCCTCAACTAATTGATCTTTTTTTTCTATTAGCTCTACAAGCTCACTAACACTTAAATCACTGAATGCTTCTCCGCTATTCAAAATTCTAAAAATCAATCTATCCCCTTCCTCCCCATATTTCCCCATCAACGTTTCCGTATTCTCCATCGCCGGCGTTTCAATCGGCTGGTACCCGTATTTCTTAAAAACCGCACGGATCGTATCGAAAATATAATTCCTGCGCACCATTTCATCAGGAGAGAAATCGCGGGTGCCTTTGGGGATGGATGGTTTATTTACTGCCATAAAAATGTGCTAATTTGCTAATGTGGTTAATTTGCTAATGAATCTTGCTGTTATGAAAATCTCATTTTCACATCTGCACATTTGCACATTAGCACATTACCCTTGTTATGGTTTCTTAAAGCTGGTAAGCTCATTGTAGCCTTCCATCTTTTCGTTTCTATAAGTCTCAGAACGTACGGTGCCGACCTTGAAGCTGAACCATTCAATTACTTTCACCGGCTTCATTCCGGGAATGTTCATTCCGCCCATTTTCATTTTTACATCTTCGATGTAAGAGATCTTATAACATTCCCATGTGCCAGCCGGCGTGGTTTTTGATTCGATAGCTTCCACTTTCCGGTCGTGGATATTTATGGTGGTAACTGAAAATTCGCTTCCGTTATTCGCGGCGTGAACGGTAAGATTTCCATCAGGTAAACTCTGGCCGACTGTCATGGCTGCAGAATATTCCAGGAGGTTTCCTTCAAATGTCATGGTCATGTCTTTGTTGGCCTGGTTCATCTGCGCCGAAACAAAACTTTTCATGTCAATGGAATATTTATCGCCATCGCATTTCACAGAAATTGTTCCCGATCCGAGGTCTTTTTCTTTACCATCTTTCATCAGCGTTTCAATATCCGCGGAAACACCCGTGCCGGTCTTCACCACATTTTTCACAGTCGAATAGCTTGAGGAAGTCACTTTCGCTTTGGCATCATACGATGTCATAGTGTAAGTCGCGCCGTTAGTGAATTGCTCGAAGTCGCAATTATTAGTGATGACCGTCGCGGAAATCAACACAGAAGAAATCAATACCAGGAACAAAAAAGATTTTTTCATTTTACATTTTTTAAAGCGAAACGCTCAGTCTGACAATGCAATCATTTTTTTGTAAGACTGAGTGTTTCGCGTTGAGTCTATTTATGCGTAGCCATTAGTATTAATTACGCGAAATGTATCGAAGTCTAAACCGCCAGCTTCTTATACCTGAATCTTCTCGGCTCAGAATCACCCAAACGTTTCTTACGATTCTCTTCATACTCCGAGAAAGATCCTTCAAAGAAATAAACAGAACCATTTCCTTCGAATGCAAGAATGTGCGTGCAAACGCGATCTAAGAACCAGCGATCATGGGAAATAATTACTGCGCAGCCGGCAAAATTATCCAGCGCTTCTTCCAACGCACGCATCGTGTTTACGTCAATATCGTTGGTCGGCTCATCCAGCAGCAATACGTTTGCACCAGAGCGTAATGTCAATGCCAGATGTAAACGGTTTCTTTCACCACCCGAAAGCACTTTTACTTTTTTGCCCTGGTCTTGTCCTGCGAATTGAAATTTCGAAACATAAGCACGTGAATTTAATTTCGTTCCCGATAATTCCACGTATTCTGTTCCGCCGGTGATCGCTTCAAATACCGTGTGCTCCGGATTAATATCCGAGTGCGCCTGGTCTACGTATGCAATTTTCACCGTCGGTCCCACTTTAAATTCGCCCGCTTCCGGCGTGTCTTCACCCATGATCAGGCGGAACAAGGTTGTTTTACCCGCACCGTTTGGTCCTATAATTCCTACAATTCCTGCAGGCGGCAATTTGAAATTCAGGTTTTCATACAGCACTTTATCGCCGAATGCTTTATTCACACCAACGGCTTCGATCACTTCATTTCCAAGTCGCGGTCCGTTCGGAATAAACATTTCTAATTTTTCATCTTTCGATTTTACATCTTCGCCCAGCATCTTTTCATAATTCGCAAGACGGGCTTTCGATTTCGATTGCCTTCCTTTCGGACCTTGTCTCACCCACTCCAATTCACGTTCAAGATTTTTGCGGCGTTTGCTTTCCGTTTTTTCTTCCGACGCTAATTTTTTAGATTTCTGATCAAGCCATTCCGAATAATTTCCTTTCCACGGAATTCCTTCACCACGATCCAATTCCAAAATCCATCCTGCAACATTATCAAGGAAATACCTATCGTGCGTTACAGAAATAATTGTTCCGGGGTACGACTGCAAATGATTCTCTAACCATAAAACAGATTCAGCATCCAAATGGTTAGTAGGCTCATCGAGCAGCAGAATATCGGGCTGCTGCAAAAGCAAACGACACAGTGCCACACGTCGGCGTTCACCACCCGAAAGCACGCTCACCGGCGTATCACCTTCCGGACATTGCAACGCATCCATCGCACGTTCGAGGCGGCTTTCAATATTCCACGCATCGAGCAATTCTATTTTTTCAGACAGGCGCGACTGGCGGTCGATGAGCTTTGTCATCTCTTCATCCGTCATCGGCTCGGCAAATTTATTATTCACCTCTTCGTATTCTTTCAGCGTATCATTTATTTCCTTCACGCCTTCCTTCACAATATCCATCACGGTTTTTGTCTCGTCCAGCTTCGGTTCCTGCTCGAGCATACCAATAGAATAACCCGGCGAAAAATGCACTTCACCAATGTAATCCTTGTCTACACCTGCAATAATACGGAGCAAAGAAGATTTACCCGAACCGTTCAAACCGATCACACCGATCTTCGCGCCATAATAAAATGAGAGGTAAATATCTTTAAGAACCTGTTTCTGAGGTGGGTGAATTTTTGAAACATTCACCATCGAAAAAATGATCTGTCTTCCTTCTGTTGACATGACGATATAATTGGTTGTAAAACTTGTTTTTTGCGGGTGACAAATATCGTGAAAAAAGGAATGTGCTAATCAGTTAATTTGGTAATCTGCTAATGAAATAACTGAATGTGCAAATTACTGATGTGCAGCTGTGCAAATGGCAATAAGAAGTTGAATTTGGAGCCTGAAAAGTGCGCAAAAAGCGCATGAAACCTGCTTTACGCTTTTGCACGACAACCGCTGCAATCAGGGCTTCCCCCCGTTTTAGTATCTTTTAACCTACACGCCGATTATTTCCAGGTAGCAAGAACTTACATTTGAGAAAACCTCCAACCAATGGACCTTCCCCGTATGAATAATCCCTGCCCATAGGATTATGAAAAAATGACACCGGTAGAAAACGGGCGTTTTTGCTCAAATTGCTGTAAAGTGGTAGTGGATTTCACTAAAAAAAGACGGAGGAAATTTTCGATTATTTAAAATCGCATAGCGGAACCTGTGGAAGATTCAGGATTTCTCAAGTGCAATCCGTTCCTGTTTCATCCGGACAAAAATTTTCTTTGAGGCTGAAAAGATTTTCACTTGCGCTCTATCTTGTATTTGGCGGATTATTGTTTTCTACAACCGCATGCGGCGGGCAAGTCGATTATTATGACAGGGTACAGGATTCTATCAATAATGCCAGCATCACCACACAGCAAAAGCAATTACGCGATTCATTGCGGCAAGATTCAATTCGTAACGATTCTTTGAAAGCTGATTCTGCCGGCAGGCCACATTAAATTTTCAAAGGCGGAAATTACCTTAAAAAGCCAAATCGCATGCTCACTACTCCACCGACCGAAGTATATCCTTTGTAGATATTTACAAATGGGATCATTCCAAAACCAAACGCGCGGTTTTGGAAAGTAAAAGAAAGTTCGGATTGCACAGTGAGGCCGGTTACGGTTTTTGTTTCGATAGCAGAGTACCACATCCGGTAGCTTATCTCATCACCCATCAGCGTTATGCTTTTTTTCCAGACCGGGCCTGCAGCAACGGAAAGGCCGAACCACCTGCTTTCCCATATTCTATAACCGGCAAAAATCGCTTTTTCACTTTGTTTGCCTTTGAAATGGTGATAGGAAACTATGTTTGGCGGATAGTTCGCCTGGTGATAGCTTTCTTTCCAGAGCACCTGGCTTTCCCATGAGAAGTTTGCGCCAAGAATTATTTTTTTCAATTCAAAAAATGTTCCGAATCCACCGACAAAAGGCCTTTGTGCCGTTCCTGCAAATGCATATCCTTCCCAATGCAGCTCATTTGTATGTTCACGCACTTGTGCATTGCGCACCGATCTTTGCAACTGTTTTGCTTCGTTCTTTCTTTTGGTTTCTGCTAATTGCCGGTTTCGTTTAGCGTTCGCATCTTCGTTCATCCGATCGTAGCTTTTCCAGCGTTTTTTCCCGGGGCTATAACCAAGTCCGAATGTAAACCCGTTCACGTTGTTGTATGAATTGAACGTGGTATAATAATTCGCGTAGATCAGCCAACGTGAAGGCTGGCCTCCTGTGTAAATGTTGAATTGCATTTCGGCGTCTAAGGTCAACCCAACAACTTCGTGCAGTTTTTCCTGATCATAAAAAGAACTTCCCTTGTGCAGGAAAGCAAGATCCCCTGCCCCTGCAGAAAGCGTAGCGTTTAAATATTTTTTTGCAGTGAAGCGATAACCTGCAAGCCAGCAGTTTTCATAAATAAAGTTGATGCCTTTTTGTGAGCGCAGAAAACGCGCAGTCAGCACATAATTACCTGTTCCGGCATGAAATGAAAAAGAAGGCTGAGTGCTGTAATAATTAACCAGCCCGATACCGGTTTCCACTTCGAATAAAAATTTATTACCGGAAGCTGAATCCCTGAATAAATTCTTTTGCGCTGTTAACGGGTTTGCAGTGCAGCAAAGAAAAACGAAAAAGATAAACCTGCATGCATTCATGAACAGAAAGGTAGCAAAAACACATTTACCAGCCAAACCCGACCTCCAGACCGGCATTAAACTCAGGAAGAACATAACAACCTGTTTTCGGATAGGTGAATGAACCTTCCGGATTCCACATCGTATAGTCTGGAAATTGCGTTTTGTAAAATGAAGTTCTTGCGCCAATCGTAAAATACCAATCAAGCGCCCAATGAGAATCACGCGGTGGCATCACAAAAGACACCCGCAAAGCCGTTACAATATCTTGTCGCCATCTTTTTACATAATAATCAGGCGACAATATTTTGGAACCAATTGCGCATCTGCCGGATAAATTTCTATACCCACAACGCAATCCAAATGTCCAGTAATGGTCATTCTTCCATGCCGCCTTGTAATGCATCCAGTCAAGAAAAAAACCGCCACCTTTCAACTGAAAATCCGGATTCTCAAATGATCGCAAAATGCCCGTGTACGAGTTTAGCACCGGCCTGAAAAACACACCGGCGCCCCAACCCCATTTTTTACTGTACCAATGCTCAAAATCAAGATGCGGTGAAAAAAGTATTCCGGTAATAAAGTTTGCCCTGATCCTGTATTTAAATTTAATTGAGTCATTTGAAACTTCTTTTAAGTCATTATGATATTTTTTCCGTTTTGTTTTCGAAAGATCATTAGTTGACGAAGTGATTTTCGGATTGTTCCAATGCAGGTAATCAAATGTCCAGTCAAGTCCAACGGACCACCCGTGAATCGGCTTTTTCTCATTAAAAATGCAATAGTAGTTCAGGGCGATTCCCCAAACGCCGGGTGATTTATTCTGCTTATGAAAACGGTATCCGACTTTTTCTTCGAGGATCAGACCGGATCTTTTGTCAAAATTTTTCCGCGAGATTTCAGGATATGTGTAAAAATCATGCTCAAAAGCAAGATCAGCATAACCGGCGCTGAGGGAATTGTGAAAGCCTGAGGGAAATTCTTTTTTCCATCCCGCAAGAATAGCATTCTCGAAAAAATATTTATTGAGGCGTTTTGAGCGGTAAAATCTAGCGGTAAAAACAAGCTGCTTCACTCCGCCAGTCAGCTCCACCGCTTCACGGGTCGTTCCCATGGTAGACCATGAACCGATACCGAGGTATCCGCCAAGAAAAAATCCTTTGTGATTGTAATGAATCGAATCGTCAGCAGTAATTTTTGCCGACAAAAAACAAGATAAAAAGCAAAAAAACAAGATCAGGGGCAGCCTTGAAAGCATTTGCCAATTTAGTGTTTATTACTTTGAAACAGGAGAAAACAGGAAATTGGAAACAGGAAATTGGGAAACAGGAAATTAAGAAAATAGAAATTGAGAAAGCAGGAATTTGTAGTCAGGTTTGCATATCAGTCGGGTGCAGCCTATATACTCCTATTCCCTACCAATTCAAAAAATACAACGGATACTTCTCATTATATTTCCGCAAATAAAAAAACATCATCTTTTTCCGCTTTCCTTTTTTCATCGCCATAAATTCTTTGTACAGCGCTTCATCCCTTTTAAAAATATCTTCCATGTGCGGAAGAACAAAATCGTACACTATTCCTGTCTGCATATCGAGCACATATTGCTGCACACTTTCCACGGGAGCGCCTGTCGTTACTCCACCGGGATTCGTTGGTCCGCCGGAAAGATACGTGGTGTACATCGCAGTGAAATGACAGATGCTTCCCATCACCACAATCTTGTTGAAGTCGCCGTTCATCCGGATGTAAATCGAATTGTTTTCGCAAAATCCCCACAGCTGTCCGGGATTCAGCTCGTGAATGAAGCCGGAGCTGTCTTTGTAAGAAATTGTTTTGGCGCTGACCGCTTTTCTCAGGAAATTGATTTCTGCGCGACTGTAATTGGAAACGATTGCAGATTTGGGAACAGGTTTATTGTGACGAAAGCTTTCAAAATTGAGGTAAATACCATCCTCAAAACGGAAGGCTGAATTATATGCGGCTGAATCCGTTTGTGCCCGGAGCATTCCGCAGGTGAAAATCAGCAACAGGAATATTTTTCCTTTAGTACTCCACAAACGGATTTCATTGAGTAATTTTCTTTCCGGGTAATTCATGGTTCTCATAACGATACAAAGATCGTGGAAATCGTTGAAAATTTCCGAACTTTATGATAAATGGTGTAGTGGATAATTTTACCACCATAACAAGAATAACCTCTTATGAAAAAAATTTACGCTTCCTTTCTGCTGTTGATTTGTATTCCTGTATTTTCTCTTGCACAGGAACAATGGAAAATTCCGCTTTCGCTTTATTCGAAAATCAGCAAGATGGATCCGGCGCAACCGGTCGGAATTCTTGTGGAAGGAAATCCTATAGCGGTCGCAGTAGCGGCGAAAAAATACAATGGGTTTCTCCGTTATAACCAGGGAACAATTTGTTCGGTGCAGCTTCCCTCCGGAAATGTAATTGCGTTTTCTAAGGAGCCCGGAATTATACGGCTTGGAAATGACGCAAACAACAAAGTGCTGAATGATACTATGAAACTGCAGAGCAATGTGTATCCAGCCCGTAATGGATCGGCGCCGCTCACGCAAGGTTATTCAGGTAACACTATTATTATCGGTCTCATCGATTCAGGAATTGATTTTAATCATCCTGATTTTAAAGATTCAGCCGGCAATACACGTATTCTGAAAATCTGGGATCAGCGCGATGCGAATGGTCCGGGGCCTGCGCCATGGAATTACGGCACAGACTGGGATTCTTCGCAGATCAATGCGGGAAGCTGCACGCATAATGATCTTGCATATTACGGACATGGCACCGGCGTATCCGGACTTGCCGCGGGTGATGGTTCTTCTGTGACTGCAGTCGATTACAGCGGTGTTGCTCCACAAGCCGACATCATTATGGTAGCGCTGGATTTTAATGGATTCAACAGCCCCGTTGCTGTGGCCGATGCGGCGGCATATATTTATCAGACAGCGATGGCGCTCGGTCGTCCGTGTGTGATCAATGCGAGTGTTGGTGATTATTTAGGCTCACACGACGGGCAGGATCTGCAGGCATTAATGATTGATACATTACTGCTGATGCCTTCGCGATCTTTTGTATGCGCGATCGGAAATGCTGGTTCGGAAAAAATCCATCTCTCCTACCCGGTTACAGCTATCGATACCAACTTCACCTGGTTTGTAACCGGCAGCGGCGATATTTATATTCAGACATGGGCCGACACCAACAATTTTAACGCCGCAAAATTCGCTATCGGCTGTACGAAAGATGGTTCGTTCATGGAAAAAGGAAGAACAGTATTTTCAAATTTTCCTGCCAACTTAAACGTCACAACGCCTGATTCAATTATGAATTCAAACGGGCAACGGATGGCTACTGTTTTACGTTATGGTTCAGTGCAGGGCAGCGCGGCCAGCATGGAATTTCTAATCACGCCTGATTCTGCCGCAGGATATAATTTCAGCCTGCAAATGACGGGCACCGGCTTATTTCATTGCTGGAGCTTTGATATGTATTCCAGTCCATTACCTAACCCGCTCACGTACCCGAAAATTTTATTTTACAAATCGCCGGATACAACGCATACAGTTTGCAGCAGCTTTCAATGCTCCGACAAAACAATCTGTGTCGGAAATTATACGAACCGTTCGAGCTGGATGAGCTACAACGGAACACGCACATATGATCCGACCGTTGTGGGCGGCGACATTATGTGGAATTCGAGTGTCGGCCCAACGCGTGACGGAAGAATCCGTCCTGACATAACAGCGCCGGGAGCGAATACAATTTCCTGTGGCGTCATCAGCTCTATGCCATCGATTATTTCAAGCGCTCCGCAATATGTTGGCGTAGGCGGATTTCATGTCGCGGGTGGTGGCTCTTCTGCTTCATCGCCTGTTGTTGCAGGATGCGTTGCATTGTACCTGGAACGTTTCCCGACTGCCGGTTATTCACAGATAAAAACAGCAGTAACATCGTGCGCGCATACGGATAATTTCACCGGCGTGGTATTGCCGGACAATACATGGGGCTACGGAAAAGTGGATGCGTTCAGCATGCTTACGAATTGTGGATTATCAGTAGCTGAAAATAACGCGGGTGGAAATTATTTTCAGCTGTATCCGAATCCGGTTAATGGAAATGGATCTTTCCAGCTTCAGTTTAACGCGTTGGAAGAAGAAAGCGTGATGGAAATTTATTCGTTAAGCGGGCAGGTTATTTTTTCGCAGCCATTATTCACAGGAGCAATGAATGTGACTATTGCGGAAGGTTTGATGAGTTCAGGAATATATCTTGTGCGCATCAGCAATGATCATTTTTCTAATGCACAAAAGCTGATTGTAGAATGAGAAAATCTATCGTTCCTCTTGCTGTTGCACTGATATTTCTCGGTTGCTCCAACGCGCAAACAGAAAACAAAACCGGCAACGACAGCCTTACCGACTCAGTAAAGCATTCCGATTCGACGACAACAAACGTTCCTGAATTTCAATCCGGCAATTCCGATTCGCTGGATGCAAAGGGAATTGAATTTGGCTTTTGCAATACACAAGGAAATAAAGTATTGCTGCTGGCAGATTCATTGCCAAAGAATTCAGGCTTTTCTGTTATTGATGCGGATAGGGAAATTTCGGTTCTCATGGCTTTCAGAAAGAAACAAATCGCAACTTCTGAAGATAACGGCAGGCAAACGGAATACAATTTCGAGAACTGCGACGGTTATTTATTTGAAATAAAAGGAAGGCCTGCCGATAGTAAAAACTCAGTTGTATTTCTGTCACCTGAGTTTCTTACCGGCCGCACTTATTTTAAAGTGACAGACGTTGCATCGAAACAATTACCGGCTGAAATAAGATCACGCGTAGAAGCGGATAAAAACAGAAAAATCAAAAACTTTCGCTGCCTGACTTCAATTGATAAAAACAGGTCGGTGTATATTTTTGAATTTGAAGCGAAAAAGGATTCCGCACTCGCGGCTTTGGCTTACATCACGCCCGATAAAATTGTGTATGAAAATTTCCCCGCAAAATATGACGAGACGAGCACGTGGAGAGTTGATGATGGCGGTCAATTCGGGGTGGAATATTTTGAGCTGCTTGCCGTTTTTGAAAAGGATGGAAGGATTGAATTAGTGACCGACTGGCCGGGCGCGGAAGGTTATGCTACCAGCTACCTGAGAGAAAACGGCGCAACTTTCAAAGAGCTGAAAAGCTGTTCAAGATATACTGCTCCTTTGTAAATCGGGCGTAACAGATTTTGGTAGTGTACCAGTTTCATTTTCTTTGTGTTGGTGGCAAAAAAATACCTGTACGATGAAACTGATACACTACCCGGATTTTTACAATTCGCAATTCGGACCCTTTTCCTTTATCTTTGCCGCGCCCTGATGAAGGGTCTTTCATAATGAAAAAAATCACTCCTTATCTTGGCTGGATCGGTCTTTCGATCGGTGTATTGGTAGCAGTCACTTCTTTTCTTCCGGGAAACCTTGCGAAGATTGCATTTTTCGGAATGCTTCCCGGATTTTTATGCAGCAGCGCGTACGTACTTTTCAGCACGCGTTTCCAGGTACAGCCGAAAGGTTTTAACCCGGGCATTGCAGGAATGCTGCTGAATTCTACTCCTTTCGCCATCATACTTTATATGCAGATGACCAAGTGAGCAAATCCACTCCGAAGATCAAAAGCTATTTGTCGTTAGTGGTATTCAGCCACACCATTTTCGCAATGCCTTTTGCTATTCTTGGCTATTTGCTCGCCGTCAAAACGTTCAACGCGGAATTTTCAGTGAAGCTTTTCGCGCTTGTGATCGGTTGTATGGTGTTTGCACGAAGCGCGGCAATGGCGTTCAACCGTTTTATTGACCGGAAATTCGACGCAAAAAACCAGCGGACTGCAGTGAGAGAAATTCCCGCAGGCACCATCACCCCAAAAGCTGCGCTTGCATTTGTGATCGTGAGCTCGGTTTTGTTTATTGCCTGCACTTATTTCATCAATAGCTTATGTTTTAAGCTTTCACCGATCGCATTGCTTGTGGTGCTCGGCTACAGCTATACAAAACGATTCACTCCGCTGTGTCACCTCATTCTTGGTGTGGGACTTGCGCTTGCTCCTATCGGTGCTTTTCTTGCGGTAAGCGGAAGTTTCGCGGTGCAGCCTTTGTTGTTTTCATTCGCGGTTTTATTCTGGGTAAGCGGCTTTGACATTATTTACGCGTTGCAGGATGAAACATTCGACAGGGAGAACAGCTTGTATTCCATTCCTTCCTGGCTTGGTAAAAAAGCGGCGCTGAATGTTTCGAAATTGTTTCATATTGCATCCATTGGTTTTATTTTTCTCGCAGGGTTTTATCATTTCTACCAGCCGGTGTATTATACGGGCTTCGGAATTTATGTCCTTCTTCTTATTTACCAGCACAGCATTGTAAGCCCCGACGATCTGAGTCGCGTCAACCGCGCGTTCGGAACTACAAACGGAATTGCAAGCGTGATCTTTGTTTCTTTCGCTGT
>JALYQL010000319.1 GCA_030855855.1 Bacteroidota bacterium | reverse complement strand
AGTGCTGAAAACCTACAGGCGGATTGTCGCTGAAACCAGGGCTGATTCCAGGTCAAACTACACCCAAAAATTCAAATGAAAAAAATTCTACTCGCGATCCTTTCGTTAGGCTCAGTGACATTTGTAAATGCGCAATGTTCTGAACTTTTTATCTCCGAATATGTTGAAGGATCTTCACACAGCAAAGCAATCGAAATTTATAACCCAACGGCCAACCCGGTTCTATTGAGCAATTACAGGCTCATCCGCTATTCAAATGGCTCACCTACTCCGGTAGATAGCATCAGCTTAACCGGAACGATCCAACCGTATGATGTTTGGGTGGTGGTAAACGGACAAGCTACTCCGGATCAAAACGGTGCTTTCTGCGATCCTGCGTTGCTGGCAATGGCCGATCAGGTAGGGCCTCCGCAATATGTAGCAGGAACCGCAGTCCTTTACATGAATGGTGACGATGCGATCGCCCTTGCACGTGTTGCACCTTACGCAATCATTGACATTTTCGGAAAGATCGGCGAAGATCCGGGCACTGCGTGGACAGATGTTTTCCCTTACACTTCTGCTCAAGGTACATGGTGGACCAACGATCACACGCTCATTCGCAAATCAAGCGTTACTTCTGGTGTTACTGCCAATCCGACTGCTTTTAACGTGACATTAGAATGGGATTCTCTTCCGGAAAATACCTGGACAAACCTCGGAACACATTCTTCTGTGTGTCTCGTCGGCATTAATGATATCGGGAAAAATGCTTCTGTCGTTTCTGCTTATCCGAATCCATCGAACGGAATATTTACTTTGAGCGCATCTTCAGAAATCAAAAGCACAGAAATTTATAACGCAGTTGGCGAACTTGTTTTTACTAATCGTTTTGCCACCAGCGGAAAATCGCAGCAGGTTGATCTCAGCGGACAGCCGGCAGGATTGTATTTCGTGCAGGTTGAACTTTCAAACGGCAAACGCGCGACATCTAAGATCAGCGTTCGTTAATTAATATATTTTAAAAGGTAATCAGCGCCTGCAACCCGCGTGCGCTGATTACCTTTCATTTTTGCATTACTTCCCGATGAAATCTCTTTTCGTTTTTTTATTCTTTTGTATTGCAGCAACTGCTTTTTCACAACAAAGTGTAAGTGGATTCGTACGTGATGCTTCAACAGGTGAAGGACTCGTCGGCGCTATAGTTGTAGTGGATGGTGGAAAAGCGTATGCGGTGGCAGATATCGACGGCTCTTATAAAATGAGTCTCGCCGATGGTACTTACAAGATGAAAGTAAAATACACCGGTTACGACGCCGATTCATTTATGGTAACTGTCGCCGGGGCTCCTATTGTGCACGATTTCAATTGCAACAGCGCGACGTTGAAAGAAGTTGAGATTATCGCCGATGTGGCTATTGACAGAAAAACGCCTGTTGCATTTTCAAATATCAGCGAATTGAAAATAAGAGAGGAGCTCGGCTCGCGTGATGTGACGATGCTGCTCAATTCAACTCCCGGCGCGTATGCAACGGAACAAGGTGGCGGCGCAGGCGATTCGCGCGTAAACATTCGCGGTGTTGATCAACGCAACGTGGGTGTAATGGTGGATGGTGTGCCGATGAATGATATGGAAAACGGGCAAGTCTATTGGAGCAATTGGAGTGGGCTTTCTGATGTGACACGCTCGATGCAGGTACAACGCGGATTAGGGGCTTCCAAGCTCGCGATTCCATCTGTGGGTGGCACGATCAATATGCTCACGCGCGGAATTGACAGCAGGAAAAGCCTGGTGGTGCGAACTGATTTCGGAAACAACAGCATGCAGAAGCTTTCTTTCATGTATAATTCCGGCGAAATCGGAAAGGGATGGGGATTAACATTTGCCGGATCACGGCGCACCGGAAATGGCTGGGCCGATCAGACCTGGGATGATCAGTGGAATTATTTTGTGAAAGTGCAGAAGCGTTTCGACCGTCATATGTTAAGTTTTAGCGTGAACGGTGCTCCGCAATCACATGCGCAGCGGTTTGATCGTTTGCCAGTCGGCGCTTATGACAAAGAGTTCGCACGTAAATTAATTGAGAGAGATCAGACCGACAGTACGCGCAATGTTCGCGGTGAGGGCTACAATGCATATGTCGACAGCCTTACAAATGAAAATATGATACGCGGCGGTTACACCACACAAACACAAGGTCCGCGCGGAACACGTTACAACCCGAACTGGGGATTTGTGAATTATTCCGATGGACAAAGCGGCATTATCAGCCAGAATGTCAACTTTTACAGCAAACCACTTTATAATCTTTCCTGGAGCTTTATTGCGAGTGACAAGTTAACCATCACAAGCGTCGCATATCTTTCAATCGGAAATGGCGGCGGAACAAACTACAACAGCTCTGTGCCGCGCGATACATTGACCGGCCAGCAAAATCTTACCTCCGCATACAATTCCAACAGCACCACCGTCGATGTGATCTACAGCCCGAACGAGCACAAATCATCGCGCGTGCTGCTGGCTTCAATGAACAATCACGTCTGGCTCGGTTCTATCACAACAGCTACATACAGTCCGCGAAAAGAAATTTCATTCCTTGCCGGAGTTGACGCACGTCATTACAAAGGATCACATTACAGAAAAGTGTACGACCTGATCGGCGGCGATTATTACGTGGATGCATCCAATGAAAACCAACCACGCGGCACGTATTTCGGAGATCCGAATTTTCAGTATTACAAAAAGAAAGTGAACGATAAAGTCACGTATTGGAATGAAAGCTACGTGGATTGGGCCGGACTTTTTGGACAGGTAGAATATTCAAAAGATAAATGGAGCGCGTTTGTGACAGGCTCTTATTCATTTACCCAATACCAACGCGTTGACCATTTCAGAAAACGCGATATCGTGATCGGTGATTCCGTTGTGCCGATGATTGTTGGTTACAATGAAACATATTATACAAACGGAACTGAATCTGCGGTAGCACAGAATGGCGCGAGCGTAACCACATCGGGCGACTCAACGATCATCGATAATCCGACAGGTCCGAATTATTATATCCGTAACGCACAGGGTTATCGCTGGGATTCAGAGAACGCCCGCACTGCAGAAACGAAAAAAAGAACGTTCAACGGCTTTACGGTCAAGACTGGTGTCAATTACAATCTCACTTCGCATTATAATGTTTTTGTGAATGTCGGTTACCTGAAGATGGCGCCGCGGTTTAATACGGTATTTGATAATGCCAATAAAGAATACCCGACTATTAAATACCAGATCGTTAAAGCCATAGAAATGGGAATCGGCGCGCGTTATGCGAATTTCGCCTGCAACGTAAATATGTATTATACCGACTGGGAAAATAAGCCGCCTTCCTTTTCGCCGACTATCTCTACACCGGACGGAACATTTTTTTACGACCTGCTCGGATTAAATACAATTTTAAAAGGTGTGGAATTTGATTGTTCATGGAGGCCTTATAAAAAAATACAGGTGGAAGCGCTGGCATCATTCGGAGACTGGAAAATAAATTCCGCGGGATCTGTAAGGCTTTACGATACTTATTCTTATTTGTATGTCAAGACTATTAACTACAGCGCGGAAAACATTCACGTAGGAGATGCCGCACAGACACAATTAGGCGGTGCCGTGCGTGTGGAACCGATCAAAGGATTTTATTTCAAGCCACGCTACACCTGGTTCGCAAGAAATTATTCCAACTTCGATCCGATTGCCCTGACACAAATACTCGACGCAAACGGTAATGTATATTCTGACAACCGCAACCGCGATTCGTGGAAGGCTCCGGCATATGGATTGCTGGACATTTATGCCGGTTACGAGATCCGCGAAGTAATTCCGGGAGGCCAGAGTAAAGACAAAGCAATCATCGTATCATTTAATTTTTCAATCACGAATGTTCTTAATACAAACTACATCAGCGACGCGCAGAATGGAAATAATTTCGATGCTGCCTCCGCTTTTGTTTATATGGGAATGGGACGCCGCTGGAATGCCGGTATGCGTTTCTCCTTTTAATTCAATAAATTTATAACAACTGTTTTTAACTCAGATCCAATGAAAAGAATTTTAACAACGCTGTTTATTTTTGCTGCTATAGCCGCTACAGCCCAGACAACGCTTCCTACCCAATGGAGCTTTACCACCACCAGTTTTCCTACCGGCTGGTCACAAAGCGGAATCAGCTATTACACCGGATCGGGAAATACTCCTCCGGCTGCTAAATTTGACGGCACCGGCGATTGGGTTGAAATTTATTTCGCCAGCGCTCCAGGGCTTCTTACTTATTATGTGGCCGGGAACAGCTTCGCAGGCGGAACATTCGATGTGCAGGAATCAGTGAACGGAACAGTGTGGACAACCCTCCGTTCTTTTACAGACGTGAATCTTCCTGCTACCACTTACACACAGTTTTCCGATAATCCCGCAGCGGCTACACGCTACATCCGGTTTTATTACACGAATAAAGTAAGCGGAAATGTGGGCGTCGACGATGTGATTTTAAATGCGGCACCTGCAGGACCCGCCCAGGAGATTAATGTAAGATTCAATACAGTAACAGTGCTCTCCGGCGGATCAGTTTATTTCAATTCACCTGTAAGTACAATGACGCAGCAAAATTTCCAGGTGCAGAATCTCGGAACAGTAACCGCGCTTAGCGTTATTTCCTCAAACATAACAGGGCCGAATGCTTCTGAGTTTGTTATTTCTTCTGCGCCCGGCACAATTGCAGCGCTGAGCAACGGAACACTTACCATTGATTTTACACCAACTGCTCCGGGAATCCGTTCTGCTATTCTTACCATTACAAGCAATGACGCAGATGAGCCTGCTTATGTCGTAAACCTGAATGGCGTGGGCGGTAATTATGTCAATGAACCTACAGCGGCTCCTACCAATCTTTCATTCACCAATGTAAAATCATATCGCTTTCAATTAAATTGGCTAGCTTCTCTACCTGCTTCCGATGGATACATTGTTATCCGTCGTGATGATGCACAGACCACTGACATTCCTGTTGACGGAACCGGTTATTCTATAGGCGACCAGGTTGGTCAGAGCAAAGTGGCTTATATCGGAACCGGAACTTCTTTTTGGGCAAATTACATCGGCGCGGGCCAGGATTATTTTTTCAAAGTTTATTCGTACAACGGACCTGTGCCCTTCGTAAATTATTACGAGTCTGCACCACTTTCGGGATCGATCATTTCTTCCGGATCGATGCAGCCTTCCACTTATTACAATGGCATAAGCACAGCAGCCCCGACATTTGTAAGCGATCTTACTTCGCTGACTAATCCGCACACGGATAATTTCTACAGCAATTACGGACCGAGAATGATTTCACTTTTCTGGGCGCGTGATACTTCGAATGGAACTAAAGCGATCACTTGTGTATACTCAGGCGAACACTTCGTTTACACAGAACCATTCGCATGGACAATATTCAGCCGTGAACATACTTACTGCCACAGCTGGATGCCGACAAATCCATCAACCAGCGGTCCTGAATACAGCGATTATTTCAACCTCTTTCCTACCGATCAGAATAATGTTAACGCTGTCAGAAGCAATTATCCATTAGGAGAAGTGGTTGCGCCGATCAGCACTTTTATGGGTGCTACTTATGGATTGAATGCGCTTGGCCAGACTGTTTATGAGCCACGTGCCGAACAAAAAGGCGATGCTGCAAGAGCCATTTTCTATATGGCAACCTGTTACAACACATCATCTCAAAACTGGGGATTGCCTGATCCGATCAGCACTTCTATTATGTACGGGCAGGATCAGAATCTCTTGAAAACATGGCATTACATGGATCCACCGGACGCGCGTGAGATCGCGAAAAATGACATTATTGATTCATTGCAGGGAAACAGAAATCCGTTCATTGACAGCGTAAATTATGCCTGTTATATTGATTTTGACAATATGACAAAGATCAACGGACCCGTTCTTCCATGCAACAACACCAACATCGGAATGGGTGAAACAAATCCGAACGCGACACAGATGGGATTATGGCCTAACCCGGCTGCAGGTTCATTCACGTTGTATTACCAAACTCCGGTAAGCGAAACAATCATCATTCGCCTGATCGATGTAACCGGCCGTGTGCTGGTGGAGCAGACAAACAGTGCAATCTCGGGAGCAAATGCATTCGCGCTTGATCTTGGGAATGTTGCTAAAGGGGTTTACACGCTTCAGATCCAGGGGAAAAATGTGTTGAATGAGAAGCTGGTTTTGGAATAATTCTCTAAATAAAATCATCTTAAAAAGGGCTGTAATTTCAGAATTACAGCCCTTTTTTTGGAGAATTTTACCGGAATTTGTGCCGGATTTGAAGGAATAAGCCATAATCCAGCCAGATTTTGAATGATTTTTCGACCGATTGCATGTTAATTCAGATTCTTTAACATTTAAAAAAGAATTGATTTTTACCCGACGAATCCGCTGGAGACCGCAACTATACTGGGTTTAGGACGTATGAAAGAGTAACCTCAGAGTTATCCACAGCCTTTTATGGATGATTAAAGTTTGCATAAAAGGCATTAATGGGTATTTTAGCGGGGCTTTAAAAAGCCAATCGAACCAGTTTTATGGACAGTTATAGTAGAATACCGGATGAAAGCACTCAGATACATCGCCGTTCTGTCCCTTGCCCTTTTTGGAGCATGGGTTAACGCCAGCCGCGCAAGCGCCGTCTCCCCGACGTCTTACACGACACTATCTGATACTACCGAACCCTACGATCCTTCAATAAAACTTTTACTTTTATTTTCTGACACTTCCCAGCCTGAAACCGCAGCAAGTGCAATGCTCGCCGATTCTTCCGAAGAAGATGGCGACCCTCCGGTACCCGGCGCAAAAGCTTCTCCTTTAGAAAGTATTGAAGACACGCCAGCTGGTGAAATTTATGATGACTGGGATACCACCAGCGTTCATTCTGATAAATTCGACGCCCTCACTTTCGACGATACCATCCGCATTCCTTTAAAAGATCCTGGTCATTGCCAGTATGTTCATCCGTTCAATGGTACAACTACCTCCAGCTTCGGATTCCGTAAATACCGTTACCATTTTGGTGTCGACATTAATCTTGAAACAGGAGATTCTGTACGCTGCGCTTTCGACGGAAAAGTCCGCATCGCACAAAAAAGCAAAACTTACGGCTATGTTGTCGTGATCCGTCACAATAACGGGCTCGAGACTTATTACGCCCATCTTTCCAAATTAATGGTGAAGCCGGGCGATGCTATTGAAGCCGGAATGACATTAGGTCTTGGAGGAAATACCGGCCATTCGTATGGAAGTCATCTTCACTTTGAAATGCGTTTCCGTGGTGTTGCAATTGATCCGAATTACCTGATCGATTTCAAAAATCAGACGTTGCGTACAGACACTTATTGCCTGACAAAATCAGACTTTAAATATTTGACGCAATCATTCAAAGTGAAACATTATTCACGCAAGCGCAAAAAAACATGGTACACTTATTACTGCCCGGGCGGCGCACATTACGCCACAGCAGAAGCAAAAGCGATCATGGCAAGAGTTCCTGCCCCGCACCTGCCGGGCACTCCTGCTACTACATGTGAAGCGCCTGCAGAGCCTGCAACATTCAAAGAAGTTCCGGCAGCCAATAGCACCGCACCGAAAAAACCGGCAACTACAAAACCTGCCACCACCAACACCACGCAAAAACCTCAGCAATCTAAAACAAATACCACCACAAAACCTGTTACTCCCGGCGCTCCTGTTTATTACACCGTAAAATCAGGCGATTCATTGTATGCGATTTCCTTAAAATATCATACAACAGTCGAAAAGATATGCGCGCTTAATAATATCAAAAAGACTTCTGTGCTCAGCATTGGAAAAAAATTAAGGGTGAAATAACTGAAGCATTCAGCTGAATGAAACCGATCAGAAATGGTCGGTTTTTTTATTGGTAATGGTGCATAAAATAGTCGAAGCGAATCTCGTTCATTAAAGGAAGATTGCCACCAAGGCACGGAGTCACAAAGGTATTTTCACAACTTCTTCTTGAACATTCTACATTGTTAGTTTGGTCCGCCGTGGCGGATTCATTTACTCCAGCCCCGTTTCTTTCCACAAAAACTCGCAACGCACAATATTATAATAACCGAACTTATCATTCTTCTCAACGCGCAGAATCGTATTGCTCATAAACTCGATACGTGAATAAATGCAGGGCAATATCCAGTTTCCCTGTCTGTCCATTAAACCAAAAGCATTTCCATCATTCACATAAAGGTAATCGTTGAGAAAAGCGATACTTTCAAATTGGGGTTTTATAATTTCCTTCTGTTTTACATTGATCGCACCATTCAGCTCTTCTGAATTTACAAATGCAAGTCCGTCGTTAAATGTACCTGCATTGTCGTACTTATAAGGAATAACAAGCTTGTTCTTTGTATCAATGAATCCCCATTTGTCTTTTTTCTTAACCGGTGCCAGTCCATTTTCAAAAGGAAGAATATCATCGAATTCAAAAGGCACAATTATTTTGCCGGTGGAGTCGACCATTCCGACTTTCCCTTTATTTTTCACACGCACACGTCCGTTATGAAAATTGCTTTCACCTGTTAATTTTTTATCGTGTTCGTAAATACATTCCACCGCGAAACTTCCGTCGCGACGAATGTAACCGCATTTATCGTCGAGCACCACCATTGCGTAGCCTTCCACGAACGGTGAGATGAACGTATAATCCGGTGGAACTAATTCTTTTCCTTCGACCGAACGCAAACCGAATTTTCCGTTGAAAGAAATGCGGGCGATGCCGCGATCAAAACTTTCGACCCAATCGTAAACGGATGGCGTGATTTTATTTCCGGAATGATCGACGAAGCCATACTTTGAGCTATCGACAACATACGCGTAGCCACCGGAAAAATCGCCTGCTTTTTCGTAGCGGCAGGGAATTACTTCTGTTCCGAACATATCGATGTAGCCGTATTTTCCATCGCGCACCACCACTGCGCGTGCATCATGAAAATCACTGATCTCATCGTAGATCACAGGAACCACCAGGTGTCCCGCGCGATCAGTAAGACCGGCTTTATTGTTTTTTTTCACCTGCGAAACACCTTTGTTAAATGTTTCCACTTCATCGTATTCAAACGGGATCGCAGTCTTCCCGCTTTTGGAAATGAATCCGCTTTTTCCCTGCAATCCGGCCGCGGCTACACCTTCTGTAAAAGGTTCCACCCAATCGTATTCGCAGGCAATACGCGTAACGCCTGCGCTGTCGCAAAAACCCCAGCGCTCATTCTGCACGATTGGAAAAAGAGCGGTCATCGACAGGCGAAGATCTTGGCTGATGGTTTCTTTGAATGGAAAATCAGGGTAGTCGATCCAGAATTGCGCGATGGTGGTTGATTTTCCGTCGGCAGTATAAAGGGCGTAAATGCTTTTCCAGGCATCCGCAACATTTCTGTTCGCAGGATACTTACGGATGAATGCGGAATACTGCACAATGTTATTTGCGGGTGCTGAGAAATGAAATATTCTATCCTCCGCCAGTTTCACATAGGGAGAAGAAGAATAGTTGCGCAAAAAATTTTCATAAGAAACGATACTGCTGTCTTTTGTCATCGTTTCATACAGCAGTTGCTCATACATCGCAAGCGCTTCATTCCGCTGCAGCGCTTGCGGGTATCGTTCGGTGAAATTTTTAAAATCCATCCACCCGCCAGCCAGCTGCGCACTGCGATAAGCCAGCTCATCTCTTTTTAAAATCGCTTCCATTTCCAATACAGAACCGCAATACGTATCAAGATATTCTTCCCATGCCGGTACAGTTCCTTTTTTTTCCGCAAGCTGAAAAGCAAGTGTGTCAATGCGTTTTTTCAGCATATCAATTTGCAGAACATCAACACCCAGTTTATGAATGCGGGTTTTTTCTTTCGCGGAGCTTTTTGTCCAGCCCCATTGCGCGATGAGAATGGCGGCGTGTGCTCTGGAAATATCAGTGAACGGATTATCAACGCGCGTGTGGATAATTGCCAATCCATAACCCGCAGCAGCAGGATGCGGCTTTAATGTTTTGTTGAAAATTTCTCTTGCTTCGAAATAATTATAAACGCGCAGAGCTTCAAATCCTTTTTCGATCTTCCCGGCATTGAGGGAAACGGAAAAGAAAAAGCAACTCAATAAAAACAAAACGCGCGTGAGCATCGATCGTAAATTTACGGGAAAGAAAATGGGAAATTCGGAAAATAGAAATTGGGTTAAAATTAATATCGGTATTGTGCATCGGGTAAACACATCAATTCCTTCACTTCAGCTTCACTTTTAAATAAGTAACAAACGTTTTACTTTTAATTGTCCTCCAGAATTCAGACGTACAAAGTACACGCCGCGCTCCCAGCCTGCAATATCAAGTCTTACAGAATGGACACCGGACTTTTTCTCGCTGTAAATGACGCGGCCAAGCGCATCTGTAATTTCTAAAAATCCGATCTCATCGATACCGTTGCTGACCTGAAAGAAGGTGGTTGCCGGGTTTGGAAAAATCACCGGTTCTGCTTGAGGAATGTTTGTTTCGGATATTCCTACATTTCCGCAAAGTTGGTTAATCACCCCGCCATTGGTGGTTTGGGTGGCCGGCGAAAGTCCCAGGTAGCCCCCGGAAATGACCGGAGTTATAGTTGTGACTATCGTAGCTGGCGCAAAGGTTGTGAGTAC
>JALYQL010000311.1 GCA_030855855.1 Bacteroidota bacterium | reverse complement strand
CCCCCCCCCCCCCCCCCCCCCCCCCCCCCCCCCCCCTGCGCTTCACTGCGGTTTAATTTTCCCTTGTAATAAATATACTTATTTGGTGTACCTTGTAAATAATGGCTTTATTTTTTTAATATAAAACTTAACGGCATTAAATTTTACGCTCCATGAAAACACATTTACCTCCCTTAAATATCCTGCTTGCCGACGATGACAAAGACGATCGGTTCTTTTTCCGGAAGGCCCTTGAAGCATTGACAATTCCGACGAAAGTCCAGACTGTTAATGACGGAGCAGAGCTGATGCAATATCTTTCCCGGGAGGATATACTTCCTGAAGTGTTGTTTCTTGATCTTAATATGCCGTGCAAAAACGGCTCAGAATGTCTTTCAGAAATAAAGGCGAGCAATAAGCTAAAAGAGATTCCCGTAATTATCTATTCCACTTCGCTCTATGATGATGTTGCAGATTTGCTTTACACAAAAGGCGCGCATTATTATATCAGGAAAACAGATCTCGACGAGCTGAGAAAAATCCTTGCGTATTTGCTTCCGGTCATCAGGGAGAAAAACTTCGTTCGCCCCCTGAGACGTGATTTTATATTCAATATGCCGGAAGTGCCTGTCAAAACAGGAGAAAAAAAATCACGCGGTTACTAATACCAATTTATTTTGCCTGAAAAAAAAGTCAAAAAACCTTTTCCCGTAGTAGCAATAGGAGCATCAGCCGGAGGATTAGAGGCCGTCACGGAATTATTGAAAAGCCTGAATCCCGATACGGGAATGGCTTTTATTTTTATACAGCATTTAAATCCGAATCACAAAAGCATCCTTCCTGAAATTTTATCCCGGCTGACGATCATGAAGGTTCAGGAAATTGAGGATATGGAATTAATGGAGCCGGATAATATATATGTGATCCCGCACAATAAAGGCATCCGGGTGACCGACGGACATATACAGCTGATCCCGCGAAAAAAAAATCCGGCGAATTTATCCATAGACGTATTGTTTTCTTCGCTTGCCCTGACGCATAAAAGCAATGTCGTCGGTATTATCCTTTCAGGAAATGCGAATGACGGAACGGCAGGCACAAAAGCAATTCATGATGCAGGTGGAATTACTTATGCACAGGATAATTCGGCAAAATATTTAAGCATGCCGCATTCTGCCATCGCAGGCGGTGGAGTTGATTTTGTTTTTTCGCCTGAAAAGATCGGGACAGAGCTGAACACGATCAACAAAAATGGCTTTGCGAAACATACCGCCAGAAAGAAGTCCAAAAATAGTATCGCGGATGATGATGTAGACCTGAAAGGTATCTTCGAGATTCTGCACAAAGCAACCAAAGTTGATTTCAGCCATTATAAAACGGCGACGATAAAAAGACGTCTCAGCCAGCGAATGAATCACCTTGGCATTTTAAAAGTAAAAGATTATTCAAAATACCTGCTCAAAAAGAATAATGAGGTCGGGCTGCTTTATAAGGACTTTCTCATAAATGTAACTGCGTTTTTCAGGGACACTGAAACATTCAACTACCTCCAAACGGTTTTTTTTCCGAAGCTGATCAAAAGCAAGTCGCCCAATGAAGGTATACGCATATGGATTGCAGCCTGCTCTACAGGCGAAGAAGCTTATTCCATGGCAATGCTCATCGCTGAATTACAGGAAAACAAAGCGAGAAAAATTCCGGTACAGATATTCGCCAGCGACCTTAGTGAACAAGCCATCCGCACCGCACGCATTGGTGAATATGCGAAAAAAAATATAAAGCTCATGCCCAAAAAACGTGTGGAACGTTTTTTCAATCAATTGGGCGATACGTATCATATTGTTAAGGAGATACGTGAAATGTGTGTATTTGCACCTCACAATGTGCTGAGCGACCCGCCATTTTCGCGTATCGATTTTGTAAGCTGCCGCAACCTGTTGATTTATTTCGGCACGGCTGCACAGAAAAAAGTTATTTCAACTTTCCATTTTGCTTTAAACGATACCGGATATTTAATGCTCGGCAAATCGGAAGCGATCGGGTCCACGCAGCAGCTTTTTATCCAGGTGAATGAAAAGTTCAAAATTTATTCGCGCAAAAAAGACGTCGGTGTTCGTAAGCTGCCCGAGCTGCAGCCACAGTTTCCGCGTACACCTTTTCAGACAACCGCCCGGGCTAAAATCAAAAAAAACAACGTTATCAATCCGGTCAACCTGGATAGTGCTATCGATGCCATCCTTCTTTCACGTTACATGCCGGCATGCGCGATCATTAATAAAGACATGGAAATTCTCCAGTTCAGGGGATCGACAGGTTTATATCTCAGGCATCAATCCGGTAAAGCAAGCCTGAATATTTTAAAGCTGACGCGACCTGAATGTGCATTCGAGCTGCGCAACGCAATTCACCAGGCTTTTAAAACAAAAGAAACCATAAATAAATCCGGGATTGAAATTCAAACCGAAACCGGGGTCACTTTGGTTTCAATTGAAGTAAGCCAGCTTTCTATTCAATTGGAGGAGCCTGTGCTTCTTATTGTTTTCAGTCTTGAGCCACATATAGAGCATCCGGAGGAATCAGCCGGTAAAAAGAAAAATGCAGGATCAGTTCAGTCAAAGTTAAAAGATCAGAAAATTAAAAAGCTGGCTGCGGAGCTGGCTGCGGTACGTGATGAAATGCACCAGTACATTGAAGCGCAGGAAATAGCAAACGAAGAGCTGCAGACCGCCAATGAAGAGATCACTTCTGCCAATGAAGAATTTCAGACGCTGAGCGAAGAGCTGGAAACATCTAAGGAAGAGATTGAAGCCTCGAACGAAGAGCTTATTGTGACGAACCAGGAGTTGAATACGCGCAATGAGCAGCTGGCAGAATCCAATAATTACGCGGAAGCAATCATTGCCACGATACACGAGCCGATGCTTATACTGGATAAGAATCTTTGTATTAAATCAGGGAACGGATCGTTTTATAAAAAGTTTAAAGTAAATGAGCAGGAAACTGAAGGAGTATCCTTATTTAAGCTCGGCAACGGTCAATGGAATATTCTTGAGCTTCGCCAGCTTCTTGAAGATATCCGCACTAAAAATACCAGCTTCAACAATTTTGAAGTAGTGCATACTTTCCCTCACATCGGAAAAAAAGTAATGATGCTCAATGCGAGCCAGATCGTTCAGAAATTTCACCACGATCAATTGATCCTCCTGGCGATAGAAGATATTACCATCATCAAACGCAAACAAACAGAAGAAAAGGAATTGCTCCGTAAGGACATCAGGCATCATAAAGCAGATAACCTGGAGCTGGAAATGGCGGTAAAGCGCCGTACAAAACAATTAGTGTATAATAACGCGGCGCTTGAAAAAGCAAACAAAGAGCTGGAATCCTTTAATTATGTAGCAAGCCACGATCTGCAGGAGCCGCTTCGTAAGATCCAGAATTTTGCCGACCTCGTGCTCAAGGAAGAAAAAAAGAATTTATCCGTTACCGGCAAAGGCTATTTTCAACGTATGCAGGAGACCGCTTTGCGGATGCAGATGCTTATTGAAGATCTGCTTGCGTATTCACGTTCGAGAAACCTCGATCATAATTTTGAAAAAACAGATCTTGTCCAGGTGGTGGCAGATGTGAAAAAAGATTTTGCCGAGGCATTACAGGCAGCGCGCGCGATTGTAGAGATGGGTGAAACGCCCTGTGAAATGAATGTGATTGGCTTCCAGCTTCGGCAGCTCTTCCACAATCTTTTCAGCAACGCAATTAAATTTTCAGCTAAGAAAAGGGCCCTGCGTGTAAAGATAGAATGTGCAATTGCAAAAGGCAGTAAGTTAAAGCATGATGGGCTTACCCCGCATCTAAAATATTGTCACATCACTTTTGAAGATAATGGAATCGGATTCGACCCGCAGTATAAGGATCGCATTTTTGAAGTGTTCCAGCGTTTGCACAGCTCCGATGATTTTAAAGGAACCGGCATTGGTCTTGCTATCTGCAAAAGAATTGTAGACAATCACAATGGAATTATTACTGCAACCGGTAAGCTGAATGCCGGCGTACGTTTTGATATTTATATTCCGGCGGTTTAAAGAGAGAAATTTTGTAATAAAGTATGAAATAGCCATTTATAAACGACTAAGTGATTTATTTGTTGTTGTTTTATACAAACAAAAAAGCAACACTATGAAAAAAGTGCTTTTCCTTGCTATAATTAGTATTCTGTCAGGTTCCTGTGCTACACTATTCAGCGGCAGATCATTCTTACCAGAAAACTAAAGGCAGGGCGCTTGTGGGCGATATACTTACAGGTGTTGCCTGGATTGTTGTAGACGTGCCTGACAGTGCGGTTTACAAATCTTCGAAAGACAAGGTCAATTACGACCTTCAAAAAAAGCTCTGTACCGATAAGCGCCGATTCAACGTTGATATCGAAGTGAAAGAAAACGCAGCACCTATCCGATAGTTAGCAGTCATGCTGTGACGATTGAGGAAATATTAGTCACATAATTGACAAACCAGTAAAACCGACAGGATGAATAATTTAGTAATTCAACTTGAAAAAAATTTCTGCGGAAGCTGAATCTTAATAAAATAATAAAGGACTGTACTATGACAAAAATCAACAGGAAAAAAATTACCGTCAGGCATAATAAATTACTCAAATGCCCTACCGGCATCAAAGGTTTTGACGAAATTACCGAAGGCGGGCTCCCGAAAAACAGAACCACTTTAGTTTCCGGAAATGCCGGCTCCGGAAAAACCCTTTTGGGGATTGATTTTCTAATCAAGGGCGCAACCGATTACAACGAGCCGGGCGTTCTCATGTCATTTGAAGAAACAGAAGATGAGCTGAATAAAAATGTGGCTTCTCTCAATATGGATTTGGCAGCGCTTGTTTCACGGAAAAAGATTCTGCTCGAACATGTTATTTTGGATCGTAAAGACATTCAGGAAGTCGACTTTAATCTCGAGGGGATATTCGTTCGTTTAGAAGAAGCCATTGATTCCATTGGCGCCAAACGCGTTGTTTTAGATTCTCTTGAATCCATCTTTGCAGGCGTTACAGATATTGGCATTCTTCGCTTAGAGATGAAAAGACTTTTCCGATGGCTTAAAGAAAAAAAGGTAACAGCAATTGTTACAGGCGAGCAGGGACAAAACGGTTCATATACCCGTCATGGTCTGGAGGAGTACATCTCCGATTGCATTATTCTTCTGGATAACAGAGTCAGAGACCAAATTGCCACCCGTAGAGTTCGTGTCATTAAATACCGGGGATCACGTCATGGAACAAGCGAATATCCATTTGTTATAGATGATGAAGGACTTTCAGTAATTCCTATAACCTCAGCAGGGCTTGAACAACCGGGCACAGACAAGAGGGTTTCGACAGGAATTCCATCGTTAGATAAATTGTTCACGGGTAAAGGTTATACCAGGGGTAGTACCATACTCGCTTCAGGCACAGCAGGCAGCGGAAAAACAAGTTTTTCGGGGGCATTTGCACTTGCAAGCTGTAAACGTGGAGAACGCTGTCTTTTCTTCTCTTATGAAGAATCAGCAGGGCAACTTATTCAAAACATGAAATCTATCGGTATTGATTTTGCGCCATGGATAAAAAAAGGACTATTAAAGATTGTGGCTCTCAGACCATCCTTTCTTGGTTTAGAGATGCATTTACTGAATGTTTATAAGCTGGTTGATAGTTTCAAACCAAAGGCTGTGGTCGTAGATCCTCTTACAAGTCTCGTTGGAGAGGGCGATCAGCGTGAAGTTGGCTCTATGATTACCCGTATGATTGACCTCTTTAAATCCAGGAGCATCACTACCTTTTTTACAAGTCTTATTTCTGCAACATATCAAAGTAACACGAGTGGTGAAATCGGTGTTTCATCTCTGATTGATACCTGGATTGTTGTGAGAATGGTAGAAGAAGATGAGGATAGAAAACGCACCCGTGAAGTTTTCATTGTTAAGTCTCGTGGCACTAACCATGATAGCGATGTTCATACATTTATTTTGAGTGATGATGGAATTATTTTGATGCCAAATGATAGTAAATCTAAAGTAAGCACCAATAAGAAAAAGGGTTTTGATAAAAATGTTGCTGAGAATAAAAAAAATAAATAACAATAATGAGACATGAAAAATGTGCAACCCAAATTCATTGTAGGTATTGGCGGCTCAGCCGGAGCACTTAACGCATATAAGGCTCTGCTGGATGCAATGCCGTTTGATACAGGTATGGCCTTTGTTATTATTTCTCACATGAACCCCAACGCCCATAGTCATTTAGCTAAAATACTGTCGAGGCACACGAAAATGTCAGTAATCGTAGCTTCTGAGGCAATGTCAATTCTTGCGAATCATGTTTACGTAATTCCTCCGGACTCAGATCTTACTATGGAAAATTATAGGTTCAAAGTAATCTCACCTCGCATTGACAGGAACAAACAAGTAGATTTATTTTTTATTTCCCTGGCAAAGGCAATGAGTGTACGTGCTGTCGGCATTATTCTTTCCGGGTATGATGGCGATGGTACTGAGGGCTGCAAGCACATCAAGGCCAACGGTGGAACAACCTTTACCCAGGACATGTCTGCCGAAGTTGACTCCATGCCGCTCAGCGCCCAGGCAGCAGGTTGTGTTGATTTCATTTTACCACTTAGCGAAATTCCGGCAAAGCTAAAAAAATTAGCAGCTGCGCTTAAAATTTAGAACCGATTTACAAAACCCGAAAGTTTGAAGTGCAAGTGAAAACAGATCTAATATTCATAGCAAAGCGCAACAGAAAAGTTTTATACTTTTTGTTGCGCTTCACTAAAGCATCCGTGTTTACAAATGCTTTAGTGTTTTAAGAAAATTAATTATTTTTCTTTGCTTCTGCTTTTATTTTTTTCCTGAGTTGTTGTTGTTGTCTCCGGCCACTGGTGTGCGGGTATCATGTCCGGGCAATTTCGTTCCTTCTCCTTCTCCCTTGCTATTAGATGAAGGGTTGTTTTGTTTGCCGCTGTCCTGATTTGATTTTCCGCTTTGATTTTTTTCCTGAGTTGTTGTTTTTCCTCCGGCTACTGGTGTGCGGGTTTCATGTCCGGGCAATTTCGTTCCTTCTCCTTCTTCTTCTCCCTTGCTATTTTTAGATGAAAGGTTGTTTTGTTTGCCGCTTTGATTTTGTTGTTGGCTTTTGGGGTCGCTCTGACTCTTAGTGCCTTTTTTATTTTCTTTCATTTTATTTTTTATTTTAATTGACTATTCTTTAATTTATTGTTTTTTATGCTGCCATGCTGTTACAAGCATCTTCGCACTCACGGCAAACTTCTGCACAATGGGTGCAATGGGAGTTATTGTGCTTTTCACATTCGGTTGCACATGCGTTGCAAGCATCAGCACATTTTTTTAATGTGTCTGAATTTGTTTGTCCTTCTGCAATTACTTTATTGCATGTAGTGGCACATTCAGTACACAATCTTGCACATTGATCAAGGCCTTCGTCTTTGCAATGGTTAGCGTTTGTTGTGCATTCGTCTGCGCATTTGCGACAAAGGTCAATACATTCCTGATTTGAATTTTGATTTTCCATTTTTATTTTTTTAAATTGTTTTTAGTTAAATTGATTTTTAGTTGCTTTTTTTTGCCGCACTCTTTTTCATTGGTGCTTTTGCCCCCGCCTTGCGAGCTTCGGATAGCCCCATTGCAATGGCTTGCTTACGGCTGGTTACTTTTTTACCTGAGCCGGAACGGAGCGTACCTTCTTTCATTTCGTGCAGTACCGTTTCAACTTTTTCCTGCGCTTTTTTACTGTACTTTGCCATCATGATTGTTTTACAAT
>JALYQL010000267.1 GCA_030855855.1 Bacteroidota bacterium | reverse complement strand
ATAGTGGATCTGGCGACTTTGAACACTGGGGCGTATTTTCTGAAAATTAGTGCAGAAAATAATGCCAAATATCATCAAATTCTGATTATCTCAGATAAATAGATTATTCCCTGCGAAATATTATATTTTTGTACCATGTCAACACAAGCACTTTCCGACGTTTCTGCCGGACTCAATTTTGAGCTTTCCGAAGAACATTTGATGATTCAAAAAGCAGCCCGCGATTTCGCTCAGAATGAGTTGAAGCCCGGCGTAATCGAACGCGACGAACACCAGAAATTTCCAACTGAGCAGGTCAAAAAGATGGGCGAGCTTGGATTCCTCGGAATGATGGTGGATCCCAAATACGGCGGCGGCGGAATGGATACCATTTCTTACGTTCTTGCTATGGAAGAAATTTCCAAAGTCGATGCGTCGTGCTCGGTGATCATGTCAGTGAACAATTCGCTTGTGTGCTGGGGAATTCAGACGTTCGGCTCAGAAGAGCAAAAGCAAAAATATTTAGTGCCGCTCGCAAAAGGAGAAATCATCGGCGCATTCTGCCTTTCTGAACCGGAAGCAGGATCCGATGCAACATCGCAGCGCACAACAGCTATTGACAAAGGCGACCATTATCTGCTCAACGGAACAAAGAACTGGATCACCAACGGAAACAGCGCTTCTGTGTACCTCGTCATCGCACAAACCGATGTAGCAAAAGGTCACAAAGGAATCAACGCATTCATTATCGAAAAAGGAATGCCCGGATTTGTGGTCGGCCCGAAAGAAAATAAAATGGGCATCCGTGCAAGCGATACTCATTCGCTCATGTTCACCGATGTAAAAGTTCCGAAAGAAAACCGCATCGGCGAAGACGGATTTGGTTTCAAGTTCGCGATGAAAACATTAACAGGCGGAAGAATCGGAATCGCTTCACAGGCATTAGGAATTGCATCAGGCGCTTATGAATTAGCACTTGGTTATTCCAAAGAAAGAAAAGCATTCGGCAAACCAATTCACGAGCACCAGGCCATCGCCTTCAAGCTTGCTGATATGGCAACTGAAATTGAAGCTGCACGTTTGCTCTGTTTAAAAGCAGCGTGGCACAAAGACATGCACATGGATTACGGTCTGTCGAGCGCAATGGCAAAATTATTCGCTTCACGTGTTGCAATGTGGGTAACAGTAGAAGCAGTTCAAGTGCACGGTGGCTACGGTTACGTAAAAGAATACCACGTAGAACGTTTAATGCGAGACGCGAAAATCACGCAGATCTACGAAGGAACTTCCGAAGTGCAGAAGATTGTAATCTCGAGAAATATTCTTGGGTAATTTCAGCCTTCGATACATTTCGCGAATCAAATATTTCCTTCTGCGATAATATTTCTTCGCGAAACACGCAGTCTGACAATTATATTATATGTGAATTAAGAGGTCGGTGAAAGCCGGCCTTTTTCTTTGTGAACTCATCTGTGAACTCGGTGTGCTCTGCGAGAAATATTTTTGTGTGAGTGCTGTGGGATGGAACGCAGATGACACAGATTGGACGGATAAAAACGGATTTGTTTTTTTGGAGCAGAACTAAAGGTGCTTGAAATACGCACTGTTCCGGCTATCCGTTGCAAGTCCTCGCCTTTTTTGTCAGACTGATTCCGAAGCAGGAGGATGTATTGAAGGTTGACAAAAAAAGCTGTGGGCTTTTCACTTCTATCCGGGCTATGAAAATTTCTCGGGGCAATAAATATCCTGCATTACTCTGCTTTTCATTGGTGAAAATGTAAAAATGTAACAAACGAAAAGCATCACGTCTTTAACACGCAACAGCACATAGCTGTCGTGTTAAAAATTGACGAATGAATAAACACTTATTTGGATGGCGCATTTTCAAATCCTGCTTTTCACATTTTGATCCCGAAAAACTGATGACATGCTCGGAAATTATATTGGAGTTATCTACGCACTTATCCGGGTCAATGCTGGTATTGGCCTTGCTCATCTTTATTCCAATTACTCTTTTTTATTGTCGGGAATAGGCTCTACGTTCTCTGCGCCTCTGCATCTATTTTATTTTTTTCTGAACCAAAAGAAATATCCCCGTAACTACTACCCAACAAATCAAACAATCGAACAGTAAGTTCAGAAAATTGCCACCGAAATTCGGATAATCATTTCCACTTAACCAGAATTGATGATAAAATTTAAACGGAAAACCAAAATGCATTTCCCCATGGAATTCCGGATGTTTAATAGAATAGATCACAGAAAAAAAAGTCAGCGTAAAGAAAACCAACATCGAAAGAAAAGTACCTTTCAATAAATTAACAAGAGTTCTTTTATTGATCATTGTTGCTTCCTTATTTCATCTGCACATCTGCACATCTGCACATCTGCACATCTGCACATCTGCACATTATCCACATTAGCAAATTATTTTACCGCTTCCCCCACAACCTCCATCTTCATCCCTCTCGAACCTTTAATCAATATCAAAGCATTCTCAGGCACATTTTTTTTCACCCATTCCGCTGCAGCATTTGCATCCGGAAATTTCACAGCGTTATACCTGTATTTCGTCTGTTCAAATAATTTTCCAACCAGCACCACCGTCGCATCCGGAATTTTTTCTCCAATCAGATTTACCACATGCTGATGTTCTTTTGCAGCCGCATCACCCAGCTCAAACATATCGCCCAGCACAAGAATTTTTTTCTTTGCAGGCATTTTCGCCATGTTATCGATTGCGGCAGCCATGCTCGATGGATTTGCGTTGTAGCAATCCAGTATCAACGAATTGCTGCCACGCACTTCCAGCTGTGAACGCGCATTGGATGGAGCATAGGAGGAAATCGCGTCATCAATTTCTTTCGCGTCAATCCCGAAATGAAATCCAGCCGCACATGCCGCCAGCAAATTCGGAAGATTATACGCACCCGCCATTTGTGTTTTTACTTCGTGCAGCGCAATTCCCGGCGCTGCCCATTCAAAACGTACAAACGGATCAGCAGCAATTAATTTCCCGTTGACTTCCGCGCTTTCATTTGTGCCATAAGTCAATTGCTTTAAAGCTGAAGCACGTTCCACAATTCTTACATCATCATTCAGCACAAAAGCAAACCCGTTTCGTTTCGCGAGATCAATAAAAAGTTCGGTTTTGCCAATGAGAACGCCTTCAGGTCCGCCGAATCCTTCCAAATGCGCAAGACCAACATTCGTGATCAATCCGAAATCAGGTTCCGCAATGGAGCTCAGCAATTCGATTTCCTTCTGGTGATTCGCGCCCATTTCAATCACCGCCATTTGATGTGATGCATCCAATTGCAGCAAGGTCAGCGGCACACCAATATGGTTGTTTAGATTTCCTTCGGTAAAAAGCGTTTTGAATTTTTTTGCCAGCATCCGCGCAAGCAACTCTTTCGTCGTCGTTTTCCCATTGCTGCCCGTCAATCCAAACACGCGAAGGCCGGCCTTTCCCAATTGCTGACGATGATAACGTGCGAGATCCTGCAAAGTAAGAAGCACATCTTCTACATGCACGAATGCTTCTCCGTCGGCGTATTCTTTTTCATCGACAACAGCATAAGCAGCTCCTTTTGCAAGAGCATCCTTAGCGAATAAATTACCATTGAAATTACCACCTTTCAAAGCGAAAAAAATACTGCCGTGAATAATATTGCGCGTATCCGTACAAATCTTCGGATGTTGCTGAAAGACGGAATAAAGCTGTTCTGTATTGATCATGAATGTAATTCGTACTTTTTCGTTCCTTACTAGTTTTCGTACTCTCTCGTTCCCTATTTCGTTTTTCGTACTTTTTCGTTTCTCATTTCGTTTTTCGTACTCTCTCGTACCTTATTTCGTTTTCGTACCTTCTCGTTCCTCATTTCGTTTTTCGTACCTATTTAAAAAAGAAGAGGCCCCAAGTTACAAACTCAGGGCCTCAAAAATAGTTCTGTTTAGCGAATATTATCTGCCACCCAATCCAACAGGGCTACCTACACGATCCATCGCGCAACGGAATCCGATGAAAGCTGTTCCTTGCTGCTGATCGAGGAAACGACGTGTTCCCGGTACCATCCAATAGGCTCTGTCTTTCCATGAACCGCCTTTGTAAACGTGGGCTTTGTCATTTATCAGGGAAGTGATTCCGAATTCGTACATCAGTTTGTTCGGAGTAACACCTGCAGGATCTGTGTAATAAACAGATGAAAGTCCATCACCATCGCCGAAGCTGATATTATCCGAGTATTTGTAGTTACGACGTTTGTCGAGCTTGTCTTCTTTGTAAGCAATATTCACCTGGCGGTAACGTATAGCGCCGGGAACGGAAACGATATTGCTGTCTCTATCATAACGAACGGAATCTTCTACCGCGTAAGTTCCGGGTGTGAGTGAATCTTCTAATTGAGTCTCAAAAACATTACCACGGAAAGGACGGAAATCATCATCATCTGTTTCAGAAAGCGGGCGGTAAACATCAAGCACCCACTCAGAAACGTTTCCTGCCATATTGTACAGGCCGTAATCGTTAGGCCAGTAGGAATAAACAGGAGCAGTGATATCAGCAGCGTCATTCAGCATACCGGCTGTTCCCATGTTATCTCCATTGGAACGTTTGAAGTTTGCCTGCATCTGTCCGATGTAACGCTCATCCGGGTTACGAACAGCGTGCCCGTTCCATGGATAAAGACGACGGTCAGTAATACGCTCACCAATTGTGTTTCCGATTAATCCGTATGCTGCATATTCCCATTCCGCTTCGGTCGGGAGACGGTATTTCGGAAGCAGGATTCCATCTTCCATGCGCACCATACGATCTTCAGGACCGGTAGGGTTTAAGCTTGGAATATTCTGAACCACGTTTCCTACATAAGGATTGTTTGCTTTTGATCCGGCCAAATAATGGTCGGTATTAAACGTTGCTTCGTTCACCTGGTCAGGAGCGAAATCAAGCACACCTTCGCGGATGAGAATGAATTCGTTCACGCGATCTGAACGCCAGCTTGCGAAATTGCAGGCCTGGAGCCAGTTTACACCTACTACAGGATAATCCCTGTAAGAAGGATGGCGAAGGTAATACGTTACGTAAGGCTCATTATAAGCGAGCTTTTCGCGCCATACCAGTGTATCCGGCAAAGCTCCTACGAAAATTTCAGGATAATCAGCAATGTAAACGCGGGCTGTCCAATAAAGGTACTCAAGGTAATCAAGGTTGCGTACTTCGGTTTCATCCATGTAGAAGGAAGAAATACTAACCCTGCGGGGCTGGTTGTTCCAGTCAAAATTTACGTCTTGCTCTACGCGGCCCATTGTGAATGTACCACCTTCGATGAATACCAGGCCTGGACCTGTTTCCTGCTCTTCGTATGGTACAACCTCAAAACCGCCATTGTTCGGGTCGTTGTAGTTCCAGCCTGTTACATTAGAACGTTCTTTCTGACAAGACGCCAGTAAAGAGATTCCTGCAATAAGCATCAACGGCATCGCTGCTTTCTTCATGATTACTTTAGTTGAGTGTAATAGATTTCCCTTTGATGTATAACGTTGAATTTCCCTTTTGTTACATGTGGATCTGAAAATATTCTCAGAAAGACGGGCAGCTCACGGTACGGAACTTCTTCTTTTTAGGCTTGCACTGGAACTGCATCTGGAAAGAGAGTTCATGCGAACCTGCCGTAGCGTTGGTCAACTTGGAAACAGTTACATCGTAGCTGTATCCGAATTTAAAGAGATCCTGCTGGAAACCGATCAGGAGGATGAATGAATCCTGGTTCCGGTACCACAAACCGCCAACGATAGGACCTTTGGTAAAATAAAGTCCGAGGTTGAGCTGTTGGAAATCCTGCTGCTTCTGGAAAAGGATATTAGGAGAAATGCTTGATTCGCCATAACGTCCGCCGAGTGGAATAACAGCGCCTGCATGGCCTGTAAATTTCATTGGGAGCTTAGATGGTCCGAGGAATCCTTCATCCGGCTCAGTAATATGGTGAACAGCGAATCCGAAGAAATAACGACGGCTGTAACCGAGCAGACCTGCCGAGAAATCGACGTTTGTTCTGCTTGTAACATTCGGAACCTCAGCGGTATTATAGACAAACCCGCGGCGCGGATCGATCATATCGCCGAAATTCAGCTTGTTCCAGTCTACCGACTTTTGCATATAGGTAGCCTGCAAACCAACTTTGATCGAAAATTCGCGGGTAATATTGAGCTGGTATGCGTACATACCTGAAATGTTCGTGGTATTGATGGTAGCCTGACCTGCACGGTCATTCGTCATCAAAAATCCGAGCCCGCCACCGATTCCGTCTATGTGCTGATCGTATGATGCGCTGTAGGTAACGAATGTTCCGGAGATGCCGGGCCATTGGTTACGGTAATTAAGGCAGATCCGCGGACAACGCGCAGTTCCGGCAAATGCGGGATTGAGATAAAGCGGGTTGGCATAGAACTGTGTGAACTCAGGATCCTGAGCCATCAGATCGCCTAAACCGGCAGTAACAATCAGACCTAGAGCAATTACGACACGCTTAAGCATGGGTAGGGTGTAAGAGATATGAAAACAATTTTACGAAAAATAAACGAAACAGTTTCAAAAAATTTTCATTTCTGAAATTGAATACGCAATAATACAGTGTTTGCCTCCGTTATTCCGATGATTTAAAGGCCACCGGGCAAACGGTTGTCGCCAAAAGTATCGTAAATTCCCGAAAAAAGCAATATCCCGCAGGGTACAAC
>JALYQL010000251.1 GCA_030855855.1 Bacteroidota bacterium | reverse complement strand
GCCTTCTTTATTTGTTTCGCTGCGGTTATCGAGCCAGGTAATTCCGGCTTCACCATTCGAAAGCAGATCAACATCAAAATAACGCTGGTCATTGCTGGCGATATCAGTTGTCAGCTGTTTTGCATTGCTCCATGTTTTTCCTTCATCGAACGACTGCGAATAAAATACCAACCCCGAATACTTATTCTCCGGGTTTGGATTATGTGCGCCCCAGAGTGCAATGATCTCCCCGTTGGGTTTAAAAATCAGTTTCGGCATATTCTCCCCGTGCGGATAGACATTCTTACTCGATGGAATTTCAATGGCAGCGCCGAATGTTTTTCCTTTATCAGGCGATACAGCAAAACACATTATGTTTAACGAATCATTTATTCCCTGCACCCAGCTTAATACAATGTTTCCTTTATTATTTGTTGTGAGAAAAGAACACGAAGTAGAAACAACTGTATCGGAAGAAACCGCGATAGGCCCGGTATGAACGGCTTCTGAATTGCCGGGATGATTATTGCACGAGGCAAATAAAATTCCTGTAAAAAACAGTATTGATAAATATCTCATAGGATTATTCTTCTTTAGCCTGAAAATGGTACGTTAAGCCGAACGCAACTATTCTTGGCGCACCGGCCGCAAATGTGTCTTTATTGCCCGCGTTACGGGTAACTCCGTTAGCATACAACTCATCGGTCAGGTTAAGAATATTGCAATACACTTCAACATTCTTGAATTGATAAGCGGTACGGAGATTTAGTATGCTTGCACCTTTAAATAAGAATGTTTTATCCTCGTACTTAAAAGTGTTGGCATCATTTTTATACCATGGTCCTATTCCCTGCCATTCCAACGCGATTCGGAATCCCTTGATAAAACGGGGTTTCAGGGTAAGTTCAGCATTACTAATGAAGGATGGCGCTTCGGTCATATAATTTCCACTGTAAGAAATTATTTCTCCGTTCGCTCTTTCCTGCACATCGTATTCAATGTATTTGTGAATGGCATTTGTTCCCCCGATGCGGAATAAAATATCTTCAACAGGCCGGTATGTCAGGCTGTATTCAATCCCCTGGTGAAGTGTTTTTCCCGAATTCCGGTTCTCGGTAGAATTGTCGGGCAACCTGAAAGAGACGATCTCATTGATGCCTTCGAGGCGGTAAACGCAAACATCGAGATATAACTTTTCTTTCAGCAATGCTGTCCATGCACCTGCTTCATAATTATTGAAATGAGCTGGTTTAAGCACGGGAATTTTTGTTCCGAAAAATAAATCAGATGATTGCGGCGGAGCAAATCCCCTGCTGAAGTTGGCATACAATCCGGTGTTATGACCAAGATCAAAAGTAAATCCGGCTTTTGGAGAAAGAGCGGAGTTGGAAACAGTGGTGTCGGGGACGCCGGAATAAGCTTGTGAAGTAAGGAGGTTATTGTATTTATAAGCGAGTTGATCGTAACGCAGGCCCAATACTACTTTCAATCGTTTGCCAGGATTAAATTCAAATTGAAGATAGCCTCCCATTCCCGCTAAAATTGTCTCGTAATTGGCAAGGGATGAATCGGGGGAGATGTAGCCGGTATAATAGCCGGTAACCGTATCACGCAGGATGTCGCCATAATTTGACCAGTATTTCGTAGGTGCATAATTGGCTGTTACACCGCCCGTCAGTTTTGATTGTAGAAATCTGAACGACTGTGCGTGCTGAATCAAAACGCCATAATTAATATAGCTGTCTTTATTTTCTTCTCCTTTAGCCGAATATTTATTGATGTTCTTGATGCGATACCTTGGGTTTTGTCCAATGGCACTTTGCCCGGAATAAAGTGTAACATTTGTTTTGCTATTCTCATTCCAGTAACGGCTCAAGGTTAATCTTCCGCGTAACGCATCTACTTTACGATAACAAAAATTATTATTTGCCGGGTATTTCCGGGAATAAAACCCGATACTGTCAATGCTCCCGCCTGTTTGTGTATAAAGCGAATTGGAAGTAATGTAAGCGGTGAGGCTGGTTTTGTTATTGAAATTATAAATGGCTTTGGCAGAAAGAGAAATTTTATCAAAGTTGCTGTAGGACTGCCAGCTGTCACGTTGTTTTGCCATATATCCACCTATGCTTAATCCGAGCTTTGGAGTGAGATAGCTTCCTGCAAAAAGCTCAAGACGTTGGTAACCGAAATTATTTTGCTGGTATCCGACTTTCGCTGTAGGTAATGCTGTTGGTGATTGCGTAATAAAATTGATCGCTCCCCCGACTGCATTACTTCCGTAAATGGAAGAAGCAGGTCCCTTCACCACTTCAATGGTGCGGATACTGAGCATATTCACTTCGATCAGTTGGTTATGATTAAAATTTCCAACAGGCGCTATCGGTATCCCGTCTTCGAGATAAAGAAAATAAGGCCGCGATGTCATGGGTTGCCGGATAGACATCATGTGTTGTTCATTGTTAAGGTCTTTCATTACCAGTCCCGGAATTTTATTCAGCAGCTGGTTCATTTGCGTTGGATTGGTTTCCCGGATTACCTGTGGTGAAATAATATTAATCGTTCCGGGAATATCCTTACGTTCCTGCTCGTCGCGGCTTGCGGTAACTGTGATCGCCTGCAAATTCTGAGCAGATGATTCTAAAGCAATGAATATGGGTTTGCCTGTGTGTCCTTTCATACAAACAGTTTTATAACCAAGAAGAGAAATCGTTATGCTGTCAACAGGGATAGCGGAAATGATCGAAAAACTTCCATTTGCACTCGTGACTCCTCCTGTTTGAGAGCCGTGAATAAAAATAATAGCACCCGGAAGAGGTTCTTTGGTGGCTTTGTCAAACACTTTTCCCGTTAATGTGTCTTGTGCGTAGGCGGATGTTGCAAATAGCAGCAACATGACTACTGATCGAATACATGTTCTCATGAAATTTCAGTTTAGAATAATACAATTGGACACACTTTCCCCTTACTGTGGAAAAGTGAACAGATCAGAATTGTATTTAAACTGCAGGCGGGTGGAAAACCGTGAAGACAGGAGAAGTGGTTTTCGTTAATTGAAAAGGAGCAAAAGACAAATTTCCGGTAACGTAATGCACAGGGAAATCTGTTTCTGCTTTTTGAGAAAACAATTGTATTTCCGATTTCCATTTCGGATTGTTTACCGGGGCGCTTTCTCTTTTTTCTTCTTTGGCCAATTGCTTTTTCAAGTGACATTTTCCATTACAATGCGATTGAGGTTTGTTTTTGTTTTCGCAAAGTGTTTTGGAAATGTATTCTTTGTTCCATTCGTAATCAGCCAGTATCAATACCTTACTGAAGTTCTGAAACAGGAACCCTGATAAAACCAATATGGAAATTAGTCGTGTCATTATAATCTTGGGTAAAGATATTTGAGAAACCTGGTCCGCCAGATGATTTGTATCATATGAAATGCTTTCAGTAATCATTTCAAAAAGCAAACGGAATTGGTTTTCAGGACCACATCAGGATAAATGCGGGGAATTTTGCGCTACTATTTCCCTTCAAAGTTATAATGCGCGTAATCAGCCAATACAATATTGAGAAATTGCATCGTCGGCAATTGATGAGGCGGAGGAGAAACGCCCATGATGGCTTTTACTTTATTACCAAGGTATTCGAGCAAAGAATAATTTCCGGTATCGAAGGATTGCTGCATAATATCGCGGATGATATTCATGTCGCGGTCGTTGAGGTGGGCGACCTGAGGAAACACAACTCGGTATTGCGGATTGATCTGCTGTAGAATAGTATTTCTGAGGCTGGATTTTTGTTTGGATTTGATCACCATTGTGCCCGCCACCATATCACCAATGCGCTGGCCTTTTCCGCTGATGATCGCAACGGGCAATGAAAGGCAAGTGAACGCGCCGGCCTCCCCTTCAAACAGGCGTAAAATCCAGCGGTAAGCAAAATCGCCGATGCCAGCGGGAGTGCCATCTGTTTTTACCACTTTTAATCCCATGATCAGCTTGCCCAATGTGCGTCCGTTGAACAAAGATTCACTCCATAAAGTATAAGTGATCACCGGCATGATGATAAGGATTGAAATCACCATGGTGTATTTTTCGACATTCTGCAAATCCATTCCGGTGAGGGCCATTCCCATTACCCAGAAACTGAGCAACAGGTACACTGCAAAAAAAACAAGATCCAGAAGCCTGGCCAGCAGCCGCTCACCCACATTTGCCACCTGGTAATTGATGGAAACGTTTTGCGTGGTTAAAACTTTTGCCTGGTCTGACAAGGGAGAATTATTTTAATCACGAATATACGAACTTAGAATTCGCTGCTGTCGTTTTCCGGATCGCCATTTCAATTTTTGCCTTTTTTTATTGAAATCTTACATCCGTATAAAAACCGGCTCTATCGTTTTTCACAGGGAAAGGAACCGGGTTACTTTTGTAGAATAAGATTTGCTAAAAATCCGGGCCCTTACATAATGACGGTCATTGAAATGAAAATTACAGAAAGTATGAATCCTGCAGATAACGGACAACCATTGGTGATGTTGGTCGACGATTGTGAGATCGACAATTTCGTGAACACAAAAATGTTAAGCAGGTATGGATTTACCGAAAGGATCATCAGCTATGAGAGTGCACGGCTGGCTTTCGAATACCTGGCAGACCCAAAAAATGAAATACCCGCTGTTCTTTTTCTTGACCTGAATATGCCGGGAATGGATGGTGTTGGTTTTTTGGAAAAATTTAAAGAGCTGCCACAGGCGATAAAAGGAAAATGTGAGATCGTCGTTTTATCCAATTCGTATGATCCACGTGTGAAGGAGAATATTACGAATAATAAAAATGTGCTGGCGTTTTTCAGCAAGCCGTTAATAAAAAGCAATGTTGAGGAGCTTTTGCTGAAGATGGGGCGTTTTCAGGTGGCGTAAATTTTAACATCGCACAAGTTCTGTTAGTGGTTGAAAGCGTAATGTAGAAAATGTACTAATTCAGGTAATACGTTACTCCAAAAGCGCAACCGGCAGAATAAAGCACATACATTTCACCACACATAATTATTACAAATTAAATCTTGTATTGACCTCGCTCAAAAAACATAGCCAATAAAAACATTCACTCCCGCTGCATGAAGTGGGTAAGTTACGCGCGCATATTGATTGCCCGGCAATGTGTAAAAACCGTTAGATGAAGGTGTATCCGTGAACACAATCGTATTCTGCCCGTTTAAGGTTTCCCCTTTTGCCGGCGACCAGCTATGCATTAGAAAAAAGCCAATAAGCCCGATATTAATTTTTTCGGAAATGTCGTATGATCCGCCAATCCTGCTAAGCCATCCATAGCTTATTCGGCCTGAATATTTCCAGGTGGGTTTTACTCCATTGGAGAAAGTTTCTTCGGTTGCTGTATTCAAAATTCCGATAAGAAGGTCATTATGCAACGAAATATGAAATTTAGAATAAGTGTCGGTCATAAAGAATCCGGCGAACATCCCGTTAGTTGAAACCTGAATAGATTTTTCAAGAAAAACATAGCCCGTTGAAAGATCGGTTACTTTACTCGTCACCATTTCAGTCCCCCAGGTTGAATGTATTCCGAATTCAGAACCGAAATGCTCATTTATTTTATATCCAACTGCTACGAAACTAAAAACACCCTTGCCGAAAGTTCCTATTACTAACTTGCTCTTTATATTACTATTTCCATCAACAGTTCCTACACCCCCAATCACTTGCTTTGAAAATGGAAATCCATAACCCACTGATGCGGTAATGCTCCACCGTTTTATAGAAGACGATTCTGTTTTTAGTGTATCACCGGAAGCACTCATAATTAACGGTGACAAAATCAGGATAATGAAAGATAATAAGTGTTTCATGGGAGAGAGTTTTTAAATTATTTCACAACACAGATTTTTCCTGATTGTAAATTTCCACCAGGCATCGAAAGACTGTACGCGTAAATTCCTGCGGCAAGATTAATTACACTATAATCATTACGATAATTTTCTTTCTTCATAATGAGCCTCCCTCTTGCATCATAAA
>JALYQL010000249.1 GCA_030855855.1 Bacteroidota bacterium | reverse complement strand
TGCTTACGGCTGGTTACTTTTTTACCTGAGCCGGAACGGAGCGTACCTTCTTTCATTTCGTGCAGTACCGTTTCAACTTTTTCCTGCGCTTTTTTACTGTACTTTGCCATCATGATTGTTTTACAATAATGAATAATTTACATAGGGTGGCTTTGAAAATACCTGCAAAAATTGCAATAAGCAGCACAACAAATAAAAATCATGTACATATGCTTCCAATGATAAGGGCTTTACTTATCGCCATTTATCTCGAAACTTATTTTGCAATTTAAACGCCAGTGAGTAATCTTTCCTTTTTTATCTACCTCGGCATTAAAATCCTGGATATACACCGAGCGGATGTTACGGATAGATTTTGAGGCTTCGGTAACTGCATTTTGAGCTGCATCTTCCCAGCTTTTTTTTGATTCGGCTAATAGTTCGATTACTTTTATGAGTGCCATAGCGGTTTTTGTTTTAAAAAAAGTTAGTGAAAATTAATTTATTGCATTACAAAAATGAACATCTCAATACGAAAAGCGTTACACAATTTTAGAAACAAATTATACAATTCACACATTTGAGATACTCAGCAACACAAGACTTGAACAAGCAAGTACAAACCGTTACAATTTTGGAGACTTGTATCAAGACAATGCGTGCAGCATGCAGGTCCAGGTTCTGAAATCAAGCCATATTACGTGTGGGTTTAACAATTCAAATACCACGCAATTATTTACCCATTGTGCGTAATAATAGTGCCACACTGCATTCCGGTCACAAAAAAGCATCACTATTCAGCAAAGAATCCTGTTGGAACAATAATTGAATTGTTCTAAAAAAAGACCATACGATGAAACAGTTTTTACTCTGCACTTTCTTATGCATTGGTGAGTTCGCTTTCGGACAGTCGTCCGGCAACGATCAGTTTATTAAAGATTCACTTGCAATTGTAGGCGTAAAGCTGGTGCGGCCACAGTTTAAATTTGACAACCGCGTCACCTTTTATGACGGGCGTCCCTTATCGATAACCGGTTTTGATGCCGGTGTTCTGCTAAGTGACAAATTGCGTTTTACACTTGGGTATTATTCAATGGATGATCAGCTGAAAGGCGACAACTTTATGGCAGACGGCCAGGAATTCGGAAGGTTTATGAAGCTGAAATACGGCAGCCTGAATACAGAGTTTATTTATAAGGATACACGTTTTCTTTCATTAGGGATGCCTGTAGAGATTGGTGCTGGTGTCAACATGCTGGAGAATAAAAACATCACTAAAAACGAGCTCATCATGCGGCAATCCGGTGCTATTATATTTGTAAACTTCGGAATGTCGGCCACCTTTAAGCCGATGCGCTTTCTTGGATTGAAAGGAATGGTTGGTTACCGGAAAGTCGCATACAACCAGATCGACAATTTTAATTTCGACGGATTTTTTACTTCAATCGGTTTGAATATTGACATCCACGCGATCGTTACGGATGTGAAAATGTACCGGTTGATGAAACGTTATGATCGTGGTAATAATCTTGCCAATGCAGTAGAGATTATTACTGATTAGGCTTTCTTTTCAAAACGTTTCACAGATTCATCTGTGACAAACTATTCCCGATTATGTGTTAAGTGTTCAAAAGTGCGAATTATGTAACTTATTTACATAGTTTTGTAACTCTGTGTTCTTTTATATGGTCAGCTTTATGAATTGGATGTCGGAGCACGTTTGCCCGTAAATTCACTATCAGTTTCCCTTTTACTCTTTTAGATGAACCAGGGCCAGAAATCAATTCCGCTTACCATTGTTCTTGCCGATGACGATAGTGATGATTGCACTTTTTTCAAGGAAGCCTTAAGAGATTTTTCCCTGCCTACGCATCTTACGATTGTAGAGGATGGCGAAAAGCTGATGACACTGCTCACGGACGTAACAAAGAAACTTCCCGATGTGATTTTTCTCGACCTTAATATGCCGCGTAAAAACGGGTTTGAATGCCTGGCAGACATAAAAGAAAGCGAAAGGCTGATGCACCTTCCTGTTATTATTTACTCTACTTCCTTTCACAGGAAGATTGCAAATATGCTTCATGACAAGGGTGCAAACTATTATATAAGCAAGCCATCCGAAATTTCGGCGCTTAAGGAGGCCGTCCGGAAAATGGTCACACTTATATCGGAGGGTAAATTTCTTCATCCCACTAAGGAAACTTTTTTGCTCACTGCAGAAAGGAAAAACTCAAAAACATTTTTATGGTTCAATGACTTTTTTATAATTCCTGGCGAAGAAAGTGTGAACTGATTGTTACACTCGAAGTCACACCCCGGAAGGATCATACAGCAAATTAAACATACAGCAACAATGAGCCTGGAACGATTAAACATACTTCTCGCAGATGATGATCCTGATGACCGTCTTTTTTTTAAGGAGGCGATAGGAGGATTCGCTCAATCTACGCACCTCACAACTGTGCCCGACGGAGAGCATCTTATGCATTTGCTCGCCAATGAAACAATCGAGCTGCCGGATGTTCTTTTCCTGGACCTGAATATGCCGCGCAAAAACGGGTTTGAATGTTTATCGGAGATCAAGAGCAGCGAAAAGCTGAAAAACTTTCCTGTGATTATTTTTTCAACTTCGTTCGAGCAGGAAGTGGTGAACACGCTTTATACAAACGGCGCACACTATTTTATCCGTAAACCGTCCGAATTTTCTCAATTTAAAAAGATCATTCAGCAAACACTTCAACTTATCGCTGAGAAAAACAGCGTGAAACCTTCACGTGAAAACTTTGTGATCACATTGCAGGTCGTTTAGAATACAAGCAATATTGCGTGACCCCAGCAAAACTGGTTTATAACACTACATAATGACCCTAAAAGAAGAATCAAAAAACGAACTGTTTATTGCTCAATCAGAACTTGCCATTCTGAAGCAGGAGAAGGAAAAGCTGGCCGCTGAGCTGTTAATTGCGCACAAAGAGCTTGCTTTTCAAAAGGAAGAGAAAGGGAAAAGAGCGGAAGAGCTTGGCATTGCAAATACAGAAAAAGGGAAAAGAGCCGCTGAGCTTGGCATCGCCAATATCGAGCTTGCTTTTCAGGATGAAGAGAAAGAAAAGCGCGCCGCTGAATTAGGTATCGCTAATAAAGAGCTTGTTTTTCAGAATGAGGAAAAAGAAAAACGAGCCGCTGAATTAGGGATTGCAAACGAAGAGCTTATTTTCCAAAACGAAGAGAAAGAAAAGCGTGTTGCAGAATTGGGCATTGCCAATAAGGAGCTTATTTTCCAGAATGATGAAAAGGAAAAGCGTGCAGCCGAGCTTGGAATCGCCAATACAGAGCTTGCTTTTCAAAATGATGAAAAAGAAAAACGTGCGGCTGAATTAGGCATTGCCAACAAAGAGCTCGCATTTCAGAATGAAGAAAAAGAAAAGCGTGCAGCCGAGCTGATCATTGCCAACAAAGAGCTCGCGTTTCAGAATGAAGAAAAAGAAAAACGAGCCGCTGAGCTGGGGATTGCCAATGAAGAGCTTGCATTTCAAAATAAGGAAAAGGAAAAACGTGCGGCTGAATTAGGAATCGCCAACAAAGAGCTTGCGTTTCAGAATGAAGAAAAAGAAAAGCGTGCGGCCGAGCTTATCATCGCCAACAAAGAGCTTGCCTTTCAGAATGAAGAAAAAGAAAAACGCGCCGAAGAGCTGAGCATTGCCAATAAAGAGCTGCTTGCATTTACCTATATCTCCAGCCATGATCTGCAGGAACCGCTCCGTAAGATCCAGACCTTTGTTTCTATCATCCTGGAAAATGAAACGCTGACTGAAAATGGCAAATATAATTTTCAGCGCATGCAATTTTCTGCAGGAAGAATGCAGCTTCTTATTGACGATCTGCTTGCCTTCTCACGCATTGCAACCACGGAGCTCAAATTTGAAAAGACAGAGCTGAAAGTAATAATAGATGAAGTAAAAGCCGAGCTGAAAGATACTATTCAAGAAAAGCATGCAACCATAGATGCTACAGAGCTCTGCGCGGCCAACATCATTCCTTTTCAATTCCGCCAGCTGATGTACAACCTGATAAGCAACGCCCTCAAGTTTTCACAATTTGATGTGCCCCTGAAGATCTCTATCAAAAGCAGGATTGAAAAAGGAAGCAACCTGCATCTCGAAAAACTTTCAAGTGAAAAAAATTACTGCCATATAACTGTTGATGACAACGGCATTGGCTTTGAACCTCATTTCTGCGAACGTATTTTTGGCGTTTTCCAGAAGCTGCATGGCAAAGAAATTTACGCAGGCACAGGCATCGGGCTTGCGATCGTAAAAAAAATAGTAGAGAATCATAATGGCACCATCACCGCAACAGGTGAGTTAAAAAAAGGCGCAAGATTTGACATTTATATCCCCGCAAATTAAAAAAACCTGATTATGAAATCACCTGTTCCGATACGTGTAAAGACCGTTTTTTTGATTGATGACGATGCAGATGACCGGAATATATTCCAGATCGGACTCACCCTTTTCGATAAGACAATTGAATTAGTTACAGCCAGCGGAGGCGTCCAGGCGATTGAAAAAATGAATTCGGACGAATTATTTTTACCGGATTATATTTTTCTTGATCTGAATATGCCTTATATGTCGGGAAAGGAATGTCTCATCCATTTGCGCGAAATTAAAAGGCTGGATGACGTGCCTGTCATTCTGTATTCAACGATTAGTTATTTCGAAGAGCTTAAAAATCTGGGAGCAACCAGCTTTGCCACAAAGCCGAATTCCATTGATGAAATAGTGCAGACATTGGCGAAGTTTATTAAATGATAGCCGTGATTGTTGGCTGCACACCACCACAGTTTGTCTTTTTCACTTTATGGGACTTCTTATTCCGTGTTCAATCATTCCTATGGAAACAGGACACCATTACAATCCGTACAATTCAACGTCGGAACGCTTGATTTGAATTTCAGGTTGATCGCTTTAATAAATTCATTCGTGATCAAAGCATACCCATTCTGATTCGGATGATAACCATCCAGCGAATAAAATCCACCGGTGACAAACTTCGTATTGAAATCGACACCGTTCCATTTTATTCCGGTTTCAACAGTCCGGAAATATGAATTCGCGTCTACGAAAGCCAAACCATATTGTTGGGCCTTCTGTGCGATGACTGCATTATAGGAAGCCGTCATCAGGTCAATGAAAGCAATTTCGCTGCTGTCTAAAACGTATTGATCAGGAAGCACGGCAAATAAAATTCCGAGGTAATCGCATTTCATTGAATCAAGCGGAACGGACAGCGTAATGTATTCGCCCTCATGTAACTGTCGCACGCCGGAAGGAGCGGAAGCATCATTGATAATAAATCCATTCGCTCCTTCATGAAAAACGATGTGCGTTAATCCCGCGGTTTCATAAATATCATTCAGCGAATCGGCTTTGCTTGCCGTAAGATCCGCGCCATTCCACGGAATAAGCGTGTAATAAGGAAAGCTCCTGAAATCCGGGATGTTGGCGATGCATCCTTTTGCACCGTTTGCTGTTAATGAGATAAAAGCAGAATCAAGCCAATTTGAAAACACCGATTCCATAATTATGCTTGTACCCTCTCCGCCCCGGCGTGCATATTCGTAAATATCCTCCATGCCCATCCACGCAGAGAAAAAAGTAGCGTTGGCATTTACAGCATCTGTCATCACAGTTGACGTTCCGGGATTAGAAGCAATGCGGTAATAAAACGGATTCCTGTAATTTGTTCCGGGATTATTTCCGAGCGGAACGTAAAATAATTCCCCGGTACGGGCGAACGGAACGGAGAAGTTACAATTCCCCGCGAAATAATTATTGGCAAACAAAAGAGAAGCGGCTCCTCTGCTGAGCGAATCTTTCACAGGCCCTAGTGAACGTGTACCTTCGCAATCAAACCGGTAATTTAAATGTGATGCTTTTACGAACCAGCTTTCCCATGGTTTGCTGTTCCACCCTAAGCCGCCATTGTCTGAAAAAATATTCTGCCCGAAATTGCTTTCACCAGTCATAGCAAACTGCCGCGCCAGCAATGCCGGAATGGAACGATCCTGCCCATCGTGAAATAAAGCGCCATCCTGGTAACCCGACAGATAATTTCCTCCGATAGCAATGCTCTTTGAAAAGTCAGCATCGCCTGAAACTGGCGCAGGAATATCAAGGTTCGGTTTGCATGCGCAGGCTGATATGAGTGTGCCAAAAAGAATTGATTGGTAAGCGAATTTCATCGTGACTCCGTTTTAAAAACAGAGTACAAG
>JALYQL010000187.1 GCA_030855855.1 Bacteroidota bacterium | reverse complement strand
AAAGGGATGAAGGTTTTCATTGTTTTAAAGTTCGTAAGGGAGAAAGAACTGATTTGTTTCTTTTATATGTTCGATATTAAAGTTTTTACTTAAATCAAATTGAGCGCGCAAAAATGAGCCATCTAAAACAGGATCCTGAAAATAGATTTTATCTATGCTATTCTTCATGAAATGGAAAAGTATACGATCAATATTTCTATTAAAGAAAGGAAACGAATAACCTATAATTACGAGAATAGAAGTTCCAAGCGCAATGTTTTTCGCAGAATTTAAAAGTGGGCTGTCATAAGCTGTGTTTTCCCACGCAAATTGAAATGTTTTATCTAGGGTTATAGTCCTGCCTGCACTTTCAAGTATAAATAAGTTGTCCCTAAGCGCTTCTTCTAACTTTTGGATTTTTGAATCCTCTGAGCGATCATAAATGTCATTTGCTTTGCCATCTTCAGTCAAATACAAACCAGCTATTCCATTTAAATGGACTATTCCAGCTAAACAGGCTTTATTACTCAATAAAAAATCATAATTCGGTATACTATTCATTGCAAGTTGAGATGACTTTATGTTTGAATGATTATCCTTTCGATGATAATATTGAAAAGCCATTTCAAGTTGGAGATCGTAATTCCAAGTTAGAATATTAATATTTGAAGGCATACATATCCCATCTTCCGTTTGCTCAAGAATAGAAGCAAAGAACGAAATGTACCTTTTGTCATACCCTTTGGTTCTTTGTTCAATTATAAAGAATAAGCTTAAATGAGTTTTTAATTTATTTAGTGTTTTAAAATCCTTTTGTAAAAAGAGTTTTTTTGCAAAAGTGTCGATTGTGCCATGTATATCTGCTTCCTTTTGCAACCAAATTAATCCCTCAATAAATGATAATGCATTGTTAGAGTCTTCCCTTGAAAGCGATTTAGAAAGTTCTTTGATTTCATTCGCGAGTAAACCCATTCGTTGACCAAGACCAGGATGTTCTTTGCCTGTCTGATCTTTGATTGTTTTAGCTAAAGGCAAGACCTCAAAACTGGCTCCCGCCCCAAGTAAATAAGTAACTTTTGTCATTTTAATTAAAAAATAAGGCGACATAATGTCGCCTTATGAGTTTATCAATAAGTCGCCGGCCAGGTCTCCGGATGCGCATCATGCATCATCGAATAAGCCATGTCATAAATATCAACCGTTCCCGGTTTGCTGAAAAAATCTCCGTCCGAACCATACGCAGGACGGTGATCGCGCGCGGTGAGTGTGCGTGGCTCACAATCGAGGTATTTGAACCCGCGTTGTGTTTCGATAATGTTCTGCAGGATAAACGCGGAAGCGCCACCCGGAACATCTTCGTCCACCACAAGCAGACGACTTGTTTTTTTTACCGAGTTCACGATGGAATTATTTTTATCGAAGGGCAATAAGGTCTGCACATCAATTACTTCAACAGAAATATCCGCTTCCTGTAATTGTTTCGCAGCATCCAGGCACAAACGCAACGTCGGGCCATAGCTTACAATCGTAATATCTTTTCCTTCGCGGAGAATTTCAGGAATTCCTAACTGCACTTTGAAATCGCCCCAGTTTTCCGGCATGCGTTCTTTCAAACGATAGCTGTTTAACGGCTCAATTACCAGCGCTGGTTCATCTGCAACAAGCAAGGTGTTGTACATTCCTGCCGCCTGTGTCATATTACGCGGCACACAAATATAAATTCCACGCAGCGAATTAATAATCATTCCCATTGGTGAACCGGAATGCCATACGCCTTCGAGACGATGCCCACGTGTGCGGATGATGACCGGCGCTTTTTGTCCGCCGACAGTTCTCCATTGCAACGTTGCGAGATCATCGCTGAGTATTTGTAAAGCATAAAGCAAATAATCGAGATACTGAATTTCAGCGATCGGGCGCAAACCACGCATCGCCATTCCGATGGCCTGTCCGATGATAGTTGCTTCACGGATGCCGGTATCGAACACGCGGATCTCTCCGTATTTTTTCTGCAAACCTTCAAGACCTTGATTTACTCCGCCGATAAAACCGGAATCTTCACCGAAGATCACGACTTCCGGATTTTTCGCGAGGATCGAATCAAAATTATCGCGCAGGATTTCTCTTCCGTCGTATAATTTTTCTTCATTCGCATAAACCGGGGCAACAGGTTTTACTTCCAGTGCGGTTCCGCTATGGAGATTCGCGCTGTAACGGTTGAAATTAGCAATCGCGTTTATCTGCAGCCAGTTGATAAGCGTTGTGCGTGCAGGAATATTTTCAGTGCGCACATAACGCAAAGCTGTTTTCACAGCAGAGATCATATCGCGGCGCACGGCATCCATTGTGGAAGAAAGATCGTTGCGCACTTTGGTGATGAATACGCTGTTCTCACTTTCTTTCGCCAGGTCATCCAGCAACGCCAGCACTTCTTTCAGCTCAGTTTTCATTGGCGCGAGATAAGCTTCCCACGCAGCACGACGATCTGTTTTTACTTTTTCCTTTGCATCTTTTTCAAGCTGGTCGAGCTCTTCAGGAGATGCAACGCGCGAAGCAACGATCCATTCGCGGAATTTTTTGAGGCAATCGAAATCAGTTTCCCATTGCAAACGTTCCGGTGTTTTGTAACGTTCATGCGAACCGGAAGTAGAATGTCCCTGCGGCTGATTTACTTCTTCTACGTGAACAAGCACAGGAATATGCTCTTCGCGACAAAGCTTTGATGCATCGGCATAGGTTTCCACAAGATGCGGGTAATCCCATCCACGCGTTTTGAAGATCTGGAATCCCGGTTTATCGGCAGTGCGCTGAAAACCGGAAAGCGCTTCTGAAATGCTTTCTTTTGTTGTCTGGTATTTTTTGGGAACAGAAATTCCGTAGCCATCATCCCATACTGAAACCAGCATCGGAATCTGCATTACTGCAGCGGCATTCATTGCTTCCCAGAATAATCCTTCAGAAGTAGAAGCATCGCCGATCGTTCCGAAAGCGATCTCATTTCCTTTATCCGAAAACTTTGCAAACTTCGCAGAATGCAGATCAGCGTTTTGTTTGTAATGTTTGGACGCAAGCGCAAGCCCGAGAAGCCGCGGCATTTGTCCGCCCGTGGGAGAAATATCGGAAGATGAATTTTTAATTTTTGTAAGATCTTTCCACGAGCCATCCGGATTCAGACTGCGTGTGGCAAAATGTCCGTTCATCTGGCGTCCGGCGGAAGAAGGTTCAGCTTCAATATCCGTATGAGCGTATAATTGCGCGAACCATTGCTGCAGCGTGAGATTCTTTGTCGCAAACATAAATGTCTGATCGCGGTAATAACCTGAACGGAAATCTCCTTCACGGAAAGATTTTGCCATTGCCAATTGCGCAACTTCTTTTCCGTCTCCGAAAATTCCGAATTTCGCTTTGCCCGTAAGCACTTCTTTTCTTCCGGTAAGACTTGCTTCACGACTTTCAAACGCGACGCGATAATCTGCCAGAACGATATTCTGAAATTCTTTTAATTTCTCTTTTGAAACATCTGAATGTTTCTCCGCTACATTGCTCATTATTAAAATGCGGTTTTTGTAAATAACCAGGGATCAGGACACGATATAAAACGAGGATCGCTCCGGCAATAAAATTAAGGAAATTAACCTGTAAATGTTGCCCCGACGTGCCTGTATGCCTACTTTCGCTGAAAATATTTATTATGAAAATCAAGGTATTGACGGCAGTTTTTGCAACCACGATTCTTTTAGCTTCCTGTTCAGGTGGTGATAAAAATTCAAATGGTGATTCAACGGTGTACGATGAAACCCGTCCGGTAGGGGAGAATCATCTTGAAGATCTTTTGGGAGTGAAAGACGAAGCGGCATTAAAATCCATGTTCGCTGCTGACCGCGTTACTTATGATACGATATGGGGTGCGGAGGGAATGTACACGATGGGCACTTATGTTGATAAAGGAACAACTGATGAAGTGCAGATCTATTGGGAAGATTCGCTGCATCGCTCAGGAGTTGACGCGGTATTTATCGGCGCAATATATTCTAATGACGGGAAATATAATTTCTCTAATAAATGGTCCTCGAAAAGCGGCGTTAAATTAGGAATGACAACAGACGAGCTCGAAAATCTGAATAAAAAGCCATTTAATTTTTCGGGCTTCGGATGGGATTATGGCGGAGGTGTGATGAGCTGGAATAACGGGGGATTAGAGGATAAAAATGTCGGTGTAACGCTTACTGAAGGTGATGGTAAGATTACTGAAGATGAAATGTCGCAGGTGTTAGGCGACCAGGAAATAAAAAGTAATGACCCCGTGGTGAAGAAAATGCAGCCAAAAGTTGTAAGACTTTCGGTTCATTAAGAAACATTCTTTGTCAGCCTTCGATACATTTTTCGCTCAATACGTTTTGCTGGCTGTGCATTAGCTTTTTGCTGAGCGAAACATGCTTTGTCAGCTTTCGATACATTTCGCTCAATACGTTTTGCTGGCTGCGCATTAATATTTTCTGAGCGAAACACTCAATCTGACAAAGTAGCTTGCTCCTGTCAGACTGAGTGTTTTTCGCCTGATATTTTCTTTTTAAAGCCGGTGGTGATAGCGAAAAATGTATCGAAGGCTGACAACCTTAGTGATGTTCGCCGGCAGCATCATGCTCGTGATGTGAAGGCGCTTGGTGTGTGGAATCTTTAGCTGTGGAATCATGTCCACCCGGAGCCATTAAGCCTTCTGCCTCTTTCACTTTATCCTCGTGATGTTTGTGTGTATTTGCATCATGTCCGCCATGAGCTTCTTTTTCATCACCGCAGGATTCCCCTTCGTGGTGTTCGCCTTCTACGCAGCATTGTTCGCTTTTGCCCCATTTATCAGTTCCGGAAACACTGAATGCAAAATATCCGATTGTGGTAAATCCAAGCGCAACAACAAGTAAACCGACTAATGGCATCCACCATCCTTTCGGATAATATTGACGGTTACCTTCTGTAGCGTGATCGTCGTGACCTTCGCCGTGTCCGTTATGGTCGTGATTTTCCATTTTGTGTCGGTTTGATTTTGTGGTGCAAGTATAAAGTTTTGCTTTGAAATGGCCGAATCAATTTTTCAATGATTCTTCACTTAGTTCGCTCCGACTGCCCGGAGGTAAAGTACGTGCGACTTCAGCGCCTGTCCGAGATTCGGATATTCAATGATCGGCACATCGTATTTTTTACACAGATCCTGGATCACTTTATGAATGCCGGGATAATGTACATGTGAAATTTTCGGGAACAAATGATGCTCGAGTTGAAAATTCAATCCTCCTGTAAGCCACAACATCACTTTGCTGCGGGTAGAAAAATCAGCAGTGGTAGCGAATTGGTGAATTACCCATGTTTCTTCCATTTTATTGGTTGTTTCATCAGGCATAGGAAAATCGGCGTGTTCTACTACGTGTGCAAGCTGAAATACAAGTGCAAGCACAACGCCGCAGACCAGGTTGGCAACTAAATAACCAATCAAAGCCTGGCCCAAACCAACCATCATGATCGGCAGCACGAGATAAATAAATACGTACGATAATTTGGTTACCCAGAAGATCAAGTGCTCGGCAAATGTCATTTTGCGGATCTTGAAACCGGATATTTTTCCTGTAAAATATTTCAGGAAATCGCGTTGGAACACCCACCATAAAAGTGTCAGGGAATACAGCATTGGAAAATAAATGTGCTGGTATTTGTGAAACCAGTAACGTTTCTGGTGTTCGTTGGTGCGGATAAAAGGTTTGATGTCAATATCATCGTCCTGTCCTTCGATATTGGTGTAGGTATGATGAATGACATTGTGCTTCATTTTCCACATCATAGAGCTTCCGCCCATAAGATTAAGTGTGTAAGCCATGATCTCATTCACCCAATGTTTTTGGGAATAGCTTCCATGTGCGCCATCGTGCATAACATTAAACCCGATAACAGCGAGGTTAATTCCGAACAATGCACAGAGGATCAGGCTGATCCATGCCGCTGGCTGAACGAAAAGCAGCACATAATACATCGCTGCCGCGGTAGCAAGAACGATTGCGGTTTTTGTGTAAAGCTTCCAGTTTCCGGTTTGTTTGATATTGCGGCTTGAAAAATATTCTTCAACAGACTTTTTCAAGGCTATGGTGAAATCTGTTTGTTTGTTGTTGAAAGAAATTTTAGACATTCCTTGGTATAGGTTAATCAGTGAATTTAAGTTTACTGTTTCCGTTGCTTCATTCACATTCTACACAAGCAACAAAAAAAACGAATACAAAAACAACGCCAGGGCATTAGGATTTTGCAGCAGGGGATGCCATTATAAGCAAAGGCGGAAAAATCAATCTCTATAGAAAGAACTTGAAAATGGCCTGCGATAAGTTGCCGGTAATCAGCAGCCGGTTTTGAGGCCGGCTGCTGAAACTGACGACTTTATTCTAGTAACGGTCTCCTCTGTCAAAGTTAGAAGGACGCTCCGTTTTTGGACGAGCTTCGTTCACATTGATGTTACGACCTTTAACGTTTGCTCCGTTTAATTCAGCGATCGCTTTGTTAGCGGCTTCATTATCAGGCATTTCAGCAAAAGCGAATCCTTTGCTGCGTTGTGTGAATTTGTCAACGATGATTTTTACGGATGATACTTCTCCATACTGGGAAAGTAATCCAAGCAAATCTTCTTCTGTTGTTGCCCAGGCGAGGTTGTTAATGAAAAGGTTCATTGAATTTGGTCTTTGTTTATTTTGTTTGTTTGGGCGCAAAGATAAGCAGAAAACTTATTGCAGGTTCCCGGTATAGCTATTTCATTAACAGGCGATTATTCAAAAAAAAGAAGGCCGGGGCTGCGAAACCCGGCCTTCTGCACACCAATTGCACGAAACAGAACCTCTCTTTTTTTACCTGACCTAACCCAGTGAGAGGGTGTTCAGCTATAAGACGGAGCAATTGGTGGTTTGTTACGCCTCTTTCGTCAGATTTTTGGAAATTTAACAATTGCCTCTTTTTCGATCTAAATGGTCAGAGATTTCAGCCGTTAGTCAGTTCCGGGTTCCTGGTTTTGGGTTCCGGGTTAAAAGTTGAAAAAAAGTGAGTGTTATCACCCCCAAAAGAACTTTTACCTTCCTTGTTCATTGAACATTGTTAGTTTGGCATTATACATTTTTACCGCCATGGAAATTTCCCGGAAAATGGAACAAACACTGCCAAATATTCAATGAGCAATGACAAGTTTTCAATCATCCGGTCACCATCCCGATATATTATCGGGACCAGTCTTAAATGTGCGCCAGGCGCTTACGGGCTAAAAATGGGAAGGGGACAGTAGGCTGCGAGACCACTATCCCCTTTTGCACTTGCGTGCTCCCGACCTAACCTTGTAAACTAAATCCCCTGCCGGGATTCAATAATAAGACGGACAACTGTGTGATTAGTTACAGACTTTTCAAACATTTTTACTGAATTGTGTTCTATGAGCATTTCTTCCGTGGGTGGACTGGGTGATTTAATGATTTGGTGATTATGCTCTGGTGACCGGGTGATTTGCGCATTTGCTTACACATCCGGATTTTCAATTTCTTATTTCCTTACTTCAGTCCCCCGGTCATTAAATCACCCAGTCACCAGATCATCCAGTCGTGTTTTGTTTTTTTAATGTTTAATAATGATTGTATCCGGCTTTTGTTCATCCTCGTATTTGTCTTTTCTCTCAAGATCAAGACCTGCGCAGTCGATGCACTGAAGTCCGCGGCCGGTCATGATCCACCTGCGATTCACCATGTCCTGGTCGAGCGTGTTGGAAACATTATCAATATCATCGAGAATTCCGTTCATGTAGTTTCCAAGGAAAACAACTGTGTTTTTCGGCACAAGCAATTCGAGCCGTACATCCTGCGCCCGCCAGTGTTGTCCTGCGCCGAGCATGTAATACGGATTGAATGTCAGAAGCGAATCTTTTTGTGTAATGGTGTAGGTGATCGCTTTCGCACGGTCAAGCGCTTCACGTTTGTCGGAACCACTTGCCATTCTGTAAACCACGAGCTGAATGCTGTCGACATCGGAAGGAATAATATTCAGGCCGAACTCTCCGAATTTTACTTCATTACCATTTGAGCTGATCGCTTTAAAACGATTCGCATAATGATATTTCCGGTTCGAATGCGAATGATAATCGCGGTTTTCCATATCAGGATCCGGCTTTACATTCAGGTAAATCGTATCCATTTTTGCATTCCGGATTGGAAAATATTCATGTATGGAAATATCTTCGCGGAATCCTTTTCCGACAGAAATTCCTGCAAATATTCCACCTGTGATGCCAAGGATCCAGATTAACAAAGCAGTAATGCCAATGATCCTGTCATTTTTCTTGATCCTGAAGATCATGCGGGTTCCTTTATAGATTATCATCACTATCGGAATACCAAACACGACAAAGAAACTGGTCAGCGCGAGGTAATAATGAAAGCGGTCAGGAAAAAGATTGCTGATGTGTTCACCGAACGGAAGATTTCCAAAATCGCGGAGTGAAAAAGTAGAAGTGATCAGCGCGATGAGAAAAAAGATGCCGATGGCGACAAGCCCGAAGGCGAAAACCCTGCCGATGAGATTAAATACGCCGTGGAAAAAATCCTCAAAACTATTACCAAGGCTTCTTTTTTTTCGCCAGTATTTCGATTCGTCTTTCCATTTTTTGCCATAGTTCCGGGCTTCCTGACCGAAATCCTCAGCGCGTTTTTTAAAATCGCCGAATTCTTCTTTTACTTTTTTGCTGATGTTATTTACATCCACAGGCTCACGCCGCATTTCTAATTTTTCAGCTGTGGTTTCTGCTTTAGGAATAATGATCAGCAACAGAATGTAAAATAAGACACCTGTTCCGAACAAAAAGAAAACGACAACGAATGCAAGACGGATCCAGATCGGGTCGACGTTGAAATAATAACCGAGCCCGCTGCACACCCCACCAACAATTTTATCATCCGTATCGCGGTAAAGACGGCGACGACGGGTTTTGTCAGTCTCGAAATCTGAATCATCAGCCGCCGATTTGTTTCCTGTGCTCTCCTGCTTCTCTTCCTGATCTGAAATTGCTTCCGGCTCTCCCATCAGAGAGATGACATAATCCACATCGGTCATGAGCACCACTTGTTTGGATGGTCCAACGCGTTCATTCAGAATTTCAGCAATGCGCGATTCGATATCGGCCATGATATCATCGCGGCCATCTTCTTCCGAAAAACGACTACGGACGGTGCGCAGGTAGCTTCCGAGCTTATCATACGCATCTTCTTCAATATGAAAAATAATGCCGCTTATGTTTATGGTCACAGTCTTGTTCATCGGTTTATCGGATTGTCGTTTGAAATAATGATTGGCGTTTTGATTTTATTTTTGGTCACTTCATCCACAGAAGCTACTAATTCGTCCCAGGAGCTTTCAAGCTCACGCAGGAATTTTTCTCCTGTTTCGGTGAGCCGGTAATATTTGCGCGGCGGGCCAGAAGTCGATTCTTCCCAGCGGTAGGCGAGAAGCTCGAGGTTTTTTAAACGCGTGAGAAGGGGATATAAAGTGCCTTCCACCACTACCAGCTTCGCTTTCTTCATCCGCTCGATTATTTCCGTCGGATAAGCATCACCTTCCGAAAGAGTGGAAAGGATGCAGAACTCCAAAACACCTTTCCGCATCTGGGCCTTGGTATTTTCGATGTTCGATTTTGCATTTTCTATTGTCATCTTTTTATTTTTTCTCCGCGACCCGGGTCACAGTAGTTGTTTTTCAGGGGTGTTAAGTTCTATACCCTCAACCTGACGATGCAAAGATATGGCTATACTTTAGTACTTTGCAAGGCATAGTACTAAATAAAATATTAAGTAGCTGAAAGTCAATATAATAATTTTTTTGTAAAGAGGTCTAATGAGGATTCTGCTAACTTTGCACCTCAAAAAAACGCCTTATGCCTTTCTCAGATCAGTTCCATCATTTATTGAGTATCGACGGATTAATCAGCTTACTGACTCTTACCTTATTAGAGATTGTTCTCGGAATCGATAATATTATTTTCATTTCTATCATCGCCGGGAAGGTGAAAGATCCGAAAGAGCGGAAAACAGCACGTGGGGTCGGATTGCTGCTTGCATTGTTGATGCGGGTGGGTTTACTTTTCGGAATCACCTGGATCATCGGACTTACGAAACCGTTATTTACGCTTGATGGAATGGTAAGTGTTTTCTCGGGTATGGGAATGGAGCACCCGCTGGAGGCAGCCCGGATCACAGGACGCGATATTATTTTATTTTGCGGCGGTATTTTCCTGCTTGCCAAAACTACTTCTGAGATCCATGAGAAAATGGACGTGGCAGATGACACCGAAGAGGAAAAGAAAAATAAAAAATCTGCCACGCTTTTATCCGTCGTTTTGCAAATCATGCTTATCGACATTGTTTTTTCTTTCGATTCTATTCTTACTGCCGTCGGAATTGTAAACGAAGTGATCATTATGATCGCCGCTGTTATTATTTCAATGGGAATCATGTTGCTGTTTTCCGAAAAGGTCAGCTCTTTCATTGAGAAGCATCCAAGTGTAAAAATGCTGGCGCTTTCCTTCCTGTTAATGATCGGCTTGCTTCTTATACTCGAAGCATTCGATGTTCATGTTCCGAAACCATACGTGTATTCCTCAATGGCATTTGCCTTCCTCGTTGAAATTCTGAATATGCGTGTGAGGAAAAAGTCGCATAAAAAAGTTGTGAAGAAATAACAAAGCTCTTATTGCAAAAAATAAACGCCCTCCATAATTTCAGGAGGGCGTTTATTTTATATCAGTGATGACAGATGCTGAAGTTCGGATGTAATGTCCTCCAGGAGTTTTACTTATTTCCCCAACGCATCCATCGGCAATTGCGCTTCACCTTTTATCCACTTCGGCGCTTTACCATAGGCAGAACCAGCATATTCATAATAAGTGCTCGCACCTGTTTCTGAATCCCAGACAATAAGCCGCTCACTACTTCCCGACGAAATCGCCATCATGTATTTCCCGATTTTGCTGGTGCCTTCTTCCATAAATCGTGCAGGAGAAGGTGCAGCATTAGCCGAAGTGACAGAACGGACTAAAAATCCTGTTCCGAACAACATTAAAGTGATCCCGATGCTGATGTTAAGGAATTTGTTTTTCATTGGTTTTGTTTTTTGTGAATGCTACCTGGTAATGATCGGTTCCGGAGGCCCCGGAAATTTTGGCTCTGTATTTAAAACATAAATATCAAGAACTGCATTTACTCTTGCAAGATATTCCCTCAGCATTGTTTTAAATCCATAACGATCCGGAACATCTTTCGCGTTAAACCCGACAGCATTAATACCAAAATGCTGCGCGATAAATAACGCACGTTCATTCTGGAATTCCTGTGAAACAACAATGATCTCCGATTGACCGAAAACCCATTTACACCGCACCACCGAATCCAATGTCCTGAAGCCAGCGTAATCCAACGTAATCACCGAATCAGGAACGCCGATGAGAACCAATACATCTTTCATCGCCGTCGCTTCATCATACTCTTGGGTAGAATTATCACCGCTCACAATAACATGCCGGATCTTCCCTGATTTCCAAAGCGCGGCAACGGCTTCCATCCTGTATTTATAAAAAAGATTTTCTCCGGTGCTGGTAAAAGGACTTGTCCCGAAAACCAAAGCCGTAGCGCGGACTGGTACGTCTTCTACGTGGTCAAATAATTTTTCTTTCGCGGAATTTGCAACGATGAGATCACACGCAAGAATAAAAAGAAGAAGAAATATGGGCGAATAAATAAAAATCCATCGCTTCCATCTTTTGGAAACAAACCATTTAAAGAAGGATTTTATTTTA
>JALYQL010000024.1 GCA_030855855.1 Bacteroidota bacterium | reverse complement strand
TCCTAACATATCGTGCATTGCAATGGTTACTCTTCCATTTTCAGGTAGATTGTATTGCAGCATAGACGATGTTCCTGCAGGATTCGGAAAAACAACCATGTTTAATCCATCGGTTGATGCAACATCAGGCACGCTGAGCACACATGGCGGCAGACGGTTGAAACAAACATCATCGATCGCCCAGCCTTCTGATTCAATTCCATTATCAGCGCCAAAACGGAAACGGAAAATGACCTGTCCTGCCTGCGAGAAACGGATATCATGCTGCTGCAATATCCATCCGTTTGACGTTCCACCAAAATTCGGCTGCCATCCTGCACCCAGTCCGGTTGCGGTTGCATTATTATACCAATTCGCTTCAAACGGAAGTCCAAGCTGAATCCATGTATTTCCCATGTCAAAGGAATACTCCACTACTCCACCGTCTTTATTCACTTCGGTGAGATAGCGGTTCCAGAATTCAAGGTGGTAACAATTCACCGTATCAACCGTGAACGCAGGAAGAAAAATTCCGGAGCTGTCATTTCTCAGGTAATTCATCACAAGTCCTGTCATCCAGCATTGTGTTCCACCATGTGCCGAAGTAATAATGTTTTTTGCAGGCGTTCCTTGTGCAAAAACATTACTTGAGTTCGTGAAGCGTAATGCATTCATCGTGGTCAATGAGGGGATTCCATTCCCGGTTTCGAAATTGTTGCAGTACGGATATGTTGCTACTGTGTCCATCACCGAAATCACCCATGTGGTAGTGTCGTTCAGATGATTGACATCATTCAATCCGTTCGGAGCAGAAGACCAGACTTTCACGGTATGTAATCCCGGGGTAGCATTTGCCCACGGCAGCGAGAAAGTATGATTCTGTGAAGCGCCCGGAGCAAGAACAGGGCTGAATGTAAGCGGGTCGGTTACTACAATAGTGTTATCAATTTTCAAAGTAAGACTGGCCGCGTTGATCGGAACCGTTCCTGTATTTTTGATATTGATCTTTACGTTATTCGACCCCGGCATCGGAAGCGGAGATACGTTTCCGAATGTGATTGTATTCGTAGCTGCATCAATTGGAACGAACAATTCGAAATCATCAATCGCCCATCCGTCCACAGTGCTGAAAGAGAAATTGTCGGAAGTGAATACATACCGGAATTGAACCGGTGTCGGATAATTATTAAAAAGCGCCAGGTTGTATTTCGACTGGAAATAACCGCCGCCATTTCCGCTCCAGCCCGGAAGCGTGGAAGATTGCAAATACGATTGATTATACCAGCTTGTTGCGAGTGGATCGAAAGCTACACCAAGCACAATCCAGTTAATTCCTCCGTCGGTGGTGTATTCCACGCGTCCACCGTCGTAATAATTTTCTGTGCTGTACCATTGCCAGAAACGAAGCTCGACATTGGAAATAGTTGAGAAATCGAAGAACGGAGAATACAAATATTCATTGCAGCTGTTCGGGTAAGGAGCATCGAGGTCAATTTCCCATGCGTTCGCCCCGCTGTGTGTTCCGGTAATGTTCGGCGCAAGCGGCATGCCAAGCTCCCATGAATTTGCAACAGTAGTTACCGCAGCAAAATTCTGCGGCCCGTCAAAATTATCGGACCATGGAACAGTTACTAACGGCATCCCGAAACCTGTTTTGCAAAGTGAATCGTTGAATGTGTTGGTGTCTGCAGATAACTGTGTCCAGGCACAAAGCGAATACGCGCCTGTTGGTGAGCTGAACGTAGTTGTGAACGTATAAGTTGTGGTTGCATTCGGAAGAAGCGAGCCTGTCCATGTTTCAACTACCACCGGATTTGCAGCTACCTGGTAAGCAACCGGTATAGAAGTCAGTGTGTCTATTCCGAAATTGCGGATGTTCACCACTACGGTTGTTGTAGTGCTGGCCATCGTCAATGGTTGTGGTTGCGGAATTCCTGTTACACCTGCGTCAATGCTGTCGGGACGGTAAATGTGAATATTATCAAGGTAAATTCCGGTTCCTGTTGAAGCAAGATCATACGCGACCTTTGATTCAAAATCAATGATCAGGTAAGGTGCAGGCAGGAAAGAGCTGAGCATATAACGATACGTATCGTATGGAGTCGAAGCATTGTTTGGCATGAGGTGAGGTGTAACCATCGTTCCGTTCACTTTGACACGGAAATTGGTGTATTCATTCCCCCACATGTACAATAATTTAGCATCGAATTCCAGCACGAGCGACGAATGGCCTGTTGTATTTACAATCAGTCTTGCCTGCGCGCGCTGCTGGTCGGAACGCATCGGATCCCAGATATAAAACGGAGAAGCCGGAATAGTATCCGAACCGAAATCAAAATCAAGCGAGCTCGTCGCATCGAATGCTAATCCTGCGGCGCTGTTATTTCCTGCAGTACTCGAAAGCAGCACTTGTCCCTGCGTCGTATTTGTAAGGCAGAAATCAATAAGACTTGAGGGTCCGCTTTCGAAATCATTTATGTAAGGTACATTCACTCCTGCCGCTGTACTGTATGTAACGGTGAGCGAATCATCAGGAAGGAATCCATCTCCTGCAAGCGCGGTAAACACGGTCAATGTATGTGTTCCCGGCGTGTTGTTAAGCGGGGCTGTAAATGTGTAAGTTGAACTCTGAAGCGGTCCTATTGTTCCGTTCCATTGCTCAATGACCGGCGTTCCGTTATCGAGGATATAACCGATATTCATTGGTCCTACAATATTATTGAGCCCTACGTTGGTGAATGAAACTGTAAGCGGCACATTTCCCTGCGGCAGACAAGAAGACATATCAGGCGCTGTGATCACATCCATCTGTGCATCCTGTGGTGAAGGAAGCACGATCAGGAAATCATCTATGGAATAACCGTCTATATAATATGAAGCATCGGAAGTGAAAATAAAACGGAACTGAACCGGGCCTGCTTCGTTATTCAATGTATCAAGAAGGTAAGTGGATTTATACCATCCCGCACTGTTTCCTGCCCAGCCCGGAAGTCCGCTTGAGCTGAGTGCCGCGTAATTATACCAGTTCGTTCCGCGCGGATCGTTGAAAGTTCCGAGCACGTTCCATGTTGTACCGTCCCTGGTGTATTCCACACGCGTGCCATCCCAGTAAGATTCGGTATTGTAATTATGCCAGAAGCTCAGCTTTGCATTTACTGCTGCTGTAAAATCAAAAACAGGAGTGATGAGATAACAATTTGCATTATCTAAATAAGATGATGTTAAATTAATATCCCATGCATTCGGAACGGAATGCGAACCTGTTGTTGCCGCAAATGCCGGAACGCCCAATTCCCAAGCCGAACCCGGGGAAATATTATTGACTGTAAATAATGTCATGCCGTCAAAATCATCGAAGAAAGGAAAAACAATTCCGGCGTGTACCACAAATTGTGTGCAGCCGCTCGAAGGCAGTAATGCTGAATTCGCAGCCGGCGACGCGTCAATTGCCTGAACGTAATAACAGATAGTATCTGAATCAGAAGCTGCTGGTATAATTCCCTGCCAGTGATTTCCTGAAACGTTTGTCATCGCAACTGTCTGCTGCGGACCGCTGTTCAACGTGTAATACAAAGTCGCCGAAGCAATTCCGCTTGCATCTGTAATGCTGTCGTTAATGGTATAAGGTCCGAGGTTAAACACATTTCCTGAATAAAGCGCGGGAAGCTGCGTAATGACCGGCGGAGTTAATTCTGAAGGTGAAGCAGTAACTTTTACAGCGTCAATGAGCCAGCCGTAATTGGATGTGTTTCCGTTTCCATTACCATCATACAATTTGAACCGGATTTTTACCTGTGCTGCATTAGCAGCAAGCGTGGAGATATCGAATGTTTCATGTCTCCACCAGGTGTTATTCGGAGTTGCGGCATTATTTCCGGGAAGCCATGCAGCATAGGCCGCCGAAGCAAAACGATCGCCTAAAGCCTGGAATGGCGCTGTGCCGAGATATGAAGTGTACGTCACAGGACTCCATGTCACACCATTATCATCCGAAACTTCAATGCGGGCAAAATCGAAATATTCAATCTTGCAAATCTGGTCGAATTCAAAAAACACGAAGGTGTTACCAACAGTATTGAAGGCTGTGGTGGTAAGCCATGATGTATCAGAAGCAGCTACCTGATTTTTATAGCTGAGCAGACCTTGTGCCTGGTAAGTAACTTCAGGCCCCCATGCCGGATTGCCACTTGCAACAACCGAATCGGCGATTTCAAAATTTTCGTGGTAAACAATGGTCTGTGAAAACAACGAAAAAGACGCTAAAACTGCCGTGCAAAGAAGTGTAATTTTTTTCATGAATCTGTATTTTGCCTAAAGGTTTCAAAGATAAGGATTTGGCGACCGGATCCAAAACGTTTCAGGTCAAAATTCATTGGGGAAATATCCTCAAACGCTGATTTTGCTTTAGCGGCGAAAATTCAGCTATCCACCTTCGGGTTTTACTACCTTTGACTTCAATTTTTTAATTTATGAGCAAAGCAAATGATCCGAAATTACGTTCATGGGTGAATGTCACTGCGAACAGCGATTTTCCAATCCAGAATCTTCCTTTCGGAATTTTCACCAGCGCGCAGAGAAGTCCGCGCGTAGGTGTCGCCATTGGTGAACACATACTGGATCTCAACGCGGTGGCCGAATTCGGTTATTTTGACGCCATTCATTTTGATAAAAAAGTTTTTACACATCCAACGCTCAATGCCTTTATCGCACTCGGAAAAAACATAACGCGTAGTGTCCGCGAACGGATCTCTGAGCTGCTCGATGAAAAAAACAAAGCGTTGCAGGGACAAGCAGGAGCCTGTGAAAAATGTCTTGTACCGATGAAAGAAGCTGAAATGCTGTTGCCAGTTCAGATCGGCGATTACACCGATTTTTATTCCAGCATCGACCATGCAACAAACATGGGAAAGATGTTCCGCGATCCTGAAAACGCTTTACTGCCGAACTGGAAACATATACCTGTTGGTTATCATGGACGCTCTTCGTCAATCGTTGTTTCCGGGGGAAGATTTTATCGGCCGAAAGGACAAACGAAAGCGCCTGATGCTGCCGTTCCTTCATTCGGCCCGACAAAATCGCTTGATTTCGAACTGGAAACTGCTTTTATCATTGGTAAAGAGACACAAATGGGAGATTCTGTTTCGACTGAAAATGCAGACGATCATATTTTCGGAATGGTTTTGTTCAATGACTGGAGCGCGCGCGATATTCAGGCGTGGGAATATGTTCCGCTGGGGCCGTTTCTTGCAAAGAATTTTTGTTCGGCCATGTCGCCATGGGTTGTGACGCTGGATGCGCTGGAGCCGTTTCGTGTGCCGGGTTATAAGCAAGAGCCCGAAGTGCTTCCTTATTTAAAATATGAAGGCGATAAAAATCTCGCGATTCATCTTGAAGTTTCTATTGCAACTGATAAAAAAGCGGAGACTGTTATTTCACGTTCCGATTACAAATACATGTACTGGACGATGGAACAGCAACTCGCGCATCATACAGTGAACGGTTGCAATATAAATGTCGGCGATATGATGGCATCCGGAACGATCAGCGGACCGGAAGAAGGTTCATTCGGATCGATGATGGAAATTACCTGGCGCGGAACAAAACCGTTGAAGCTTGAAGATGGCAGCGAACGGAAATTTATCAACGACGGAGATACGGTTATTATTCGTGGCTGGTCGGAAAAAGAGGGAGTACGGATTGGTTTTGGCGAATGTACTTCGACAGTTTTACCGGCAAAAAATTAAGGATATGAAAAAGTTTCTTCCGTTAATTTATTGTGGCTGTATCTTATTTTTTGCAGGATGCTCGTCAGAAGAAAATAAAAATCCAACCGGCGATTCGGCTGTTGCAGTAAAAAATGATCCATCCGTTAACATTATCAAAACGGACAGCGGACGACTTGAAATCAAACCCATCAGTGGCATAGAAGAAAGCGATGCTGTTTTATATTCGGCTGATGGAAAGATTGTGCAGGAAGGAAAATTTTTCGACAACAAACCGGCAGGCGCATGGCTGAAATATGATGAAGCGGGAAATGTGGTCAGCGCTTATCATTATTCGCAAGGCAAACCGGCACACAAGCTCGACCCTGAAGATTTTAATTTTATTACAATCTCAAAAAAAGGTTTCGGCGCCACATTCTCCGTTCCCCAAAAATGGCCTGAAACTCCTTCTCCCGATGCTGCACACTTAGTCGCGTTTTCAAAAGACCTTAAAGACCCGTCCATAAAGCTGAACCCCAATTTTAATTTCCGTCATGAAAAGCTGCATGCCGGCGACAGTTTGCATGGCCTGTCAAACATGCAGCTACATATCCTGCATGAAAATGTCGGTCGTGTTTTTATTATTGAAAAAAGCGACTTTGTCCTGGATGGCTGCGAGGCAACGAGATCTTATGGAACGTTCACTGAAGAAAGCGGCACGGTTGGATTTTTAAGCGCTATTATTATTTCGGGTGATGATGTCTGGTTTTTCAGCTGTGAAGCGCAGAATAATAAAGAAGGAGAGTTTCTTAATTACCAGGGAGTTTTTCAGAGGATATTGGAGAGCTTTAAAAAGGTAAACACTTAATATTAGCGTAGACTTTAAGTCCGCGCTTATGCTAAAAACGTAAATTGTGAATATGATTTATTTGGCATAAATTTATCATCCCCCCCGCCCATGGTTTTCCGCAATTTCGTCATCGCTTTCCTCTTTACCATAGCACTTCCGGCTTCCGCGCAGAAATTCACCCACATTGCCAAAGCACATTACGTCAAATTTACGAGCAAAGAAATTTATATGCTCGGTTACGATGTCGGTATCCGCAGGATGTGTTTTAGCGTCAGCGGAGGATTCGGGAAGGGCACCGATAATCAATTCCTCCAGGCGAGCCAGATCAATAATGGAAAAGAAGTTCAGAAAGTAAGAGGAAGCCAGACAATTTATCCGTCCGTGCTTCCGTCAGACACTTACCTGGAAAGCTGTGTTTCCGATTATAAGCTTCAACAGCTGCGTGTAGGCTTTACTGTTTTTATTCGCCGCAATGACACACTTGGCCGGCATCCCTGCACAGGGCTCCACTTTGGTGTTGAAGCGATGTATTCGAAAATTATTGAATCGCAAACCGTTGTTTATAAATCAGATTTCGATGAAACACGCATTTCATATTCAGGAGTGAACAAGTTCAATGCTTTTGGCGCGGGCACACATATAGGCTGGCAATTCGCGTTTTTCAGTGAACGTCTTTACATTGATCTTCGTGCAGTCATTCCTTTCTATTATCCCTTTATGAACGAGCCAAATCTCAACAGCCCGTTTGCGGGTAATAAATATGAATTGCAGGGAAGCATTGGCTGGCATTTTTACAGGGTAAAAAAAGAAGTGCAGCCCGAAGGGGATGGTGGAAAAGTGAGAGAGAAAATTTAATGTGCAAATTAATGATGTGCAGATTAATAATTACTCATTGAAGGTCTTTTTTCGCAATCAGCATTTTATTGTACTTTTCTTAACAACAAGTTATCCGTTTTTATCAGTCGATATCTGCGCGGGCCGCGTTAATTATTGAATTATTGCATTGATTTGCTTCGGCAGGCTGGCGTTTTCCGTTCCCACACAAAAAAATTTGCCACCGTGGTAAGCTCAGAGCTGGCTTCGACATCATTTCTCAATTCTTAATCTGCACATCATTAATTTGCACATTCCCCTGAAGAAAATTCACTTTCTTTTCAGGATAAATCCGTAACTTCATAGCTGGATTCCTCCGTAAAAAGGGGAAGATATATGGCTGAAAAAGAAGTTGCTCCTGTTATAGACCTTGAGCTGGAACGTAAGGAAATTCTGAATCGTTACCGCGATCTGCTCAAAGCCTGCAAACGAAAGCTTGAAAAAGGCGATAAAGAAATTATCCGCAAAGCTTTTAACGTTGCCCTTGAAGCGCATAAAGATATGCGCCGTAAATCCGGCGAACCTTATATTTATCACCCGATTGCCGTAGCGCAGATCTGCGCGGAAGAGATTGGCCTGGGAACGACTTCCGTGGTTTGCGCTTTGCTGCATGATACGGTGGAAGACACCGACATTTCCCTCGATGATATCAAAGGAATGTTTGGCGATAAAGTAGCCAAGATCATTGACGGCCTCACCAAAATTTCGGGTGTTTTTGATCAGCAGACGAATTCATTGCAGGCGGAAAATTTCCGTAAAATGCTGCTTACACTTTCGGATGACATTCGTGTAATTCTCATCAAGCTCGCCGACCGGTTGCACAATATGCGTACGCTCGATTCGATGAAGCGTGACAAACAGCTCAAGATCGCATCGGAAACACTTTATCTCTACGGCCCGCTTGCGCATCGCCTGGGATTGAACGCGATTAAAACGGAGCTGGAAGATCTTGGATTAAAATTTACCGAGACAGAAATTTACGAAGACATTTTACGCAAGCTGCAGGAAACGGAGCCGGAAAGAAAAAAATTCATTCAGAAATTTATACAGCCGATCAATGAAATTTTAAAGGAGCAGGGTTTTAAAGTGCGGGTGATCGGCCGTCCGAAAAGCATTTTTTCCATTTACAATAAGATCAAGTTCAAGGGCGTTCCGTTCGAAGAGATTTTTGACATTTTCGCAATCCGGATTATCCTGGATACACCTGTTGACAGTGAAAAAGCGGATTGCTGGAGAGTATATTCCATCGTTACCGATTTTTATCACCCAAGCCCTGACCGTTTACGTGACTGGATTTCGACGCCGAAAGCGAATGGTTATGAATCGCTGCACACGACGGTAATGGGTCCGGACGGAAAATGGGTAGAAGTGCAGATCCGCACAGAACGTATGGATGAGCTGGCAGAAAAAGGATATGCCGCACACTGGAAATATAAAGACACTGTTTCAGGTGAAGCCAGTAAAGGCGATCAGCTCGAAGAATGGCTGCGCAAGATCCGTGAAATGCTCGAAAATCCGGAAGACAATGCGCTCGATTTCATTGACGATTTTAAGCTGAATCTTTTCGCGGAAGAAATTTTTGTGTTTACCCCGCAGGGAGAAATGCGGACACTTCCATTCGGTGCAACAGCATTGGATTTCGCTTTTGACATTCACACAAAAGTCGGTGAGAAATGTATAGGTGCAAAAGTGAATCATAAACTTGTGCCGCTGAGTCACCAGGTAAAAAGCGGTGACCAGGTTGAAATTCTTACTTCCGTTAAACAAACGCCGAAGGAAGACTGGCTGGGCTATGTAATTACCGCGCGCGCAAAATCAAAAATTAAAAACGCGCTCAAAGAAGAGAAGCGTAAAGCTGCTGAAGAAGGCCGTGAAATTCTTGAAAGGAAATTTTCGCACCAGAAAATTGACTTTACAGTCAAAAACATCAATGATTTCCAGGTCTTTTTACGCTTACCGAGCCCGCAGGAATTATTTTACCGCTTTGCAAAAGGCGTTCTTGTGCTCAAGCATATTAAAGCGTGGATAAAAGAAAAAGATAAGCCTGCCAAAACGCAAAAAGCAGAGCCTACGCTCGAACAGGTTATTAAAGAAACGCGCGGTAAAAAAGCAAATGATGACGCGCTGGTGATCGGTGATAACCTGACGAAAATCGAATACAAATTATCGCCCTGCTGCAACCCGATTCCCGGTGATGATGTTTTCGGATTCATTACCATTGGCGAAGGAATAAAAATTCACCGTGTAAATTGCCCGAACGCTTTGTCGATGATGTCGAATTACGCATACCGTATTGTAAAAGCACGGTGGACAGGTCAGGAGCAGATTTCTTTTCTTGCCGGAATTAAGGTTTCTGGAATTGATGAAGTCGGCCTGGTCAATAATGTCACGAAGATCATTTCCAACGAGCTCAGCGTGAATATGCGTTCATTGAATTTCGACACACACGATGGCATTTTCGAAGGAATGATCATGCTTTTTGTGCACGACGCGCAGCATCTTACCGACCTGATGAAAAAGCTCAAAAAGGTAAATGGCGTGCTTTCAGTTTCGCGTATTAATCCGGGTAGTTAATTAAGAGAAGTTTTATTTTTCTTCGGGGGAAATTTTTGCTGAAATTTTAGCGGCAGGGAAAAGCGGCAGGGAAAAAGTAAAGAAGCGAAGCGCCAGAAAACTCACTTCCTTACTGTTATACTTCTTTACTGTTTTACTTCTTGACTGCCGCTCCTTTGCTGCTGCTCCTTTGCTGCTGCTACTTTGCTGCCGCTCCTTGACTGCCGCTTTCCTGACACTACAATTTCTCATCTCAAAAAAACAACGCTCATCAGCCTTTTTCCGTACTTTTACCTGTCCATTAAAATCCCCCATGTCCGACACCAATATAAGGGAAACCGTTAAAAATATTTTTGCTGAGCATCTTGGAAAACAAGGCCACCGGAAAACACCCGAACGTTTTGCAATTCTCGATGAGATCTATTCGCAGGGCGGGCACTTCGATATAGAATCGCTGTATGTTTTTATGAAGAATAAAAAATACAGGGTCAGCCGCGCGACATTATACAACACGATCGAATTATTGCTGGAATGCGGATTAGTTACACGCCACCAGTTCGGCCGCAACCAGGCGCAGTTTGAAAGAGCCTACGCGTATAAGCAACATGATCATTTAATCTGCCAGGATTGCAACAAAGTTTTTGAATTCTGCGATCCGCGCATTCAACAAATAAAAAAGACAACTGAAGAATTTCTCGCGTTTGAGATCATCACACATTCGTTGAACTTTTTCGGTCGTTGCACAAAACTGGCAAAGAACGGATCCTGCGAGCATTTAAAAACAATACCTAAACGCCTCTCATGAGCTTCACGTACAACATCATTCAGAAAAATCCCGTTGCCGTCTTTTCACTTTATGGTGAATTGATCGATCGCAATGAAGGCCAGCGCATCATGGATGAAGTGAATTTGCTCTCCGAAGAAGGTCAGCATAACTTCGTGCTGGAATTATCAGAATTAAAATATGTCAACAGCACTGGCTTAAATGTGCTGATCAATATTCTCACCAAAGCACGAAAGAACGGCGGTGATCTAATAATCTGTTGTGTCGCAAAAAAAGTGCAGGAGCTATTGGTTATTACCAAGCTGAATTCTGTATTTAATGTAATGGACTCGACAGAAGAAGCGATTGAAAAATTTAATGAAAAATAAAAGTATGAAGGCAGAAGTTCTCCTGGGCCTCCAATGGGGCGATGAAGGAAAAGGTAAAATTGTAGATGTGCTTACTCCCAAGTACGACATTATCGCGCGTTTCCAGGGCGGACCTAACGCGGGACACACATTGGAGTTCAACGGAATCAAACACGTGCTGCATACTATTCCGTCAGGAATTTTTCATGAAACCACGATGAACGTGATCGGCAATGGTGTCGTGATCGATCCTGTTATCCTGAAAAAAGAAATTGACAAGCTCAAAGAAATGGGCGTTGATGTAAAAAAACGTCTTGTCGTTTCCCGCCGTGCGCATCTTATTCTTCCTACGCACAGCCTTCTCGATAAAGCATCAGAAGCATCGAAAGGAAAAGAAAAAATCGGATCAACGCTTAAAGGAATCGGGCCGACTTATATGGATAAAACCGGCCGCAACGGATTGCGTGTTGGCGATATTGACGCGGCAGATTTCAAAGAAAAATACAATACACTTGTCGCGAAGCACCGCGAACTTCTGAAATTCTATAACGCTGACCAGGATCCGGCGCCGCTTGAAGCAGCGTGGTTCGAAGGCATTGAAACATTACGCGGACTTACACGCATCGACAGCGAGCATTACATTAACGAAGCGCTTGCTGCCGGAAAACATATTCTTGCGGAAGGCGCGCAAGGTTCATTGCTTGATATTGATTTCGGAACGTATCCTTTCGTCACTTCTTCGAACACGATGTGTGCTGGCGCATGCACCGGGTTGGGAATTGCTCCCGGAAGAATTGGTGGTGTGATCGGAATTTTCAAAGCGTATTGCACGCGCGTTGGAAGCGGCCCCTTCCCTACCGAGCTCATCGATACGATTGAAGAAAATGGCCCTGGCGCGATCATGCGTAAAGAAGGAAATGAATTCGGTTCCACAACCGGCCGGCCGCGTCGTTGTGGCTGGCTTGATCTTCCCGCATTGCGTTACGCGATAATGATCAACGGCGTTACTGAATTAATCATGATGAAAGCCGATGTGCTCAGCGTGTTCGATACAATACGCGTTTGCACTGCTTATAAAATTGACGGGAAAGTAACGGACAAACTTCCGTATGATATCGTAAACAAAGTGATCGAGCCTGTTTATCTTGATCTGAAAGGATGGAAAAGCGATCTGACAGCAACAACTTCGGCAGCTGAAATGCCATTAGAGCTGAATGATTATATCGCATTCATCGAAAGAGAAACAGGAGTGCCGATCAGCATTGTTTCTGTTGGTCCTGACAGAAAACAAACTTTGTTAAGAAATGAAGTGTGGGCATAATATTTGCGCCAATACGGCCGAAATGCGCCTGCTGAAAATTGCTTCTACATTTTCTTTTCTACTGCTGTTTATCACAGCAGGCTGGTCGCAATCTGTTATAAAACCCGAAAAGGGAAAGCCGATAAATCTCAGGCATGCCAATTCATTGAAAGGAAGTCCCAAAGGTTTCCAGCGATTGATCGGCAATGTTGAATTTGAGCAGCAGGGAATGGTGATGACCTGCGACAGCGCTCATTTTTTTAACGAAGCGAATTCTCTCAACGCATACGGCCACGTTCATATACAGCAGGGAGATTCGCTGAACATTTATGGCGACCTGCTGAAATACGATGGCAACTTACGTAAAGCTGAGCTTACCAAAAATGTGCGGATGATCGACGCCGATATGACGCTGACCACTGAAGCCATCGTGTACGACCTGAATGAAAAAGTAGCGAGCTATTCTTCCGGCGGAAAGATCATCAACAAAGAAAACGTGCTCACGAGCCAGATCGGCGCGTATTCGACTGAAGCAAAAGTGCTGACGTTCAAAAAAAATGTGGTGCTCGTCAATCCGCAGTATGTGATGAAATGCGATACGCTGCGTTATCATCCATTGACAAAAACATCGTATTTCCTCGGCCCGACAACGATCAAAGCGACAAACAATTCGAATTTTATTTATTGTGAGAATGGTTTTTACGATAGCCAGAATGATGTGTGTCAGTTTCAGAAGAACGCTTACATCATTACAAAAGATCAGACATTAAAAGGCGATAGCATCTGGTATAACCGGAAGCTTAGTTTAGGAAAAGCGATGAAGAATGTCGAGATCATCGACACGGCGCAAAAAATAACGATCAAAGGCGATCTCGCAATACATAACGAGGTGACGAATATTTCGCTCATAACAGGCCACGCGTTATTTATTCAGCAATTCACCAAAGATTCGCTTTTCCTGCATGCAGATACATTGAAATCGATCACGATTTATGACAGCACGGCTTACGATATAAAAAAGAAAAAAACAGATCCGGCAGACACGCTTGTAAAAGAGCCACAGAAAATTGTGCTCGGTTATCATAACGTACGTTTTTATAAGACAGACCTGCAGGGAAAATGCGATTCACTTGCGTGGACGTCCGGCGATTCGACCATGCGTTTATTCAATGACCCTGTTCTGTGGTCGGGCGGAAATCAATTAACAGCGGAAAAAGTTTCGATCATCACGCATCATGGCGAAATTCTGCAATTGAACATGGACAATAACGCGTTCATTGTTTCCTCTGAAGATTCCACACGTTTTAACCAGATCAAAGGAAAAAAGATGACCGGCTATTTTATCAATAATGAATTGAATAAAATTTTCGTGGAAGGAAATGGCCAGACGTTATATTATGCAAAAGATAAAGGAGTAATCATGGGCGTGAACCGCGCGGATTGCAGCAGCCTGCTGATAAGGATTGCCGAGCAGGATGTGCAGTCGATCACATTTTATAATCATCCGGATGCCACGCTTTATCCGCCGCTCGATCTGCCTCCCAAAGAAGCGCTGTTGAAAGATTTTCGCTGGAGGGCAAAAGAGCAGCCGCTGAGTGTGCAGGATTTGTTTTTGAAGTGAGAACTATCAGAAGAAAATCATAACTAATTTTATCTCCCGAAACATCGCATTGGTAATTGGTAACCTGTAATCTGTAATTCTTTTTATGCCACAAACCACAGAACACGAAATCCATATTCTTCTCGGCTGCGCAGATGCACGCGACCTTTCACAATTACAGGTAGATGCTGTGCGCCACGTTTCTGCTCAATGGCGGATGCGTGGCATTGATGTAGATTATCACACCATCCGCGCTGCAGGATCTTTCGTTACGCCAGACGTGATCATGGATATTAAGCGGACGATTGAGCAGGAATTACGTTCAAGCCATGATGTAAAACGCCCTGTGCGTTTTTTTGTTCACATCCAAACGCATGGTCATCTTACTGAAGATTCCAGCAAAGAATATATTTCTCACGTGCACGATCTGCATATTGTCGAGGGCTCGCCGCTCAACTGCGGTATGCTTAAAGCTTCTTCGCTTGGCATTGAGCTCGAGCAATTACTGCTCGAGGAAAAGCCGATGGTTGAATTCCATGGTAAAACCTATAAGGTGGAAACTTCTCTTGACATCCGTACGCTTTTACGATTTGTGTACAACCACGATGGTTATCTCGCCGGCGACTGGATTAAAAGCATTGATCTCCTGCGCACACATCCGCGAAATCAACGCACGCAGCTGGAGAACGCCATCAAAAGCGATTCAGAATTAAAAACGCTTAACATAAAAGTGACTGCCGGCATCCAGGATTATTCCATTCACGCGCTTATCCGTGTCGATGATGGTGAGCCTGAAGCGCCCTGGTGGGATGAAGTGCAGCAATACATCCGCACGCACAGCCAGAACGAAAGAATCAAAAGAGATATTCTGCTCAAGCAGGCCGAAGTTCAAAAACCGCTCGCAGGTTTATTGTGCATGTCTGATCCGAGAATGTCGTCCCGCCTGGCAGCCGCGCAATATTATCTCGCGTTAAAAAACATACAGGCCAGCAGCGATTACATGCCGAATACGCTTTTCAATATTTCAGGAAGCAATTTTGATATTCCCCTTACACCGTTCGGCCCGTATGTTATTGCCGGATTTTATTACGCCGTCCATTACCTCAAACTCACCGATCAGATGGTGATGGGCTACGATCCGCAACAAACTGATCGCATCCTGGCCAAGATTGAAAATGATCCGTTGATGAATCTTATTGTGAAGAAGTATAAAGTGAATCTTATTCCGGTTAACCAGGTCGATGTTACAGCGCAGTAAAAAAGGAATGTACGAATTACGATGTTGAGAGAAGAAATATAAGTTAAGGGGCGTGTAAACCGGGCTATTCACTGCAAGTCCTCCCATGAAGCAATGTCATTAAGTTAAGCACACACACATTAATTAATCCGCCGTGGCGGAGCAATTTCCTGATTATTCAGAACTTTTCTTCGGGTCAGAACAGGACGCACCTACGGCGCTGAAAAAATAGCCCGGCATTTAGCGCCGTAGGTGCGTCCTGTCTTTAAAAGAAATCATACACTCAGAAAAGCGCCGTAGGTGCGCCCTGTTCTCACATCCACTTATTTGCAAATAGATCAAAAATGCGCTTAACTAATGACATTGCCAATGCAGACGCGCTGCGCTTGACTCCATGGTCCGGGCTTTACGTTACTATCCCTCACGCAAAAAAAACGGTTTCTTCTAAGGACTTTTGCCCTTTTCAACATCTATCAGTCGGCCTTTGCCATAAAATTGTATTTGGGTTAAATTCCCGGTAGTGTCAAATACAAATTTCCTTTTCACATCACGCACAATCTTCAAAGTTCGCCGCGCTCTTTCTCACGGAACCTTAGAATATTCCACCACACAAAAAATTGGTAATTGGTAATTCTGTAATTGGTAATTATTTCCTCTCTCCAAAAAATTTCGCAGTTTTTCCTTTCTGATTCGCAACGGCAGAAAACAAAATCGCGGCAAGTAAAATATTCTGAATCACAAGAATATATCCGCCCCAGCTCATTCCGGTTTCGTGTGCGGTGTCGTAAAAATTTCCCTGCTGGTAAGTAATCATATAATAGCAATAAGGTCCGCCGAGAAATAAAAGTAAGGCCTGCAATTGAAGAAAGGCTTTTCCGGGCAGGCTGAAAGGGCGTTTAAAGCTGATCGATTCCCACACCACAAAAAAAGGCATCAGCGCAAAAAAGAAAAGTCCCGGTATGCCGCCCGGACTTCCGTTGAATCCGATTGCAAGCGATGATACATGCACCTCATTCGCAGCAGTGAAGTTTTGCGTTTCCGGAGTATTGCCATGGTAATAACCCGTCACACGATCCACACGAATCGGCACAAAAAGTAAAGCGATGGCTAAAAGGAAAGTCAGGAGAAGAAGTATTCTGCGCTTCGCAAGAGAAATTTCCATGAGTAGGATTTTAGAATGGGTGATTTTAGATTTTAGATTAAAAAATGCAGATCAGAACTATTCATATAATCCAAAATCTAAAATCATTAATTCTAAAATTTCATTTTACGAGCATCCTCGAATGCCACGACTTTGTCATGGGCACTTCCCATTTAACGGCCATTTCTTCTTTAGTTCCGACGAGGTTGTTGAACACGATCGTGTCGCCGCTCAGCGCGCCTTTTTCTACGAGCTGCTCGAATTCCTGGAGCTTTGTGCCGCGGATGATATTGTTTTCGTCGCGGAAAGTTACCAGCAAACGATCAAATAAATTGATGAGGTAATCTTTTTCAAGCTGCTGGATAAAACGCACTGATTTATCAATTCCGCATCCGCTGGCGCTTGCTGCGCTTTCATCCACCAGCACAACAATAAAACGGTTATAGAGCACGTCGATCGTGGCCGCCATCATATTGCCGTGCGAAGACCACTCCAGCAAAAACATCGCGGATTTCTTTTTGATCTCGGAAATCTCAAGGTCAGTAAGGTTCCGGTCGGCCTGGTAAATCCAGACTTTGGAACGGTTCGGCATTTCGTTGAATGATAACATGGGGCAAAGGTAGGATTCAATATTCAAAATTCAATATTCAAAATTCGATATTTGAATATTCGATATTCAAAATTCGATTCAGGAAAGAGTTGCGTAAGTTTAACTATGCATAAGTCCCTCATTATCTTTCTGGCTCCTGTTGCTTTTCTGATTTTTAGCTGCGGAAATCAATCAGACATTAGAGCCGAAGCAGATAGCACAGAATCAAAAACAGATCTTTATCATGTAAATATTCCAATTCCAAAGCTTACGGGAAACAGCTATTTCTTCGGAAACCTGGATACCAGTTTATGCACAATTATGCATGGAGTGGATAGCGGCTGGCGATTGGTTTTCATTAATGACAGCTGTTTTATACGGATCGACTTTTTTATGCATGACTATGCCTTTAGAAAAGGTAAATATTACAGCAGATCAGATACGCTTATTCTTAATTACGATTCGCTGTATGTTTATCGTACAGAAGAGATTGTTTACTCAAAACCTGATAAAAAAACCGGTATTTCTACTCTAAGGACGGAGCAACGAAATGAATTAACGGTTCAACATAAACCTACTTATAAATTTTTTGCAAAAAAATGCCAGGACGGAAGAACATACTTGCACCTTATAGAAAACCCTGACATATATGCACAAGACATGTATGATGCATTTCCGGATAGTCTTTCTGCAGAAACAGAAATCGAGGAACTTAAAGAAAGGGGTGTATGGGAATTACTTCAAAAAATCAGGCACTGAAAATTCAACTCATCTCCAAAATGACAATAAAGTGTTGAAGCATAAAATGGTGAACTAACAAAAAAAGGCTTATTCTTCTTTACCGGAATCTTCATTGCCGAAACCTTCATTCCCCGAACTTTCATCATCATTCGGCATTTCATCTTCTGCATTTCCTTCCTCTTCCATCCGGTTTTCCTGTGGCGTTAATTCATCAGCTTCGTCATCCACGTATCCACCAGCATGTTTCTGCTCGTGTTTGATCAACGCTATTTTCAGCTTTCGTTTGTATTCGTCCTGCAGCCATTTCACATAACTTTCAGAAGTCTTGCTCAGGCAACGCGAATACACACGCACACGGTAATCAATTTCTTCCTTCAGCAATTCGGCAAGCGCTAACGACTCATCAATTCCTTCACTGTTATCGACACACATGTGAATGTGCTGCTCAATAGAACGATCCAGCACAATTTTGGGGCGCTCGCCGTTATTTTTCGCGGTAATACATTCTTCCTTAATATCGAAATCGACAACAGCTGAATTCGGAAATTTCAGGCGCAGCTCTTCCGGCATCACATACTTATAGCTATGCTCAATCTCTTCATCGCTCCTGATATTCGCGAGATAAGATTCCGGCGAACGGAAAATGCTTGCCCAATCGATCGGTGCATCCCACATCCCGAACCTGTTGAGGTTATTCCCGAGATCGATCACTGTAAATTCCTTCTTGTCCTTAAACACACGCGAGCCACGTCCTATCATCTGAAAATAAAGCGTGAGTGATTTTGTTGCGCGGTTCAGAATAATGCACTCGAGCGAAGGTTCGTCAAAACCGGTAGTAAGAATGCTTACCGAAGTAAGAATCGCATCCGGCTTTTCCCTGAACCATTGCAGTATTTCTTTTCGTTCGCGTGTAGTGTGGGTATGATCGAGATGCTTTATCGAATAGCCGGCTTCACGGAATGTGGCATAGACATAATGCGAAGTGGCAATTCCGTTATTGAAAATCAGTGTTTTTTTGCCGACACCTTTTTCGCGGTAAGCGCTCAGCAATTTATCCTGCATCACGTGATTGTTATACAACCGTTCGGAAGAGCTGACTGTATAATCGCCGCTCCTGCCCACTTTCAAGGATGTCAGCCCGACATGATAATGATACGTTACTGCCCGCGCCAAAAAACCTGCTTCGATGAGCGAAGAAATTGATTCGCCAACGATCAGCTCGTCATAATTATCGCGCATCCTGATATTGATGTTGGAGCTCAAAGGTGTTGCTGTAACGCCAAGCACCATTCCCTTATCGTAGAAACGGAACAGCTTCACGAATGAATTATAATGCGCTTCATCTACGATCATCAGGCCGATATTGTCGAGATCAAGCATTTTATCGCGCAGCCTGTTGTTGAGCGTTTCAACCATTGCCACAAAACACATAAACTCATTCGGCACCGGCATTTCTTTTACAGAACTGTCGATGACTTTATTTACAACACCGAATTCGTGAAGCATCGCAGCGGTCTGCGCGCACAATTCAACACGATGTGTAAGAATGAGCACTTTTTTTCCTGTTTTCTGAATATAACGTTTAGCGATCTCGGAAAAGATCACTGTTTTTCCGCCACCTGTTGGCAGCTGGTAAAGCAGGTTATAACGTGTAGAATGCTCCTCGAGCCGTTTTAGAATCTCCTCAATAGCGCTTCGCTGGTAGGCATAAAGCTGCTTTTCATTATTGTATTCCGGAACCTCCGGCAGATCGGGTGTATTCAAAACCAGGATTGATTAAAAAAGAAGATGCAAAGATACGTGATAAACAGGGTGTGGATAATATTCATCATCGCTATTAAACACTAATTCTGAACTTATTGCTGTATGGCTGTTAACTATGGCACACTATTTTCGGATTTTATTAGTTTACACGGCCAAAAAAAGGGTGAGAACGAAATCAAATCAGATGACTATGCTTGAAAACCAAAAACTTATTGAAGTGCTGGGCAAATGTATTGCCGAATGCAAGAGTTGTGCAGTTGACTGCCTGAATGAAGCAAATGTAAAAATGCTGACGCGATGTATTAAGCTGAATTTAGATTGCGCCGAAATATGCAAAGTCACAAGCTCGTTTGTTGCAAGAGATTCTCTTGCATACATTTCAGCTCAGGGACGAATGTGAAGAGATCTGCCTGGATTGCACCAATGAATGTGAAACACATTCACACATGGAGCATTGCAGGAAGTGCGCCGGGAATGTGCAGCGCTGTGCAGGATGATCTGAAACACGCTGAGCACTTATCTTCACTATGAGTTGCAGCTGTTAATTAACAAAAACAATTCTTGTGGTGGAGACCGTTCCATTATCACCTGTTACTTCTGCAAAATAAACACCTGCAGGCTGAGGCTGAATTGCGACGCGGCTTTCACCATTGCTGCTGATAGATTGCACGATTCTCCCGGTCATATCGGTAAGTTTAATGGTGCACTGATTTCCTATCATAGCAGAAAGATCAAGTGTAACAGTTCCGTTGGCCGGATTGGGATATGCACGGAAAGAAGGCTTTTCATTCAGCTCCTGCACTGCATTTGGAGCGATCGTTGCTTTGCGATAAACCGCATTGCCATTCGAAAGGTCGGCGAATACAAAATGAAAAGTTCCATTCGAATAAGCCACATGCGGATTCTGACGGATGCCATTCACAGAGGTGTTGACCATTGTCGTATTCGCAAACAGATCAGCAGAACCGTTTACCGACCAGGTGCACCAGGTATTTATATTTCCACCGGAGCTTTCCTGCCATACCACAACAATCGTATCGCCGCTGCCGGCAATGAAAGGATAATTCTGATTATCAGCTGAAGGAATATTCGGATTAAGCATGGAAGTATATCCGTTCTGCTGGTTGGTAATATTCTTGGAGTTGAAATAAATGCGGTTATCGCCCGAAGCACCGCTCATAAATACGGTAAATAAGCTGTCATTATTTAAATACGGATCCGGGCCGCTTGACGGACAGCTGCTGAGCATCCAGTTTGTATTGTCGAGATCCATTCCGGTGGGAAAAGTAAGGCCCGAATTTGTGGATACACCTGACCACATATCGCGGGTGTTATTATTATTTCTTCTCCACGTGGCAGCCTGGTTATTGCCATCAATCTCTATAAATGCAGGGCAGCAATCACAAACATCTGAGCTGCCAAGATTACTTACATTCACCGGCATCGGAAAACTAAGGCCGCCATCTGTGGAATTCGTCACCACATATTGCGCGGTTCCCCAGCTCATATCAAAAGTCATAAATATAACAGCAGGATTTCCGGCAGCTGTAACTGCAAGAGAAGGAAAACGGGAATAAGGGCCATTCATGCCGTCCACACGTGTAGTATCGGACCATGTAACACCGCCGTCTGCCGATTTCTGCGTGTAAATATTGTTTGACATTTCAGGCTCGCGCTTGTAAACAATAAAAACATTATTTCCATTCGCAGCCATATCAGGTCCTTGCCAGGTCATCACTGCAGGGTCAACATTATTCGGGGTTACTGTTACAGGCATGTTAAAACCCGTACCGTTCCACCTCGCAAAATAAACCGGTTCGGTCGACATTCCGCCTCCCCACATCACCACAGGAATATTTCCGGAAGTGACAGCGATACGCGGGCGGGTGTAGCCGTATGTAGTTCCATTGGCTACAATAATCTCGTTGCTCCAGTTCAAAGTCTGAGAAAATGCTTGAGCTGTGAAAAGCGATGTGAAGAGAAAAAGAGTAAGTTTTACTTTCATGAGTTGGGCTTTATTTAACCAAATATAATTAAACAAGGGTACCGAATATATTGGGCGATTCAGAAATATAGCTTAACTTTAATGTTCGGATGAAACGCTTTATTGCCTCTTTTCTAATGCTGCTGTATGTTGCCTCGGTTTCGGGCGCAACATTCAATGTGCATTTTTGTGGCAATAAGCTGCAGGCAGTATCCTTCGCAGGTTTCGAGCATAAAGTGTGCTGCTGTGGAAAATCCAAGGCAATGAGCAATTGCTGCAAGAACAAAACGGTGTCGATCAAAACCGGCAAGGAGCACAAGCAGGTGTCAATCCTCAGCACACCTCTGTCCATTCCGAAAATCATTGCTTCAGAAGTGCCTTCATTTTTGTGTTTAAATCTTTCGGACGTCGTTGCTGAATTGCACCGTTCGCTCCACTCTCCCCCCATTCGCGCTGCAGATGCAAAGCTATTTCTGCTGAACAGCGTTTTCCGGATCTGATTTCCCCTCCTACTCATTAACATGGGCTTGCAGTTGCATCTCCATGCTTTCTCTTTTTTTATACGCTTAACAAAAAACAAATGAAGCATAAATTATTCTTCTCATTCGCTCTGATGTTCGTTTTTACGATTTCCAAAGCACAACAAACCGCTATGCAATTTACTGGTGTGGATTGTAACAACAACGCCGTAAACCTGTATTCCGATCTCGATGCAGGCAAAGCTGTTGTGTTGTTTTATTATATGGCTAACTGCGGTTCATGCCCTCCACCTGCTCAAAAGATCCAGGCAATGGCGAATAACATTATGAATACTTATCCGGGTGCAGTAAAAGGATATGCTTACCCATTTACAAATTCTACTACCTGCACCTATTCAAATTCATGGGTCACCAATAACAACTTGCCCTTTTACACACCTATGGATAGCGGTGCAGCGCAGGTAGCCTATTACGGCGGTTTCGGAATGCCGACTATCGTATTGGTTGGTGGAATCGATCATCATGTAATTTGGTCTACACAAAGCTTCACCACAAGCGACACTACAATCATGCGCGATTCAATTCTGAATATGCTTGCGCAGGTAGGCATGAATGATCTGAACACTGCTATTTCAGCTGTTGATGTTTATCCGAATCCGGCAAATGACAAAGTACAGGTGTCTATGGAAATTACCCAACCTGCTCCTTTGAAAATTGAACTGGTAAATATGCTCGGCGAAATTGTAGCTACCCTCTATAATGGAACTGCACCATCAGGACAGCTGAAAGCAGAAGTAGCTACCGATGGATTAAGCAATGGCATTTATTTAATTCGTGTAAGCTCCAATAATGCGGTGCAGAATCATAAGATCACCATTTCACATTAACGTAAAACATTTACATATGAAAGCCCGGCAGCAAGTATCATCGCTGCCGGAGCTTTCACTTCATAGAATTTGAAAATCAGTGTCGCTATAAATTAATTTGAAATGAGAATTCTGTTTTTTGTTTTCAGCTTCTTTCTGGCTGAGCTTGTAACCGCCCAAAACCCGCTTTTCATTCCACCGGCAATGACCGGCACAACATTCAACCTCACTGTCCAAAACGGCACGACGCAGTTTTATCCTTCAGTCAACACACCTACGTACGGCATCAACGGACCATTGCTGGCACCGACATTAATCCTGAACAAATGGGATTGGGTTACAATGAATGTCACCAACAATCTTACCGGGAATGGAAATTCCACCACCATGCATTGGCACGGGATTCACCTTCCTGCAATGGATGATGGCGGACCGCACCAACCCATTCCGCAAACTACAACATGGAGTCCGTCGTTCCAGGTATTGAACACGGCGGGAACTTTCTGGTATCATCCGCATGGCGAAGGCAAAACAGATCTGCACGTTTCAAAGGGACTTGCGGGAATGATTATTATTAAAGACAGTGTAGAAGCTGGTTTAACATTACCGCGAACCTATGGCGTGGATGATTTTCCGCTTATTGTGCAGACCAAAAGTTTTGATGTGCTGAACCAGATTGCAATTTCAACGGCCTATGATACTGTTCCGATGGTTAATGGAACAGTTGATGCATATCTCAATGCACCTGCACAGGTAATTCGCTTACGGCTGCTTAATGGCTCTTCAGGACGCACCTTCCTCTTCGGCTTTTCGAACAATATGAATTTCCATCTCATCGCTACAGATGGCGGATTAATTGATTCAACGCTCACACTTAATCGTTTGCTTTTATCCAATGGCGAGCGTGTAGAAATTCTTGTTGACCTGTCGGCGTTATTGAACGACACCGTTTTTTTGATGAATTACGGATCAGAAATTCCGAACGGCATTATGGGCGCTGATTCTGTAGGCGACGCGAACAACCAGATTCCTGATTATTACGATAATTTTCTTAACGGCGCTGATTTCAATTTGTTGCAGCTGAATGTTGGAGCGCAAACGGCAAGTCCTGTTACTACATTGCCGGTTACGCTTGCAGCACTTTCGCCGTGGGCCGAAGCTGCTGCTACAGTGAATCGTCGTTTCGAATTTGACACGCTGACAGAAATGTTCACCATGCCGAATCTCGCGGAAGGCCCATTCGCGATCAACAGAACCATGTTCGATATGGATTCGATAAATGAAGTGGTGTACCTGAATGATATCGAGATATGGACGTTACGAAATAAAACACAGGTGGCGCATCCGTTTCATATTCACGACATCCAGTTTTATATTCTTGATATCAACGGAGGAGTTGTTCCGCAATACGAGCAAGGTCAGAAAGATGTTGTGCTGGTAATGCCCGGCGACAGCGTAAGGTTCATTACAAAATTCCTTGACTTTGCCGACAATTCTGTTCCGTACATGTACCATTGCCATGTGCTGCACCATGAAGATGAAGGCATGATGGGCTCTTTTTTAGTGATTGATACAACAGCGACTTCGGTGCAGGAATTTCAGGCAGGAACCACAATGAACGTTTATCCGAATCCGGCGTCGGATAATTTTAGAATTGAGCTTGCTGCTGCTACGCCAGGTGCACCCGGCTTTATATACATCTGCAATTCACTCGGGCAGATCGTATATGCATCTAACGCCGCTTCTCTTTTACAGGTTGACACGCATGACTGGAATAATGGCTTATATGTGATTACAGTTGTGCAGGAAACTAAAACTGTCCGGGGAAAAATCGTGATTAATCATCAGAATTAATTTTACACGCATACAACTGAAAATGAAACGCAACTTGCTCTACCTGCACAAAATGACCGCCCTGGTAATCCTCGGCGCATTTGTGTGCGTGCAGGCAACGGCGTTTATATGCGGCATTAATCATTTCATCGATGCATCAGGAATAAAACATCACCATCCGCTCGGTCATGACCATCATCACGATCACAATAAACTGCCGGAAAAACATCACCATGATTCAGGCAAACATGAGGAGAACGGAAAAGAATGCTGCAGTGATTTCACCCGGTTATTTCTAAGCGCATTCGGAAAATCGGCGGTGAATAGTGCAGACTTTTCCTGCAAGCAGCTGATCCATTCCTTCGTTATAGCACCTTCATTGTTACCGGAAACTACACGTTGCTTCAGCGATACCGGTATTCTTAATGATCCTCCCCTCCCTCCCCCGAAAATACCCGATATAAGGGTGTTTATTCGTTCGTTCCAGGTTTGATTCGTTATTGGTAATCCAATGATGCAGGAAGTCGTTTGACCTTCTCATTGTTGTACATCAGACGAAATGAAATAAAATAGCACCGGAATTAATCAGAGCGCGCAGTCATGACAAAAATCCACATCAAAAACATGGTTTGTAACCGTTGCGTGAGCGTGGTGACAAATGAGCTGCAATCGCTGGGAATGAAAGTGAGTCACGTAGGGCTTGGCGAAGCAGTTCTGGAAAACGTATTGACTGATGAGCAGCATTCAATGCTAAAAATTGCAATAGAAAAGCATGGCTTTGAGCTGCTCGATGATAAAAAAGCAAAGATCATTGAACAGGTAAAGACGCTTTTGATTGTGCTTGTCCATCATAACAAGGAAAAAAAGCCCGGGCATATGCGGTACTCCGATTACCTCGAAAAACAGATTGGTATGGATTATACAAGCCTGAGCAAACTTTTTTCAGAAACAGAAGGCGTCACGATCGAACATTTCCTGATCAGTCAGAAAGTTGAACGGATCAAAGAATTGCTCATCTATGACGAATATTCGGTGAGCGAAATTGCCCTGGAAATGGAGTACAGCAGCGTGGCACATCTCTCCGCTCAATTCAAAAAATTTACCGGTTCAACACCAAGCGAATTCAAGAAGCTTCATGCACACAACCGAAAATCGCTGGACAAAATATGAGCAGTGCAGAATCATATAAATCTTTGCCAGTATTGTATAACACGGTTGTGTGTGCGCTGAAATACTTTTGTGTCACAAATCATAATAACCAACTACCATGATGACACATGAATATAAACTCAGTGGCCTTACCTGCAGCGGCTGTGTAGCCAAAGTGAAAAGTGAATTACTGAAGCTTACCGACGTTTTAAGCGCGGAGGTGACGCAGGACAAAGCAACGATTTCAATGGATAAGCATATTCCGTTGTCAATGCTTCAGCAAACCATCAGCACAAATGGAAAATATACAATATCCGAAAGTGAAACAAGTCATCATGCAATGGCGGTGCAGGAAGAAGCAAAATCATGGATACAAACCTACAAGCCGCTTCTTTTAATTGCGTTGTTCATTACCGGAGTTTCCTATATAGCAAGCCATAAGGCAAACGGCCTCGATGGAATGTTATGGATGAATTATTTTATGGCCGGATTTTTCCTTGTGTTTTCCTTTTTCAAATTTCTCGATCTGAAAGGATTTGCCGAAAGCTATTCGATGTACGACGTGCTGGCTAAAAAAGTAAAAGTCTACGGTTACATCTATCCATTCATAGAGCTTACGCTTGGAATACTTTTCCTGACCGGGTTTCAACCGCTTTCAACAAATATTGCAACCATTGTCATAATGGGTTTCAGCAGCATCGGAGTAATTCAAAGTGTTCTCAACAAGAAAAAAATACGTTGTGCCTGCCTCGGCGCTGTCTTCAACCTGCCAATGAGCACGGTTACAATTATCGAAGACCTACTGATGGCTGGCATGGCAATAACCGGAATCTTATGGTCAATGTAAAACAGCTTGCAATTCTTTTTTTATTCACGATAATTTGTCCGCTTGCCTACGGACAAATTATCGTCATGAGTGAACAACAGGTGGTGGATTCTGCTGTTAAAAACAGTCCCGCGATCAGTGCGGCGCAATACCAGGTATTACAACAACAGCAGATCAGGAGATCGGCATTTAATCTTCCGAACCCTGAAGTGCTTGCTGAAAGCCCGACAGGAGATTTTTATACGATCGGTGTGCTGCAGACATTTGAATTTCCCTCTGTGTATTTTAAGCAGAGCCAGGTCTATCGCCAGCAAGAGCAATTGAGTTCTGCCGGACAAAAAATCACGGAGAACGATGTAAAATACCAGGTAAAGCTGTTGTATGTTCAATTGCAGTTCATGGTCTTTCAAACCGGAAAGCTGCGCGTGCAGGATAGTCTTTACGCGGAAATTAAAACAGCCGCAAACCGTCAATTCGCCGCGGGCCAGATTGATTTTCTGCAGAACGCTTATGCTGAATCGCAATACGGTGAAATTCATAACAAGCTCGTAAATGCTGAAACAGATCTGCTCGTGACGCAGCAACAATTACAAAATTTTACAGGAATTGCACAGACCATCACACCGCTGCCAATACAACGCGCGCAAAATACACAAGGCATAACCGCTCTTAAAAACGATACAAATTTATTTATGACGAACCCGCTGCTTACTTATTACAGGCAGCAGCAGGTGCTGAATAAAAAATTAATATCGCTTGAACGAAACCGCATCCTGCCCGGCTTTGTAATCGGCTATATGAATCAGGGACCGATGAGCACACCTGTCAATATGCGTTTCAGGATGGGAATTACCGTTCCGCTTTGGTTCTGGCAATATTCAGGAAATGTCAAAGCCGCCAGGTATCGTTTCCTCGAAAGCGGGCAGGTATATAAAGCAAACCGCCAGCAGCTCAGCAACCAGCAAATACAGGCGCAGGGAAATTATTTCAAATACAAGCAGTCGCTGGATTATTATGAATCCACCGGGTTAAAATTATCGGAAGGGTTGATTACGTCTTCAGCACGCTTTTATACCAGCGGACAATATGATCTTGTCGCGCACCTGCGCAATCTGAATGACGCGTACCAGATTCAA
>JALYQL010000169.1 GCA_030855855.1 Bacteroidota bacterium | reverse complement strand
GACGCGATCTACACACCTATCCGTAACGTGAAATACGCTGTAGAAAACTACCGTGTTGAGCAAAAAACGGATTATGAGAAGCTCGTTCTTGAGATCGTTACAGACGGATCAATTCACCCGAAAGAAGCGTTGAAAGAAGCAGCGAAGATCCTTATCCATCACTTCATGCTGTTCTCCGATGACAAGATCACTCTTGATACCGTTGAAAAAGCATCTACAGAAGAATTTGATGAGGATTCCCTGCACATGCGCCAGCTGCTCAAAACAAAGCTTGTTGACATGGACCTTTCCGTTCGCGCGCTCAATTGCCTTAAAGCAGCTGACGTGGAAACACTCGGAGACCTCGTTTCATTCAACAAAAATGACCTTTTAAAATTCCGCAACTTCGGCAAAAAGTCTCTTACAGAGTTGGAAGAGCTTGTAGCCGCAAAAGGACTTCAGTTCGGAATGAATGTCGCTAAATACAAACTGGATCGCGACTAGGCTTCTTCTAATCTGTAACCTCACATTTCATCGGGAGGTTCAGGAGACAGGGGTCCCAGCAACTAAAGCCGCGGTAATCGCGACTAAACAATACAGAAAATGAGACACGGAAATAAAAACAACAACCTCAAGCGCACGAAAGCTCACCGCGAGTCGATGTTGTCGAACATGGCATGCTCGCTGATCATGCACAAACGCATCAACACGACGCTTGCTAAAGCGAAAGTTCTTCGCTCATTCATTGAACCATTAATCACACGCTCTAAGCCTGTTACAACGAAAGTTGAAGACACGCACAACCGCCGTGTGGTATTCAGCTACCTCGCAGATAAATATGCAGTGGCTGAATTGTTCAAAGAAATCGGACCAAAAGTAGCCGACCGTCCGGGTGGATACACACGTATCATCCGCTACAGCATCAGCGTAAAACCTGGTGTGAACGCTAAACGCCGTATGGATAATGCGGATATGGCGATGATCGAGCTCGTAGACTACAACGAATTAATGCTCAATATCAAAGGAGAAGCGAAAAAAGCGAAAACAACACGTCGCGGACGCGCAAAGACCAAAAAAGCAGAAGGAACAGACACAACCGAAACACAGACAGAAGAAAAAGGTGAATAAGTTGTCAGCAAGTTCATTTCAACACAAAAAAGGGATATGGTATTTTTGCCACATCCCTTTTTTCTTTCCTAAAACCCAAAAAATATAGTGGACGAGAAAGAATCCAAATCCCAGCGCGCTAAATACGTCGCACTTCCCCCGGCAATACTTTTGCTGGAAGACGGAACCGTTTTTCATGGTCGTGCCGCAGGCGCAATCGGAACTACGACCGGAGAGATCTGTTTTAATACCGGCATGTCGGGCTACCAGGAAATTTTTACCGATCCTTCTTACTTCGGACAAATTCTTGTAGCCACCAATGTGCATATCGGTAATTACGGCATCAAGAATGAAGAAGTAGAATCCGATTCGGTAAAGATCGCCGGGCTCGTATGCAAAAAATTCTCTGATATTTATTCGCGCCCGCAAGCCGATAAATCGATCAAAGAATATTTTATCGAGGAAAAAATCGTCGGCATCTGTGAAGTCGACACGCGTGCCATCGTTCGCCACATTCGCAGCAAAGGCGCAATGAACGCGATCATCTCCAGCGACAACCCCGATATCGAATCATTGAAAGCGCTGTTGAAAAAAGTGCCTTCGATGCACGGGCTCGAATTGTCTTCAAAAGTTTCGACCAAAACTGCTTACACCTCCGGAGATTCTGCCTCGCTTTACAAAGTCGCGATCTTCGATACCGGCCTGAAGAAAAATATCGTGCGCTGCCTAGTTGAACGCGGATGTCATGTGAAAGTTTTTCCATTAAAAACTTCCGCTGCAGAAATGCTCGCGTGGGGACCTGACGGATTTTTAATTTCAAACGGCCCCGGAGATCCGGGCGCAATGCCGGAAGAAGTAGCTACAGTAAAAGCAATTATTGACAGCGGAATTCCTTCTTTCGGAATTTGTCTGGGACAGCAATTGATCGCGCAGGCATTTGGGGTTTCCACTTACAAAATGTTCAACGGACATCGCGGAATAAATCACCCCGTCAAAAATCTCATCACCGGAAAAAGCGAGATCACTTCACAGAATCACGGATTTTCGGTGAAAGAAGACGAAGTGAAAAGCAATCCCGATATTGAGATCACGCACATCAATCTCAACGATAATACCATCGAAGGCATTCGCCACAAAGTGAAAAAGGTATTCTGCGTACAGTACCATCCTGAAGCATCTCCGGGACCAATGGACGCACGTTACCTCTTCGATGATTTCGTAAAAATGATGGCGAGTGTGAAAAAACCGGTCAACGCTTAGATTACTGCGAAATTTTTAGCGGCAGGGAAAAAGCGGCAGCGGCAAGAAAAAAGTAAAAAAAATAAGCTGCTCTAAACAAAAAACAGTGCCGACATCCTGCCTCCTGCTGCTTTTTTACTGCCGCTTTGTTAAACTGAAAATGATAATCCGATATTAATTTCTCCTCAACCAACAACCTATGTCTTTCATCGCACAAATCCAGGCACGCCAGATTCTTGATTCACGTGGCAATCCTACTGTTGAAGTTGATGTTATCACTTCAACCGGCACTCTTGGCCGCGCTGCAGTTCCGTCCGGGGCATCTACGGGCACACATGAAGCTGTTGAATTGCGCGATAACGACAAAAAGCTCTACATGGGCAAAGGTGTTTTGAAAGCGGTGAATAATGTCAATACAATTATTCGCGAAGAATTAAACGGAATTTACATTTTCGACCAGGCCCACATCGACGCAAAAATGATTGCGCTGGATGGAACGCCGAACAAAGCAAATCTTGGCGCGAATGCAATCCTTGGCGTTTCTCTTGCCTGCGCAAAAGCTGCCGCTGAAGAATTGGGTCAGCCGCTTTATCGTTACATCGGCGGAGTGAATGCGAATTTGCTTCCGATCCCGATGATGAATATTCTTAACGGCGGCGCTCATGCTGATAACGGAATTGACTTCCAGGAATTCATGATCATGCCCGTAGGCGCACACGCGTTCAGCGAAGGATTGCGCATGGGAACTGAAGTTTTTCATCACCTGAAAAAAGTTTTGAAAGACAAAGGCTATTCCACCAACGTCGGCGATGAAGGCGGATTTGCACCTGACATCAAAGACAACGAAGAAGCGATCGGTCTTGTGATGCGCGCAATTGAAAACGCAGGCTACAGGCCGGGAGAAGATATTTTCATCGCGCTCGATCCTGCTGCTTCAGAATTTTACGATGTGAAAACGAAACAATATATTTTCAAAAAATCGGACAACCGCCAGCTGAGCAGCGATGCAATGGTGGCGTACTGGAAAGGATGGACAGAGAAATACCCTATCATTTCCATTGAAGACGGCCTGGCAGAAGACGACTGGGAAGGATGGGCAAATATCACCGCGCAGATCGGTAATAAAGTGCAGCTCGTGGGCGATGATCTTTTTGTGACCAATACCGATCGTTTGTCCAAAGGAATCTCCAAAGGAATTGCCAATTCTATTCTCATCAAAGTCAACCAGATCGGCACATTGACCGAAACGATCGAGGCGGTGCAGATGGCGCAATCCAATTCCTACACCAGTGTGATGAGCCATCGTTCCGGCGAAACGGAAGACACCACCATCGCCGATCTGGCCGTAGCGCTAAATTGCGGGCTGATCAAAACGGGTTCCGCTTCCCGCTCCGACAGGATCGCGAAATACAATCAATTGCTCCGCATTGAAGAGCAATTAGGAGGGTCTGCACGTTATTTAGGAAAGCAGTTCAAATTCGTTCCTTAATGTATTTTGTCATCCTGAGCGACAGCTGAAGGAGGTCAAAAAAAAATTGCAAGTGAATTTCCGTTTACCACTCAAAAACTTCCTAATTTAGAGGCACAGCATCTCTTCCTTAGTTTATGCTGTTTTCAGCACGCAATAAAAATTTTATGGATACTCTCAAAGAAAAGTTCATCTCAAAGGCAAAGCCAATGGCTGCCGAGGTAAAAGCGCTTATTAAAGAACACGGCGACAAAAAATTAGGTGAATACACAGTGGCGCAGGTTTACCAGGGCATGAAAAGCATGACGGGCCTTGTGACTGAAACATCAAAGCTTGATCCGGAAGAAGGAATTCGTTTCCGGGGTTATTCTATTCCTGAATTACGTGAAAAGCTTCCGAAGGCGCCAAATGGAACAGAACCACTGCCGGAAGGAATTTTTTATCTCATGCTCACAGGAGATCTGCCGACAAAAGAAGAAGCTTACGCAATCGGAAATGATTGGGCACGCCGGGCAATTGTTCCGAAGCATGTTTTTGATACGCTGGAAAAGCTTCCTGCCGCAACGCACCCGATGACAATGTTCAGCATTGGCGTAATGGCGATGCAAACCGAATCTTTGTTTGCGAAAGGTTACAAGGAAGGCATGAGCAAAAAAGATTACTGGGATTACACCTATGAAGATTCGATGAATCTCATTGCGCGTTTGCCACGTATTGCTGCTTATATCTATCGCAAAAAATACCATAACGATATTCATATCGAGCCGGATCCGAGATTGGATTGGGCCGCAAACATTGCGCACATGATGGGCTTTGATGAGTTTGATGTGAAACGCCTGATGCGTTTGTACATGACGATTCACGCCGATCATGAAGGCGGAAATGTTTCAGCACATACCACGCACTTAGTCGGCTCCGCGTTGAGTGATCCGTATTTGGCATTTGCTGCGGGCATGAACGGGCTCGCAGGACCATTGCACGGACTCGCGAACCAGGAAGTGATCGCGTGGATACTTGAAATGAGAAAAGAAATCGGCGCTGAGCTTCCTACCGAACAGCAGATCGCGGATTACATTCAAAAAACATTAACCGATGGTCGCGTTGTTCCGGGTTACGGTCACGCCGTGCTTCGTAAAACAGATCCACGTTTTGCAGCGCAGCAGGATTTTTACAATCGTTATATTAAAGAACCAAAAGGTGTTGACGCGCTTTGCGAGATTGTGCAGATGATCTACAAAGTTGCTCCCCCGATTTTGGAATCAACGGGAAAGATTAAAAACCCGTGGCCGAATGTTGACGCGCACTCAGGTGCTTTACTGATGCATTTCGGTATTAAGGAATTTGATTTTTATACTGTGCTCTTCGGAGTTTCGCGTTCGTTAGGTGTTCTTGCTTCGCTGATCTGGGATCGTGCTTTAGGGTCGCCTATTGAGCGTCCGGGTTCGATCACTACAGAAGGTATCAAGAAGAAGATCGGGATTGTCGCGAAAGCTTAGCGTATTTTCCGTCTTAATAAAACAGATCGTCCTGATTTATTGTCCTCTCTCCATTGGAGAGAGGATTTTTGTTTTTGCGGGTCCGTTATAAAACGACTTATACTACTGCGACTTATTGTATGTGATTGACAGTCAGGTTCTTAAAGTGCAATTGACTTAATTTAGATTAATTGCGTCAGTATGTTGACGCAATTTAGATTAATAGCGTCAACATACTGACGCAATTCCGTATATTTGTGAGTTATGAGTAAGGCCGAAACCATAAAACGCGCGCTGTTTGATTCGCTGGTGAAGAAAATCCTTCCCGGGAAAGTGCTCGTTATTCTTGGTCCGAGGAGAACCGGAAAATCTTTTTTGCTCAGGCAGATATTAACTGTTGTGAATGAAAACTATCTTTTGCTCAACGGAGAAGATACTGCCACTATTGAACTTTTGCAGGACCGCCGCGTGAGCAATTACAAAAAGATGCTGGGCGATGTGCGCTTGCTTGTAATTGATGAAGCACAGAAGGTTCCCGGCATCGGGCTTGCGCTGAAATTGATGGTGGATGAAATCGAAGATTTGAAAATCATCGCCACAGGTTCTTCCATGTTTGATCTTGATCAGAATATCGGCGAGCCGCTTACGGGAAGGAAAAATACGTTTTATCTTTTTCCGCTTGCGCAGATGGAGCTTGACCAGGTAGAAAATGCGCTTGACAAAAAAAACAACCTGGAAGACCGTTTGATTTTCGGCTCATATCCTGAATTGCAGAAACTGGAAACACGCGAAGAAAAAGCGGAATACCTGAAAGAAATTGTGAATTCCTATTTGCTCAAAGATATTCTTGCGCTCGATTCCATCCGTAATTCCACAAAGATCCACGACTTGCTTCGTTTACTTGCGTTGCAGGTGGGAAAGCAGGTTTCGCTGGAAGAGCTGGGAAGGCAAACAGGAATGAGCAAAAACACGGTAGAGCGCTATTTTGACCTGCTCACAAAAGTGTTTGTGATTTATCGTGTGCAAGGCTTCAGCAGAAACCTGCGCAAGGAAATTGTGAAGACGAGCAAATGGTATTTCTATGATAACGGAATCCGAAACACGATCATCGCAAATCATAATCCGCTGCACCTTCGCGCGGATGTGGGTGAGCTCTGGGAAAATTATTTACTTGGAGAACGTTTGAAATTTCAATCGTATAAAAGTGTATTGGTAAATAATTATTTCTGGCGCACTTATTCTCAGCAGGAATTGGATTGGATAGAAGACCGCGGTGGAAAATTATACGGTTACGAATTCAAATGGAGCGCGCATAAAATTCCGAAAGCGCCTTCTGCGTGGGTTGAAAATTATCCTGATGCAGAGTTTCATGTTATTAATTCCGGGAATTACCTGGATTGGATAACGGGAAATGGCGGGTTACCTGTGCTGGTTGAAGCAAAAAAGATCGTGGTAAAGAAAAAAGTGAAGGCAAAAAAGAAAATGGCCAGGAAAAAATAATCCGAAATAAAGTGAAATCCGTTTTCTGAAATGAAAGCGGATTTTTTTATCACTCCGTCGGGCCGGCGTCACCACTTATCGGTCAAAAAAAATGGTTCACCCACTACATTCAATCACTCACCTTTTTTACTGTTTATAAAGTCATCGAATCCACTCCCTTCTTCATCGGGCTGAATTGCTATTCCGGCAAAATCAGCTTCGTTTTTCCTTATGAGAATTGGATTTATTTAACAATAATAGTTTCATAACTATTCGATAATCTGCAGCGCTATCGGCATGCTTCTTGCTAAATTTATATTGAAAGTAAACCCACAGTAAACTTAATTCTCCCCAGAATGAAAACTGCATTTCAGAATGAATTTGCACCGGTAAGGAAACTTATTACCGTGGCAACAAAAACAGGAATCGTTCCTGTCTTCTCTTGTTGTGATTCAGGTATTGTCGTTACAAGACAAAAAGTTGACAATCCGCACAACTCACTTCATCCCGCTGTAATTATCGGCCGTGATGCATATTGCAGGTTGTGGGTGGCGCATAATCACTTTTCCAACAAGCGTCCTTCGTTTGACCTGCTTGAAGATTACCTGAACGGACAAACGTGTTATCTCGACAATCGTTGCGTGGATTTTGATAACGATGTGCTTGTGGACCGCGCTATCTTCGAAGTGATGTGCGGCGATCTGTATCACTCTACGGATTATAACGGACATACTTTCGTGAATAATATCGTGTGGAGAGATGTGGTTGTGCAACCGGATTCAGATGCGAAAACCGCTGCAGAAGTGCTGGTGAAATTCCTGCTGCACTTTTAATTCAAAATTCAAGATTCAAAAATTCAACATTCGGGTCACATGGATTCCGGATGTTGAATTTATTTTTTTGTCACATGCACTACGTACCTGAATCCGAGCGTGCAATGTGATTTGGTGGGATCGACGAATGTTTTTGCATTCATCCCTTCTGGATTTTTCCCTTCACTAAGCGAATAGCGTTCATCAAGCCAATTTGCCCCACGGACCAGCTTGCCATTTTTTGCGTTGAATGAATCATAATAAGATTCAAGCTGGTATTGCAGCTGGGCATCGGGAGTGCTTACGCTATGCAGCATCTTCAACCTTATATGAAATGCGGCTTGCCACGCGGTATAATCGTTGTCGAGCCATTCCGAAACATTTCCTCCCATGTAAGAAATTCCGTTTGCATCCAGTTGCATCAGTATCGTAGTGTTATCGCGGATAATGTATTTTGGTTCTGTAAAAAAACGATTTGGATTCCTGTACTTATCTGTCTTATTCTTTTTTGTAAGATCAGCCTGCGTCATAATCCAATATCCATCATAGCCATTTTTATATCTCATCATCAGAAAGTTCTTCCTGGTTGAAGTAGAATAATAGCAATGTGTTATGACATGATAACGAATTTCGTTT
>JALYQL010000141.1 GCA_030855855.1 Bacteroidota bacterium | reverse complement strand
GCCTTGAGCAGGTTCACAGGCCGTTATTTTAAAGAATTATTTATCCCTCCATTTGAATTCCGCGAACTGGTGCGGCAATGTTACCTCATCGGCTACAAATCATTTCCACTGGTTGCCATCACCGGTTTTATCATGGGAATGGTTATGACGTTACAGTCACGCCCGACGCTTGCCGAATTTGGTGCAGAGTCTTGGCTTCCTTCGATGGTAGCGGTTTCTATCATCCGTGAAATCGGCCCTGTTATTACAGCACTGATCTGCGCCGGTAAAAGCGGATCCGGAATAGGTGCCGAGCTGGCTTCAATGAAAGTGACCGAACAGATCGACGCGATGGAAGTTTCGGGAATAAATCCCTTTAAATATTTAGTGGTTACACGCGTGCTTGCAGCTACATTAATGATCCCGGTGCTTGTGATTGTTTCAGATGCAATTTCATTATACGGCTCATATCTCGGGGTAAATATCAGCGGTGATGTAAGCTTTCATCTTTTCTTTTCCCAGGTTTTCGATTCGCTTGACTGGTCTGATATTTTCCCGGCATTTATAAAAACTTTCTTCTTCGGATTTTCAATCGGGATCATCAGCTGCTTTAAAGGATATAATTCCAATAAAGGAACTGAAGGTGTCGGTATTGCGGCAAACGCTTCGGTGGTGATCGCATCACTTCTGATATTCATCATTGATATGATCGCTGTACAATTCACAGACTTATTCGTTTCATAATGGAAAAAGGAGAAATTGTAATCGATATACAAAACATGAAGCTGGCTTTCGGTTCGAAAGAAGTGCTGAAGGATGTTTCTATGCAGATAAGCCGTGGAGAAAATGTGGTGGTCCTCGGAAAATCAGGAAGCGGAAAATCCGTGCTGGCAAAATGTTTGGTCAGATTGATCAACGCTGATGAAGGAAAGATTGACATCCTTGGAGAAAACATTTCTGAGCTGGACGCTGCCGGTTTGAACGCGCTGCGGAAAAAAGTGGGCTTTCTTTTCCAGAGCGCGGCTTTATACGATTCAATGACCGTCCGCGAAAACCTTGAATTTCCATTGCGCGGAACTAAGTTGAAAACACCGGATGAACAGAATGCGCGCGTTGAAGAGGCGCTTGAAAATGTCGGATTATCAGAAGCCATTGACAAAATGCCCTCTGAGCTTTCCGGCGGAATGCGTAAACGTGTCGGGCTCGCCAGGACACTCATTCTCAAACCGGAGATCATGCTGTATGATGAGCCGACTACCGGACTTGACCCGATTACATCCAAAGAGATCAGCAAGCTCATCCTGCAGGTGCAGAAAAAATACAATACATCGTCTGTTATTATCACCCACGATATGGAATGCGCAAGAATAGTTTCCAACCGCGTATTAATTCTTGACGAAGGAGTTTTTATCGCTGAAGGAACATTCAAAGAGCTTTCCAGTTCGGAGGATGAAAAGATCAAAGCATTTTTTGAATAGTATAAAAGTTACATCATGAAAAACGAAAAAGGAAGCTCCATAAAACTCGGATTATTTGTCACGATAGGCCTGGCATTATTTATTGCAGGGCTTTATTTTGTAGGACAACGGCAACAGCTTTTTAACAGCAGCTTCCGTGTGATCGCAATGTTTAAAGACATCGGCGGATTACAGGTAGGAAATAATGTGCGGTTTTCCGGAATCACTGTCGGCATCATTGAAAACATCGAACAGGTAAGCGATACATCAGTTCGTGTCGAGATGCTGATCGATTCTGACACAAAAAAATTCATAAAGAAAGATGCCAAAGCGATTATCGGTTCGGATGGATTGATGGGAAATAAAATCGTTCAGATAATTCCGGGAACCAGCGGGCAAAAAGAGATCCAGGACAACGATGTTATTAAAACAGAAATACCAATCAATATGGATGACATTCTTGAAAAATTAAAAACGACTACCGAGAATTCGGCAACCATCACAACCAACCTCGCGGAGATTACAACCAACCTTAAAGACGGAAACGGAACGATCGGAATGCTGCTCATGGATACGGTTTTCGCGCAGGAATTGAAAATTACGCTCGACAATATCCGGGCAGGTGCAGGGGGCTTTAAGCAGAATATGGATGCTGCAGGCAAGAGTATTCTGCTGCGCGGGAAGATAAAAAAGGCGAAGAAAAAGTAATTACCAATTACCTGAAAGAATTACCAATTACCAATGAAAAAGGTAGTGAGTCTCGATAGCTTTCACGCTTACTTCACCATTGGTAATTGGTGATTTTTCCTGTTTCCAATTACCTTATTTCCACTTCCCCATTGGTAATTGGTAATAAGGTAATTGGTAATTACTTTTTCTTCGCCGTTTTGCGTTTCAGCTTTGCTTTGGAGCGGGTGCGTGCCTGGCGTTTGCGTACAATATAATCTTCCGCATCTTCCAGGGAAATATTGACATCATTGCTCAAAAGCTTCACCGGATCGATCTCAAGGAACAAAGCTATTTTAAGCAGCGTAAGCAGCGTGATATTTTTTCCTGCTTCGATACGATGCATATTCCCCTTGTCAAGGCCAATATCGTCGCCGAGCGCTTCCAGCGTTAAACCGCGTTTCTGGCGGTAGTAGCGGATATTATCTCCAACTGCCTGGAGAAATTCTTTTGTAGGATCTGAACGGTATGCCATAGTCCTGCAAAATTTTTCAATCTGGACGTTAAAAAGTTGTATCGTCGTATAACTTCAATCGTTTTTAATTGATAAATATGTTACACATTCCCTTTAACCTTCTGAGGGGATAAGAAATAGGGCAATCCTGTAACGTTTAAGCGTGATTAATTTAAATTTTTATCCCTTACTCTGCGGTCAATTCGCCCCGGAGGTTTTGCCTGAGTTGGGCGATAATAGCTTTTCTGCTCTTTTCTTTCCCCGTTACATACATTAATTTGGTGATCGCCGCTTCCGTGGTCATTTCGGCCCCACCGATAACGCCGATCTTCTCCAGCTGAGAGCTTGTCTCATAACGCCCCTGCTCTACTCTTCCCGCGTAACACTGTGTAACATTCAAAATGATCAGTCCTTTTTTGATCGCCTTTTCAAGCGCTTTTATAAACCATTTATCGGTTGGAGCATTGCCGGCGCCGAAGGTTTCCAGCACCAGCCCGCGAAGGTTTTTTATTCCAAGCACCGCGTCAATCACCTGGGGAGTAATTCCGGGAAATAATTTAAGAACGGCAACATTCAAATCAAGCTTCGTAAATACTTTCAGCTTCCGCGAAGGCTGAGGCAGTATTGCAGCTTCATTATATTTAAGATGAACTCCTGCATCCACCAGCGAAGGATAGTTCGGCGATTTGAACGCACGGAAATGTTCCGCATTCACTTTCAGCGTACGGTTACCCCTGAATAAACGGAATTCAAAATACACGCACACTTCAGGAACTGCCGGCTTTCCATTACGTTTCGCAGCGGCAATTTCTATCGCGGTGATGAGATTTTCTTTTCCGTCGGTCCTTATAGTCCCGATCGGCAATTGTGATCCGGTGAGTATAACAGGTTTCCCCGAATTCTCCAGCATAAAGCTTAATGCAGAGGCGGTATAGGCCATCGTATCGGAACCGTGGAGTATAACAAAGCCATCGTACAGGCTATAATTTTTCTCAATCAGCCGCGCAAGGCGAATCCAGCTGTCAGGATGCATATCTGAAGAGTCGATCGGCTTTTCAAATGAATACGTGTCAATATTTATTTGAAATTTCCTCAGCTCGGGCACTTCATCAAGCAAGCGTGTAAAATTAAACGGCTTCAGCTCTCCTGTAGCCGCATCGTTAATCATGCCGATCGTGCCGCCGGTATAGATCAGAAGAATGCCCGGTTGTTTTGTCATAAAGGGTACGAATTACGAATAAGTACGAATATACTAAGGGTACGAATTACGAATGGTACGAATATACGAATAGCGCGGGGGT
>JALYQL010000015.1 GCA_030855855.1 Bacteroidota bacterium | reverse complement strand
GCTAATGAAGCATGTGTGTGCACAACTCCTTTTGGCTTTCCAGTTGTTCCGCTGGTGTAAAGCATCAACGCGTTGGCGGAAGCGGCAGGATAATCCCAATTGTATGGAACAGGTTCTTTAGGTGGCGCGCTGACAATTAATTTCTTCTTCGGAATTTTTATTTCTGTCACAAGGTGCAGCAAATCGGGATGACAGAGAATTATTTTCGCCTGGCTATCCGCGATTACATGCTCGAGCTCCCCTTTCGGATGGTCGACGCAGAGAGGAACCATCATGGCGCCACTCATCATTCCACCAAGCATTCCGGCAACATAAGGCAAACCTGCAGGTGCAAGCAGGCAAATCCGTTCGCCTTTGTAATTTTTATGCTCAAGAATTTCCGCCGCAACAAACTGGGCAGTATGATAAATATCCTCCGAAGAATAAGCTCCGTTTTTATCCGCAAGGATTTTCTTACGAGGGAAATCAACAACTACTTCAGCAAATCTTTCAGGAAAAGTCATGGGGTACGAATTACGAATCAAAACGAAAATACGAAACGAAAATACGAATACCTTTTAGGGCATTGTTCCTGTTGATATTCAGCAATTCGTATTTCATTCCTTTCGTATTTTCGTTTTGATTCGTAATTCGTACCCTTTCACTTCCTTATCAGAAATTCTACCCGTTGAGGTTGCGCGTGAAGGTTCAGCACGTTTAAGGGCTGGCGGACGAATTCGATGGCGATGGTGTTTCCGCCCGGGTCTATTTTTGAATAATCTGCCACGATGCGGAACATATCTATCGTGATCGTTTCAAAATCGCCGATCGGGACCTGGAAAATTACGTCGACTTTATCGGGAAATGTTTTCAGGACTACATTCGGCGGAACGTTTATGGGTTCCACAGGAATGGAAAATTTCTTTTCTGTGTATTGACCGACAGGAACAATGAGATTGACTTTAGGTGATGAAACCGTGAGTTGTCGCAGATCAGGTGGCAGCACAAGATTTACCTGCTCGTTCACCGCTTTATTAAGCCCTGAATATGTTTTCGGTTCTGTTTCAATGTAGCTGATGCGTTTCACGAGCGCTTCTGCCCCGCTGACCGTTACATACGAAGGAATTGTTTTAATGCTGTCGCCAAGCCTGAACATTGGTGCGCATTTTACAGTAACACGTGGTCGCACGGGTATTCTTTTTTCAGCTCTACCTTCAAAGCTCAGCACGATCGTATCAGGCATAACACGGAGGATTTTCAGTCCGTGGCCGATAGCGCCTTCGATACGTTCAGAATGTGAATACGTAGCCAGCGCGAAATCGCCATTTCCAAGCGAGCGTGACTGTCGTGCGTCGAGATCGAGCGGTGTGGAAGCGTTGGTGAGCTGGAAAGCAAGAATGGTGAAGCCGCTGCCGATCACTTCAGCATTCACAGAATCAGGGAGATCGACGGCGATCATTTTTTGTTCCGGCAAATGCGAATAAGAAACCGGAACGCGGATCGTAATAATGTATTCTTTGGAAAGCGAATGCAGCAGCCAGAAAAGTCCGGCAATAAACAGGCAGACCACATAAGAAGAAACGCGGCGACTCAGAAAAGGTGTTTTCTTTTCCGGTTTACCGCGTTCAGTAGAATCTTTTTCTGCCATTTTTAATGTACGAATTATCCCGAAGGAACGCCTTCGGTGCGAATTACGATGTACGATGTGTAATTTGAAATCGTAATTCGTACATCGTAATTCGTACATTTATTTTAATCCTTTTTCTCTACTTCTTTATCGTCAGCCGTTTCAGCGTTGAAAACTTTGGAATTTTCGAGAGAGATCGCACTTTTGATTATCTGTAAACGGTTTCCACCTTCTACTTCGATCAAAAAAGATTTCCCGCGGACTTCAAGCACTTTTCCGCAGATACCGCCAATGGTGACGATCTTGGTTCCTTTTCCGATTTCATTGAGAAAACTGGCTTGCTCTTTTTGCTTTTTCATCTGCGGACGCATCATGAAAAAATAAAATACCACGATCACAAGTCCGATCATGACGAAGCTGCTCATTCCGCCGCTCATAAATCCGCCGCCACCTGCTGGTGCAGCCGGAGCTGTTTGCAATAAAATCTGTAAAAATGACATAGTTTGGTTTTGGTTTTATCTGCCGTTGCTTTTTTAGCGCGGGAGGGTTTGATTATTTGCCGCCCCTGTAGTCAGGAACGACCACGTTGGCTTTGATGGTGATTACTTTGGTATTTGGTGAACAATTTGTGGTAAGCGTAACTGTTTTTTCCTGCATTTCGCGTTTCCCTTCGCTGTTGAATTCAACGTTGATTACTTCTTCCTCGCCGGGCCCTACAGGATCTTTCGGAAATTGCGGAACCGTGCAGCCACAGGAGCCATGCGCTTCGTAAATAATAAGGTCGGAGCCTCCGGTATTCTTAAATTTGAATGAATAGCTCACGCGTTCACCCTGTGAAATTTTTCCGAAATCGTGAACTTCTGTTTCAAATTTCATGACCGGATCTTTTCCAACAGGCTTGTCGTTGATATTGACGAGATCGGTTGTTACTTTTTTTTCTTTCGGTGCGCAGGAAGAAAATCCTACAGCAAAAACAAAAGCCAGAACGGTAATAAATGCTGTTTTCATGTAAATGGTTCTTGAGACTGCTAAATTACTGTGAATTGCCGAATTGTGATTGCCGATTGCCGATTTCTTTACAACTACTATTTAATTGGTCCATTGTACCGCTTAACTGGGAATTGGGAAACAGGAAACTGGCGCCAGTAATTGGTAATTATGTAATTGGTAATTATCATTCCATCAGCCCCCGGCCGGTTTTCTGCATGGTGCCATCCTGCTTAAAATCAATTACAATTTTATCGAGGATTCCATTGATGAATTGTTTCGACTTTGGAGTGCTGTAGGTTTTAGAGATTTCGATGTATTCGTTGAGCGACACTTTTACCGGAATGCTGTTGAAATGCAAAAGTTCGGCAATAGCCATTTTCATAAGGATAACATCCATCACCGCGATACGATCCACTTCCCAGTTTTTAGTTTTATCCGCAATCAGCTTTTCGCAGCGTTCATTATCAACGATGGTTTTACGGAAAAGATCAACGATGAATTGTTTGTCGTCTTCCGGATCTTTGAATAAAGGCGCAAGAGCCGGTTCGCGGGTTTCATTCCCGGATTCAAGCGTACGGATAATAGCGGGCGCAACAGCCATGTTAAGATCGCCGGGCCAATGCATGTTACGCTCTTCAAGGAATGTTTCCGTGCCTTCATCGTCCGCAATAAATTTCTTGAAAAGATCGACGACAAATTCCTGGTCTTTCGCGTAGGAATCCGTTTCTGAACTCATGTAAGCTTTGTATTCGTCCCACACTTTGATCTGTGCCCAGAGATTACGCACCAGCGACATTTCATCATCCATCTGCCACATCAGCTTACGGATATCAGCTTCGCGGCGCAGCTTGTTATGCTGTGTCAATTGTGCGATAACACGGTTATTGACAAATCGTAAATTCGGATTCAGCTCTTCAGCCGAAGGAAGATGTTTCTCTTTACCGATGTCGATACGGCTGGATGCCACACGTACAAGCTCTTCAAAAATGAGAAGAAGATAAAGATAAAGCTCATACGTTTTATCAATGCTGCGCATCAACTCTCGTTCTCCACGGGGCATATCGCCTCCACCATTTTCGCCCGACGAAAAAAAGCTGTAAAGCGCTTGCATCACCTGTATTCGCAGGTATCTTCTGTTTAGCATCTATTTAAAATAAAGAACACATTAAAAAATCCAGAAGAATTAATTCCCACTCTCAAAATTAAAACGGTTTTGCTCTTGTGATGTGGATTTAAACTTTTGAACTCTTCAGTTTGCGAGGTTTGATTTTATAATTGGTAATTGGTAATTATTCACCCTTATCGTTTTGTACGTAAACGCGCCATGGCTTCAATACGTGCTTCGGCGGTGCGGTTGGCAGCCATAAAAGTCGGGATAGAATCTTTTTTGGATAACGCGAAGATCGAAGCTGTTGTGTTGTAAATATTTTCAGCCTGCGCTAATGCGTATTCACGCCCGTATTTTGCAACTTCGGAATAGACATTAATAAGTCCGCCCGCATTCACCACAAAATCCGGCGCATAAAGCATTCCTTTTTCCATCACAATCTGTCCGTGCACGTTCTCATCTGCAAGCTGGTTATTGGCAGCGCCGCAGATGATTGCGCATTTCAAACGTGAAAGTGAATCGTTATTGATGGTTGCACCCAAAGCACACGGAGCGTAAATATCAATATCGAGATCGAAAATTTTATCGCCCGGAACAAATTCCACTTCCGGGTGCTTTTTCTTCACTTCAGTAATACGGTCTTCGAAAATATCCGTCACGAAAACAACAGCGCCTTCTTTTATAAGATGATCCACCAGCACAGAGCCAACGTGACCAATTCCCTGCACAAGCACTTTTTTTCCAGCGAGGCTGTCTTTTCCCCAGCATTCTTTTGCTGATGCTTTCATTCCCATATAAACGCCATAAGCGGTTACAGGAGAAGGATCGCCGCTTCCGCCTAAGGCTGGTGGAATTCCGGTTACATGTTTTGTTTCCATGTAAACATGTTCCATATCTTTTGTGCCGATGCCGACATCTTCAGCGGTAATATATTTTCCGCCAAGGCTGTCTACAAATTTTCCGAAACGACGCATCATCGCTTCTGTTTTGTCTTTTCGTGAATCGGCGATGATCACCGCTTTTCCGCCACCGAGATTTAATCCGGCAACAGCAGCTTTGTAGGTCATTCCGCGTGAAAGGCGTAAAGCGTCTGTCAATGCTTCTGCTTCGGTCGCGTAAGCCCACATTCTTGTACCGCCAAGCGCAGGCCCAAGAACGGTATTGTGAACCGCGATAATAGCTTTCAGGCCGGTCGCGTTATCGTTACAAAAAACCACTTCCTCGTGATCGAAAACGGACATTTGGCCGAGCGGACCGGTGGCAAGATTTGCTGCTTTGGTATCGTTAGCTGTCAGCATAAGTTCAGTCGTTGAAATTTACCTGTTATAATCCGTAAATTGCGCCCTGTTTTGTAGGACGGGCACAAAAGTAGGGGTTTTTCAGCACCAAATCGCCCGCATTTTATCTTAAAAAATAAGAGGCTACTGTGAAAGCGTTAGGCTATTTAAATAAATTTTTCTGGACATACAAGCTGCGGTTTTTCTCCGGCCTTCTGTTCATTTGCCTTTCCACTTATTTCATTACCAGCTCAGTCGATCTTCTGGGCAACGGACTTGATTTTGCAAAATTCGCCAGCGATCATCATCTCCAACGCGATGCAACTGTTCACATCCTGCTGATGTACGGGCTGGAAATTATTCTTTACACACTTGCCTACGGATTTTTCCTTTTCCTCAACCGACAGACCATCATCGTAATGTCACGGCTGATCGAATATGATATGAAGAATGAAGTCTTTAATCAATATCAAAAGCTCGATCAGAAATTTTACAAGACCAACAATACCGGCGACCTCATGAATCGCATTTCAGAAGATGTCGGTCGTGTGCGTATGTATGTAGGTCCGGCGGTGATGTACACAACCACTACGCTGATCACGCTGGTGATGACGATCTATTTCATGTTCAAAACGGATATCGTGTTTACGCTTTATGTGCTTTCTCCCCTGCCTCTGCTCGCGTGGTCCATTTATGTAGTGAGCAACCGCATTAATAAGAAAAGCCTTAAAGTGCAGGAACAGCTTTCGATGCTTTCTACTTCATCGCAGGAAACATTTTCAGGTATCCGCGTGGTGAAAGCTTTTACTCGCGAAGAGCAGATCCAGGATCGTTTTGTGGGAGAATCGGATGAATACATGAAGCGAAATCTTTCGCTCGCAAAAACAGAATCGTTGTTTCAGCCTTTTATGATGCTGCTGATCGGGATGAGTATCCTGATCACGATTTTTATCGGCGGAACAAAAGCGATCAACGGGGAAATCACTATTGGAGTGATCACTTCTTTTGTGTTGTTTGTGATGCGTCTTACCTGGCCGATTGCATCATTAGGCTGGGTAACTTCACTTATTCAACGCGCGGCAGCTTCGCAGGAACGTATCAATGAATTTCTGCATATTGAGCCTGAGATAAAAAATCCGACAACAGAAGCATTAAACCTGCGCGGAAAGATCGAATTCAACAATGTCACTTTCACATATCCCGATTCAGGAGTAACGGCTTTGAATGGCCTGTCGTTTACCGCGGAGCCGGGAAGCTCAATCGCTTTCATTGGCAGAACAGGTTCCGGAAAATCAACCATCGCGCATTTGATGGTGCGTTTGTTTGATGTAAGCAATGGCGAAATTAAAATTGACAACAAGCCGGTTAAAAAAGTAAATCTCGACGAGTTGCGCGATCGCACCGGTTATGTGCCGCAGGAAGTTTTTCTTTTTTCGGAATCCATCGCGGGCAATATCGGTTTCAGCGCGCACGACCTTGCAGAAATCGACAGCAACCGCAGCGCCATCGAGCAGGCCGCAAAAGATGCAGCAGTGTACGCCAATATCATGGAGTTCCCCGATAAATTTGACACGCTTGTCGGTGAACGCGGCGTTACTTTATCGGGCGGACAGCAGCAACGTATTTCCATCGCGAGAGCTATCCTGAAGCAGCCGCAGATATTGATCTTCGATGATTGTCTTTCCGCGGTTGATACAGAAACGGAAGATGAAATTCTGTCTAATCTCCGTCGCATCATGAGTGGAAAAACGACGGTGATTATTTCGCATCGTGTTTCATCCGTCCGTTATGCCGATCAGATTATTGTGCTCGATGAAGGAAAAGCACTTGAATCAGGAACGCATGCTTCATTGCTGGAGAAGAATGGCATTTACAGGGAGCTTTATAAAAAGCAGGTGGAAGATCTGAAGGAGAATTAGCAATCAGCAAATTCATAATAAGTTTTTAAACAACCTTGCTTTGGTGGCGATACTATTGCTGTGAGAGAAATTTAATTCGCAGGTTTTATTATCATAAAGGCAAGGAGGCACCGTAAAAATCATGTGAACTAAAAGTCAAACGGTGCCGCTGTGCTACAGAGCAATGTCATTAAGTTAAGCGAACACACATTAATTAATCCCCCATGGCGGAGCAATTTCCTGATTATTCAGAACTTTATCTTCAGGTGAGAACAGGTCGCACCTACGGCGCTTTAACGATTTTCGCATGATTTTAGAGACAGGACGCACCTACGGCGCTGGAAAAAATAGTCCTGCATTTAGCGCCGTAGGTGCGTCCTGTCTGTAAAGAAATCATACACTCAGAAAAGCGCCGTAGGTGCGGCCTGTTCTCACATCCACTGATTTGTAAATAGATCAAAAATGCGCTTAACTTAATGACATTGGCCACAGAGGCAAACCTTGCCTGCAAGACAAATTTAATTCGCAGGTTTTTATTCCTGCCAGGGCGCAAAGTTTCCAGGGAAAAGATGAATTATTTTAACACCGAAAATTTGCCGGCCTGCAAGGTTCCATCGGGAAATCTGAAGCGATAAGAATAGATACCCGCAGAAATTGATGAAAGGCTAAAATCATTGGCATAATTCTCGGCCGAATATATTTTCCTGCCACGCATATCGAAAATTTCGATTGATGAATTTTCAGGCAAGCCCGAAATGAAAAAATTGTCACTGGCTTTATAGATCGTCTGCACAAAAAAATCAGGCTGAACGCTGCAATCATTTACAACCACTGTTACAGAATCTACAGAAATGCCTGCACAGTCAACCGGAAATCCGGGATCGACATTCAGGTAATAAGTGGTGGTTTGTAAAGGGTGAGCGTAAGGTTGTGCAACTGAGGCTGAGCTCAAACCTGTGATTGGCATCCACGAATAAACGGCGCTTCCCGATGCAACCATGCCGATCAGAACCGAATCAGTCCGGCAAACTACCGTGTCAATACCAGCATCGGCAAACGGAAGTTGAACAACGGAAACATCATCGATATAATAATAGGAATGTTCCCAGGCGTATGTAAACTCGATCTGTGGATGAACATACAAGGAATCGCTGAGTGAATCGTTTTTAAAATTCCCGATTGTTACAAACTGTTCACCTCCATTTGCCGTAAAAATTCCGCTCACGAGCGTCCATCCGCTGGTATCGGTTAATGGATTCAGGACTCCGTTATTGGCAATCTGGGGATTTGCGGCAATTAAATAATTATTGAAAGAAGACAATGCAGTATCTGTAAATAAAGCGCCGATATCATTGCAGGCATACATGCAATTATTACCCAGACCTACATAAAAGGAAACACAATACCGGTTTCCCTGCTGCAGCGTTTGAAGCAAAGGAACATGAACGTAATAACGTGCATTCAAATGCGAAGGTATGGTATCCCAGATGCCGGTATAAATTCCTGCATAAGATATTCCGCTGCGTGGGGCCTGGTATCCCCATGCGCCTTCAGGAACTTCGACTTCATATCCCTGGCAGAGGCTGCTGAAATACTGTGCATTCCCCGTCCAGTCGCTTACATAACCACTAAACTGCCCCGCAGAAATGACACATTGAATGCTGTCTTCGAAGCCGGGATTGGGCACAAGATTATTTTGCGAATGGACTTCGTCAAGGAAAGAAGAAATAAATAATACGAAGAAAAAATTGCGCATATTAAACAAGAAAACCCTGTCATAAAGATATGACAAGGTTTTCTTTGCTATTGGATTTGTTCACTATTTCGCAATGATCAGTTTATCGATCCTCGCAACTTTTCCGTCGATGATCACCTGCCAGATGTATATACCTGATGCAAGGTCAGCTGCTGATACCTGCGTATGCTGCTCGTTGTTTGCGAGTTCTTTCGTCATCAACACGCGACCGGTAACATCAAGAATATAGAACACCGCGGTTTGTCCTTCCTGCAGCGTGTAATCGAGGCTCATCTCTCCGTTATTTGGATTCGGGTAAAGATTAACCGCTGCGGAAGATGCATTTTCTCCCGGGGATGGATTTCCGAAACGAGGTGCTGGTGGGCTGTTCGGGAAGTTGCAATTGTCGACCCACTCCACGTAATCGTCATACACCGCGGTCAAAAGTGCGCGTGCCTGGTAAACTGCAGGTCCGCCGGTAACAGGACATTGCGCCGCGATGTTTTCAATATCAGTTCGTTGCTGTGCGCTTATCGTCCTCCCGCTTACCATATCGAGATAGACCGAATTGAATATCTGCTGGTTTTGTTCGATCATACTAACACGCGTGATCGTGCTATTGATTGCAATCGCGTTGGCAAAATTATTATCCGTGATACTGCCGTTTACCCGTGTTGCTTTGCCGAATTCCTCCTGCGACATAGATGCTTCGAACTGCTGCAGAATCTGCGAATTGCCAATCAGTGAAGGATCGTCTTTCAAGAGCTCGCCCACTTTCTGCTTGGCCATCCACTGTGCTTCGTAAACCGGTCCGAACATCGTAACCTGGTTCTGGACATTTTTTTGAAGGATATCCAGCCCGACCGATGTGAAAGGCTGGCCTGTCGCCATCGCCGGCGCCTGCTGACAGTTAAATGCCGTGCCGCCTACGGCGGTTGATATTGCTCCTGCAGCATTGTAAGAATCAAACGCAGGAACTCCCGGAGATGTCAGGTTTGTCAATGGGAATAACCCCGGATTCATAATGGACGTATTCCTTACCACAAGCGGCGAATGTGTATTCGGAGTATATGTATTGAGCGTATACGTGCGCGCGTGCGAGAACGGTCCGATCCAGCGGTTGTCGCTGGTAAGATTCAGCGAAACATTTCCTTGTGGTCCGATCTGGCCATTGTTCATCAATACCAGACCATCCTGTGCCGGTCCGAGATCGTTATTGAATACAGTGGAAGCAAGGCATGGTCCTTCAAAAACGAGATCCTGCCCGACTCCATTGATAATATTGCAACGCACCACACTGTACGAGCTATTGGAAACATAAATTCCACGCAGCGTCAGCTTGGTAGTTGTGCCCTGGTTAATGGTATTGCGGTACACCTGGGGACTTCCGCAATTAATGATGCGGATGGCATTTTGCGCAAAAACAAATGAGAAGAAATTTGGCTGAAACCTGAGCGTAATCTGGTTGATATTTGCTGTCGGGACGCGCGGCCAGTTCTGGATGCTTATGCCATTGAAAAGTTTATCGATCACATTATTATCGATATGCAGACGGCCCAGGATAGTGGTTGACAAAACACAACCAGTACAAGTCGGTATCACGTTCTGCGCCACAACTCCGTTCCGTGCGCTCTGTGTGGTAGCTGCTGCGTAAGGCGGAACGGTAGCCGAGAAAATGTTGCCATTAATATTGGCATCGCCCAGGAACTTTGAATAGCTCAGCGGCGCTATGAGCAAAGCATCACTAATGATCATTACGCTTGTGTTCATATTTACCATTTCATTACGATCACAGGTGTTATTAATGAAACGGCCGCTCTTAATAAACACACCGTAATTTCCGACAGGACTGAGTGAAGCCAGAATCGGGGCATAAACGATCGTGCTCTGGTAGCGGTTATAGGAAAGGCGTGTGTCATAATATCCGTTCACATCAATTCCCCTTGCACAATCGTAAAATGTATTTTTCTGCGAATTATTGGTAAGATTTCCCACCTGCAATCGTTTTGACAGGTTAAGCGCATCCGAAATACCATAAATAGCTGCTCCGTAATTCGGGGCCGGCTTGGTAAGCGTTGTCGGTCCTGTTATAAACTGGAAGGAATTATTGACTGAAGAAACATTGGAGTTCTGGGCATAGATACCGAAATCCAGGTAGTCAAAAATATTCCGGTTAGTATAAACAGATCCGATTCCTACC